>NZ_CAMPQA010000011.1:0-164146 GCF_946902935.1 Yersinia sp. Marseille-Q5920 | reverse complement strand
AAATAAAGGGTTACATCTGAGGTATCAGGCTAACAGCCTTAAGTCACGACGGGTTATATCTTATCTGACATTAGCGGAGAATATCTTGCGACACTCTCCGCTAATTTTAACGCGAACAGCACTGGATGCAGTTCTTAATCACCTCGCCAAAACCTACCGAAGTATGGTGTTGGTTTATTAGCGCTGAATTAGTGGGGATCCCTCAGCGCCGAAGCGGGGTTTTATGGAATGAGTGGAGTTGACCGGTAAGCCGGGTTCTGTCGTGGACAGTCATTCCTCTAGGCCAGCAATCACTCACTGGCTCAAGCAGCCTACCCGGGTTCAGTACGGGCCGTACCATGTGAACCCCTATTTGGCCTTGCTCCGGGTGGAGTTTACCTTGCCACGAACTGTTGCCAGCCGCGCGGTGCGCTCTTACCGCACCCTTTCACCCTTACCTGATCCCACTTGCGCGGGCCATCGGCGGTTTGCTCTCTGTTGCACTTGTCGTAGGCTTGCGCCTCCCAGGCGTTACCTGGCACCCTGCCCTATGGAGCCCGGACTTTCCTCCCCTTCACCTGTCTCCCCCGAAAGGGACGGCAGCGAAGCGGCGACTGTCTAGTCAACTCCGCGGCGGATTATAGTCACATTACTGTTGAATGTCATCTTCCGCTTGCATTTGGCTGTCATCTTGCTGTTCAAGTGCATACTTATAAAGCGCATTCTTTTTCACGCCGTGGATTTCTGCGGCTAAAGCGGCAGCTTTTTTCAGCGGTAACTCTTTTTGCAACAACGCCAGAGTACGCAAGGCGGCGGCAGGCAGAGCATCATCCGCCTGTACTTTATGGCCTTCGACAATCAAGACCATTTCGCCACGGCGTCGGGTTTCTTCTTCCTGAACCCACGCCAGTAACTCGCCAACAGGCGCGCCGTGGATAGACTCCCAAGTTTTGGTGAGTTCTCTAGCCAGTACCACATAGCGTTGTGGGCCAAGTACAGTTACCATGTCCTGTAAACTTTCTAACAAGCGATGGGTTGATTCGTAGAAGATTAGGGTTCGAGGTTCCTCAATCAGCGCTTGCAGAGTATCCTTACGTCCTTTGGTTTTCGCAGGCAAGAAGCCTTCGTAGCAAAAACGGTCTGAGGCAATACCGGCGGCGGAGAGGGCTGTAATCGCCGCACATGCGCCCGGTAATGGCACAACTCTGATGCCAGCTTCACGGCAACGGCGCACTAAATGGTAGCCCGGATCGTTAATCAGTGGCGTGCCTGCATCTGAAACCAGTGCAATACTCTGGCCGGCTTGCAGTTTCGCCAGTAAATGATCGGCTTTTTGTTGTTCGTTATGGTCATGAAGTGCAAATAGGCGGGCGTTGATCGCGAAATGTTGTAACAGCAACCCTGTATGACGTGTATCTTCTGCCGCAATCAAATCAACGCCTTTCAGTACCTCTAACGCCCGATGGGTTATATCCCCTAAATTACCGATTGGGGTAGGTACCACATAAAGCGTAGATGCAGAAATCACTGCTCGATCGTGTTGATTCATTGTTTCATCCGAATTACCGATTTAATATTGAGCATCTTGAAAAAAACATCACTGGATACAGTATGCTTTCCTCAACATTCGTTCGTTCCAAAGCAGGGCTAGTCCCTGTTGTGTTGGCTGCTTTGATACTGGCAGCTTGTTCAGGCAGAGCACCACAGACGCCGCCCGCCAATATACAGGACGAAGCAAGCGCTAACTCTGACTATTATCTGCAACAGTTGCAACAGAGCAGTGATGATAACAAGGCTGACTGGCAATTACTTGCCATTCGTGCCCAGTTACGCGAAGGGAAAGTCCCTCAAGCAGCAGAACTGCTTGGAACTTTGCCCGCTGACCTGAATGACACACAGCGCCAGGAACAGCAATTACTGACCGCAGAACTGCTGGTTGCACAGAAAAACAATCCTGCTGCTGCGGATGTTTTGGCCAAATTGGATGCAGGGAAGTTCTCAGCCAACCAACAAGTGCGCTTTTATCAAGCACTGATTGCCGCCAATCAGGGTAAAGCAACCTTGCCGCTGGTGCGCGCATTCATTGCTCAAGAACCCCTGCTCAGTGATAAAGCCCATCAAGATAATATTGATGGCACCTGGCAAGCGCTGGCCCAGCTCACCCCACAAGAGTTGAATAACATTGTGATTAACGCGGACGAAAACGTCCTGCAAGGTTGGCTGGATTTACTGCATGTCTATCAGGATAACAAGCAAGACCCTGACATGCTGAAAGCCGGTATTAAAGATTGGCAAAATCGTTATCCGCAAAATCCGGCAGCGAAAAACCTGCCAACGGCATTAACGCAAATCAGCAACTTCAGCCAGGCGTCTACGGCGAAAATTGCCTTATTGCTGCCATTAAGTGGCCCGGCACAAGTCTTTGCCGATGCTATCCAGCAAGGTTTTACTGCCGCACAGAATGGCTTGCCAGTTAACGCTCCTACACCGGTAGAGCCAGATGCAACCGCAAGTACGCCAACGGATGCCGCGGCGACGCCGGTTACAGATGTGGCTGCGCCTATACCAGCGCCGGTACCTGTCGCCACCAGCAATGCACAAGTCAAAATCTACGATACCACCACTCAGCCGATTGCAGCTTTACTCGCGCAAGCCCAGCAAGATGGCGCGACATTGGTGGTTGGCCCACTGCTGAAGCCCGAAGTTGAACAACTGAGTGCAACCCCCAGCACACTAAATATTCTGGCGCTGAACCAGCCGGAAGTCAGCACCAATAGCCCGAATATCTGTTATTTCGCCCTTTCTCCTGAAGATGAAGCCCGCGATGCCGCGCATCATTTATGGAGCCAGGAAAAAAGAATGCCGCTGTTGCTAACCCCGCGTGGTGCCTTGGGTGACCGCATCGCCAAAGCCTTTGCTGAAGAGTGGCAGAAGCAAGGTGGTCAGACGGTATTACAACAAAACTTCGGCTCTACTGCGGAGTTAAAACAAGCTATCAACAGTGGCGCGGGCATCCGCCTGACCGGTCAACCGATTAGCGTTTCAAGCGCACCGGCGGCTGCACCAGCATCAGTCACTATTGCTGGCCTGACCATCCCTGCACCGCCCGTCGATGCACCGGTAGTTTCAACCGCCGTTGGTGGTAACATTGATGCGGTGTATATCATCGCGACACCGGCCGAGCTGACACTGATTAAGCCAATGATTGATATGGCGACCAGCACCCGCAGCAAACCTGCACTGTTCGCCAGCTCACGCAGCTATCAAGCAGGTGCAGGCCCAGACTACCGGCTGGAAATGGAAGGCATTCAGTTTAGTGATATTCCACTGATGGCCGGGTCGAATCCAGCTTTGATGCAACAAGCGGCAGCCAAATATGCTAACGACTATTCGCTGGTACGTTTGTACGCCATGGGCATTGATGCGTGGACATTATCGAATCATTTTGCTGAAATGCGCCAAATTCCTGGTTTCCAGGTCAGCGGCACCACCGGTGATTTAACGGCATCAGCCGATTGTGTTATCACCCGTAAATTACCTTGGCTGCAATACCGCCAGGGCATGGTAGTACCGGCGGCGTAAGTGATTCGGGTGAATGAACGCAGCTAACAACCCTGCAATTTCAAGGACGAAAAGTATTCCCAAAGTCATTGGAGTTTGCAGGTAGGCAGCAAGTGAGTGAACCCCGATGAGCTTACTCAAGTAAGTGATTCGGGTAAATGAATGCAGCTAACAACCCTGCAATTTCAAGGACGAAAAGTATTCCCAAAGTCATTGGAGTTTGCAGGTAGGCAGCAAGTGAGTGAACCCCGATGAGCTTACTCAAGTAAGTGATTCGGGTAAATGAATGCAGCTAACAACCCTGCAATTTCAAGGACGAAGGGAATTATGAGCCAAAGGAAAACTGGCACACACTACGAAAACCAAGCCCGCCACCATCTTGAGCGGGCGGGTTTAGTGTTTGAGGCGGCCAATGTCACCTATCAAAGTGGTGAGATTGACCTTATCATGCGCGACGGAGCCACTTGGGTGTTTGTTGAAGTACGCTTTCGCCGCAATACCCTATTCGGTGGCGCTGCCGCCAGTGTCACTTACCGCAAGCAACAGCGGCTACTCCGGGCTGCGGCCCTTTGGTTGGCACAACGAAACGCATGTTTTGCCACAACATTATGCCGTTTTGATGTTTTTGCCATCACGGGTAGTCAGTTAGAATGGCTGCCAAACGCCTTCAATGCGGATTGATGATTTTTCTCCGGTTTATGCCGGCTCTGCCCAAAGAAGTTGGAGTTGCAAGTAGGCGGCAAGAGAACGAATCCCGATGAGCTGACTCAGGTAAGTGATTCGAGTGAATGAACGTAGCCAACACCCTTGCAGCTTCAAATACGAAGGGCATATTAATTTTATTAAGTGGGTCAAATCAACGTGCTGGATAGAATCAAAGGTTGTTTTACAGAAAGTATTCAAACCCAGATTGCCGCGGCTGAGGCTCTGCCTGATGCCATATCCCGTGCAGCAATGACGTTGGTTCAGTCACTGCTCAACGGCAATAAAATTCTCTGCTGCGGTAATGGGACTTCTGCGGCTAACGCACAACACTTTGCGGCTAGTATGATAAACCGTTTTGAAACAGAACGGCCCAGCCTGCCAGCTATTGCTTTAAATGCTGATAATGTGGTGCTGACAGCAATCGCCAATGACCGCCTGCATGATGAAGTCTATGCCAAACAGGTTCGTGCGCTGGGTCATGCTGGTGATGTTTTGCTCGCTATTTCCACTCGTGGCAATAGCCGTGATATTGTGAAAGCGGTCGAAGCCGCAGTTACCCGTGATATGACCATCGTCGCACTGACCGGTTATGATGGTGGTGAGCTGGCGGGCTTGTTAGGTCAGCAGGATGTTGAAATCCGCATACCTTCGCACCGTAGCGCTCGGGTTCAAGAATTACACATGCTGACAGTGAATTGCTTGTGTGACTTAATTGATAACACTCTATTTCCTCATCAGGACGATTAAAGGAGCACGAATGAAGGTTGGTTATATTTTTGCCATGCTATTCAGCGCCCTGTTATTACAAGGTTGTATCGGTGCTGTGGTGGTTGGCAGTGCAGCCGTTGCAACTAAATCTGCCACAGACCCGCGCTCTGTCGGCACCCAGGTCGACGATGGCACACTTGAGGCCAGAGTTGTCAATGCACTGAGCAAAGATCAGCAGATAAAGAGCCAAACACGTTTTGTCGTGACCGCTTATCAAGGGAAGGTTTTGCTGACAGGGCAATCGCCAACAGCTGAACTGTCTAGCCGTGCCAAGCAAATTGCAGCCGGTGTTGATGGTGCCACAGAAGTGTATAACGAAATGCGCTTGGGTAAGCCGGTCGATCTGTCCACCGCATCCATGGATACTTGGATCACCACCAAAGTTCGCTCACAATTACTGACCGCCGACTCGGTTAAATCCTCCAACGTGAAAGTCACCACGGAGAATGGCGAAGTGTTCCTTTTGGGTCTGGTGACTCAGCAGGAAGGGCAATCAGCTGCTCAGATAGCCAGTCAGGTGAGTGGCGTTAAGCATGTGACTACCGCGTTTACTATTGTGAAATAACTCAGTTTATTGACATAGAATCAAACTGATACGGGCTTAGCGCAATCTAAGCCCGTTTTCTTAATCTAACTGATTTTCCTGCAAAAACGCCTTGCCACCCAACTGCCGCATCTGGCGCAAAATCCACTGTTGGCGGGAAACAACATAACCTGATGGCGCATTCACTTTAAAACGTAGTGGATTGGGCAGAACTGCGGCTAACAGGGCGGCTTCTGACGCACTCAATTTACTGGCCGGTTTATTAAAGAAATGGCGCGCAGCCGCTTCCACACCAAAAATACCCTCGCCAAATTCCGCGATATTCAGATAAACCGTCAGAATACGCCGCTTGGTCCACACCAACTCAATACCGGCGGTCAGGCCCACCTCCAACCCTTTACGCACCCAGCTGCGTCCATCCCATAGGAACAGATTTTTGGCGGTTTGTTGCGATAAGGTGGATGCACCACGGATACGATTTTGATTGCGCTGATTGTGGGCTAATGCCGACTCAATGGCACCGACATCAAACCCCCAATGCTCAGGGAATTTTTGATCTTCCGCGGCCATCACCGCCAGCGCCATATAAGGCGAGATTTCATCCATCGGCACCCAATCAGAATGAGCAACATATGAAAAATCGCCTGTCAGCCAGGCCCCGAGCTGCCTTTCAATCATGACCATGGAAAACGGAACCGGCAGGAAAGCAAAAATCAAAATACCGGCCAACCACAGAGCAACAATGCCAATGATGCCCCGCTTGCCCCAATACCAAAGCCAATTTAATCCACGGCGAACTGAAATCATTCGGTTAAATCCAGCACCTTCGCCACCAGCTTATCAATTCCTTTTGCTGCTTCGGAAATTGATGCCGCCAACATGTAGGCCGGTGTTGTGACCACTTTATTCTCTGCATCGACCACTACATCATCAGCAGGGCAAATAACATGTTGCCCTCCCATAGCTTCAATTGCATCAAGAGTATCGGGATCGTTACCAATCGTCAGGCGAACAGGTTTCCCCAGCAGCTTTGGCAACATCACCGGTGAAATACACATAAATCCAATTGGTTTACCGGCCTTATGCATTGATTGAGTAAGCTTAACTAAATCTGGATCTATAGAACATTCAGAACCTTTAATGGCGAAATCACTGAGGTTCTTTGCGGCACCAAAACCACCAGGAACAATAAGGGCATCCAAGTCCTCTGAATTGGCGACAGAAAGCGGCTTTATCAGGCTCCGAGCAATGCGCGCAGACTCCACTAAAACATTCCGCTGCTCAGTAGATTCTTCACCAGTAAGATGATTAATAACATGGAGTTGCGGCTTATCTGGTGCGAAGAATAAAACACGAGCTCCAGCACGATCCAATGCTAATATAGTTAAGACAGACTCATGTATCTCTGTGCCATCTAAAACACCACATCCACTCAGCACTACACCGACTGTTTTCATCACACCTCTCCTTTTCTCACGCTGTCAATTGCTTAACTCGTTCTAGTAACAAAGACCAATCTCTATCACATATTTTAATGAATCTTGTAACAAGAGCGCTTACATTTGCTATGTTATTGCTTGTATGATGTATGGACGAATCCTTACAACCTGCGAATCCATTAGAAATCGAAATTATTAGGCAGGTTGACGATTTCCCTGGTGTTGGCGCAGTATTCGCGCACCCCGGCCTCGGTCGGGGTTATTTTTTTTCAGCGGTCGCTGCCCACTCACGTAACACTTGAACATCATTGCGCCATTCTGATTTTAATTCATCGACCCAATCTTGCACGTTATCCCACCATGCTGGCAGTGTCGGTGTCTGAATTTGCTGTGCAAGCTGCTGGATATGGCGTAACCCCACGGAGCCAGCCGCCCCTTTAATTTTATGCGCCTCTTCTGTAATACCCTGCTGATCCCGCGCGGTCATGTTTGAATCCAATACCGCCAAATAGCCCGGCATCACTTGTTCAAACATTTCAAGGCTTTGATGGATTAGTTGTGGGCCAACCAAATCGATATATTGTTCCAGCATGGCAGTATCAAGTAACGATTCATGGGTTTGCATCACTTTAAGTTCCTGTTTTTTAGCGGCAGAAGAAGGCTTATGATCCCAGAACTGCTTAATCATGGCCGTGAGCGCGGGCACTGATAACGGCTTACTCAGCACATCATCCATCCCGGCATCTAAATATTCTTTTTTGTCTTTCAGCACGTTAGCGGTCAAGGCCACCAATGGCGGCAAGGATTGCTGCCCATAATCAGCCCGAATTTGACGGGCGATATCCAACCCACTCATATCTGGTAATTGAATATCCAACAGCACTAAATCAAAATTATCCGGTTTGAACATCGCCAGCGCATCGTGGCCATTCATCGCCACCTCGACACTGTTGCCCAGTTTCTCCAACACCGAACGCGCGACGATAACATTCAGCTCGATATCCTCCACCAGCAAGATGTGGAGAGCCGGCAACGGGAGATCCTCACCTGATGGCGTGCTGGACGTGGCCTGCACGGCTGGCGCTTTAATCGTCAGGGTAAAGCATGAACCTGCCCCTTGGGCACTTTTCACCGTGATATCACCGCCCATGCTCTGTGCCAGACGTTTAGACACCGCCAACCCGATGCCCGTTCCGGTCGCCGGGCGGCCGCCATTGCTATCTTTCACCTGATAATACATGGCGAAAATCTTATCTTGTTCATCCTCAGGAATGCCCATCCCTGAATCTTCTACTTCAAAAATCAAGCGGTCAGTGCCTTCCCGCCGCACCCGTACCACAATTTCGCCTTGCTGGGTAAACTTCACCGCGTTGCCAATCAAATTCCACAGAATTTGGCGCAAGCGGGTGCCATCGGTAATGATTTTCTCCGGCAATGGTAACTGCGGTTCCATAATGAACTTCAGCCCTTTTGGCTGCACCAACAGGCCAGAAAGGTTTTCTAAATCCGCCATAAACCCAGTAAAATCAATCGGTTGATTATCAAGCTGAACTTTACGGCGCTCCAACTTATCCATCTCAATGATATCGTTGAAGATATTCCCGAGGGTAATAGCACTGACGTGAATGGTTTTCAGGTACTTTAATTGCTCGCTATCTAATTCGGTATCTAACAAGATGCGGCTCAGGCCCACGATGCCATTAAGCGGCGTACGCAGCTCGTGGCTGATAGTTGAGATGAAAGTCGTCTTATCCCTACTGGCATTCTCCAGCGCGTCCTGGTAGCGCTTGCGTTCGGTTATATCGCGCCCGAAACCCATCAATCCATGACGCTTACCGACACGGTCGTAAAACGGCACTTTCCGCAATTCAAAGCAGGCTTTGCGGCCATCGGGGTACACCAGCCATTGCTCATAGGTTAGCGAAACGTTGTGGCGGAAAACTTTCTCATCGGTTTCCATGACTTTCTCAGCAATATCCGGCGCATAAACCTCTTTAGGGGTCAGCCCGACCAATTGCTTCTCACTTTTACCGGTCAGCAATTCCATTGCCCGGTTGCAGCCGGAGAACTCATTATCTTCGTTACGGTAATAAACCAAATCCGGTGAAGCATCCAAAAAAGAGCGCAATAAGGCCGACTGCTGACCTAACTCAATCTGCGCCTGTTCACGGTGGCCCATCTCTTCTTTCAGTTTGTCGACCACTTGCAGATGCGCTTTCTCTGCTTTCTCGCGCTCGACGATTTCCTGATTAAGTTGAGCAATATTCTCCGTCAGTTGTTTATTCAGCTCTAAATCGCGATAACGCATTACTTCGAGCTTATCCACCAACCGCGATAAACGCTGGCGCGACTCTTCCAGTTGTTCAACCACCACCGACAGGAAATACACTGCCCATGGGGTTATCAGCAAACCAAAGAAAATGGAACGCACCAGATCGAGGGTTTCCACCGAGCCACTCAATACAAAGGTCACCGCCATCTGAACCACCATGGCCAGCAACACCAGCACAGATGCCAGTAGCAGTGAGAAGCGAACCAGCCCTAACTTAACCATTAAATCAACGTAGTACTGGGCTAATACCCTGATTTGCTTCATAGCAACCCCTGTCTGTGTTTATCTGATAAATCATACCGCAAAACTGGGCTGAGATAAGATGGCTTCCTCAGAAGTGTGGAAAAGATTGCAAATCACAATGAGGTATTGTGTGAGAAACAAGGTGGGCGGTAAAAAATTACGGCGTAGCGAGCTAAGTCAGACTGAGTGCGTACAGTGCGGAAAAACCGGAGCGTACACGTAGTACGTGAGGATTTTATTCGCTACGCTCCCCTGCGGGCCGCCCTAAAGGGCATTCAAAATGCATGCATTTTGTGAGCACTGCACAATCCCAGTATGACGATGCGCAGTAGCCGATCACCGCGCAGAGGCTTGCCCGCCATGGGCCAGCATATAATTATTCAACTCATTCATACCCGTCCAGCGGTTCGCGCACCACAATGGCGCAAGCAGGGTTGGCCTGCGGGCACTGGCAGAAATCCGGTGGTAGACAATTTCGGCGGGGGTATGGCGGATCATTTCACCGGCGGTAAGCACATAATCTTCCAGTGCCAGTTCGGGCAAACGCCCCGCCCGCCAAGCTTTGGCCATGATACTGCCCTCCACGATATGCAGCGGGTGCAGTTTTATCCCATCGACACCGGTTGCCACCACTTTCTCCAGCGTTTCCATGCACTGCGCCTGATTCTCACCGGGCAAGCCAACAATTAAATGGCAGCACACTTTCAGCCCTCGAGCACGAGCACGGCGGGCAGTTTGCTGGTAACAAGCAAAATCATGGCCACGATTAATACGTTTGAGGGTTTTATCATTCGCGGTTTGTAGCCCCAACTCCAACCAAACCTCATAACCTTGCTGATGATAACCACTCAATAAATCCAACACCGCGTCCGGTACACAATCGGGCCGAGTGCCGACACACAAACCGACAATGTCAGCTTCAGCCAAAGCTTGCTCATACATCGCCGCCAGCGCATTGACCTCTGCATAAGTACTGGTATAGGCCTGGAAGTAGGCCAGGTAGCGTTTTGCCCGATTGGCTTTTTTGGCCTGTTCCGCTAATTGCTGTGCAATGCCCTGCTGCTGCATTTGTTCGTCAGCAAATGAGGCCACATTGCAAAAAGTGCAGCCGCCGCGCCCCAGAGTTCCATCACGATTAGGGCAGCTAAACCCGCCGTGTAGCGTGAGTTTATGAATTTTTTCACCATAGCGGCGCTGTAAATCCGCACCAAACATATTGACTAATCGCTGCAACTGCATAATCTTGGCACTGCCTGTCAAAAAAGAGCTTTAGGCTACCCGCTAGCGATATCATTCGCGATGACAGAGATCAACTCCCAAGCCCTTGGGTGCAGCTTCGCATAACCATTCACTATAAATGCAAATAAAATCACTTGACCGATGATTAAATTTTCTTATTTCCACCCAGCCCTTAGCGCTTCTGTTACAATTCAATGAAAAATAGTTTTAAACACCAGAAAATATATTAAATCCAGTTTATCATTCCGCAATCCCCACCAGCACTAGCATGGTGCAGCGATTTGTCGATTGCACTATAGTGAGACAGCTCACACTTTAGTATCTACCTCATGGTGCATTGAGCAGGGAAAAAACACCAATAAATTTATATTTATCATTACGATAAACCCTATTATTACATTAACGATATATCTTAAGCCTATATTTGACCTGAGTATTCTTTCTCGCTAAGTTGGAAGTCCGCTGGAAGCTTTCTGGACGGGCAAACGTCTAGTCATAATTATGCAGTAATTTAAGACTCCCTCTTAAAACAAGTCTTATACCACTTGTGAGAACCGTCACAAGAGGCCATTGCCGGAGGGCGGAAAAGCAGATTTGTCGCGAAATATGCGGCTGTCAGCCCACCCCGCCTGATGCCAATATGTCCTTCTGGAGTCGGTTTGTGAGAGTCTCGCAGAGCCTGGGGAGGTTCACTGATATGTTGTACGATAAATCCCTTGAGAGGGACAACTGTGGTTTCGGCCTAATCGCCCACATAGAAGGCGAACCTAGCCATAAGGTGGTGCGTACCGCGATACACGCACTGGCCCGAATGCAACACCGTGGCGCGATCCTTGCTGATGGCAAGACCGGCGACGGTTGTGGTCTGCTATTACAAAAACCGGATCGTTTTTTCCGGATGGTCGCTGAAGAACGCGGATGGCGTTTGGCCAAAAACTATGCCGTCGGCATGATGTTTCTCAGTCAGGACGAAGAACTCGCCAAGGCAAGCCGCCGCATTGTAGAAGAAGAATTGCAAAATGAAACGCTGTCGATTATCGGCTGGCGTGAAGTGCCGACCAACCCGGATGTTCTTGGTGAAATCGCTCTCTCCTCCCTGCCTCGGATTGAACAAATTTTTGTGAACGCCCCTGCTGGCTGGCGTCCACGTGATATGGAACGCCGCCTGTTTGTAGCGCGTCGCCGTATTGAGAAGCGCATTACCAACGACAAAGACTTCTACGTTTGTAGTTTCTCTAACTTGGTCACGATCTATAAAGGCTTATGTATGCCTACGGATCTGCCGCGCTTTTATCTGGATTTGGCTGACCTGCGCATGGAATCGGCTATTTGCCTGTTCCACCAGCGCTTCTCGACTAACACCGTGCCGCGCTGGCCACTGGCTCAGCCGTTCCGCTATCTGGCGCACAACGGCGAAATCAACACCATCGCCGGTAACCGCCAATGGGCCAAAGCACGTGCCTACAAATTTAAAACGCCATTAATTCCGGACTTGCAGGATGCGGCCCCTTTCGTCAATGAGACCGGCTCGGACTCCAGTTCACTGGATAACATGCTGGAACTGTTCCTCAGCGGCGGGATGGATTTGATCCGTGCTATGCGTCTGTTAGTGCCGCCGGCCTGGCAGAATAACCCGGATATGGATACCGACCTGCGCGCTTTCTTTGACTTCAACTCCATGCATATGGAGCCATGGGATGGCCCTGCCGGGATTGTAATGTCAGATGGCCGCTACGCCGCCTGTAACCTCGACCGTAATGGCCTACGCCCTGCGCGCTATGTCATCACCAAAGATAAACTCATCACCTGCGCCTCTGAAGTCGGTATCTGGGATTACCAGCCCGATGAAGTGATCGAAAAAGGCCGTGTCGGCCCCGGTGAACTGATGGTGATTGACACCCGCAGCGGTAAAATTCTGCATTCCGCCGAAACTGATAACGACCTGAAAAGCCGCCACCCCTATAAAGAGTGGATGGAAAAGAACGTTAAGCGCTTGGTGCCGTTTGAAGATCTGCCGGAAGATCAGGTGGGTAGCCGCCAGTTAGATGATTCGACACTGGAAACCTATCAAAAGCAGTTTGGTTACAGTAGCGAAGAGCTGGATCAAGTCATCCGCGTATTGGGTGAAATTGGTCAGGAAGCCACTGGTTCAATGGGTGATGACACCCCGTTTGCCGTGCTTTCCAGCGGCCCGCGTATTATTTACGATTACTTCCGCCAGCAGTTTGCGCAGGTCACCAACCCGCCAATCGATCCGCTGCGTGAAGCGCATGTTATGTCACTGGCGACCAGTATTGGTCGTGAAATGAACGTATTTTGCGAAGCCGAAGGTCAGGCGCACCGTCTGAGCTTTAAATCGCCTATTTTGCTGTTCTCCGATTTCCAACAATTAACCACCTTGGAAGGGGAACATTACCGCGCTGATCGGCTGGATCTGACCTTTAACCCGGCGGAGACAGATTTGGAACAAGCGGTGCTGGCCTTGTGCGAAGAGGCTGAGCGCAAAGTGCGTGATGGTGCCGTGATGTTGGTGCTGTCAGACCGTGCTATCGCCCCTGACCGCCTGCCGGTACCGGCCCCGATGGCTGTCGGCGCGATCCAAACTCGCTTAGTCGAAAAAAATCTGCGCTGCGACGCCAACATTATTGTTGAAACCGCCAGCGCCCGTGACCCGCACCACTTTGCAGTGTTGCTCGGTTTTGGTGCGACCGCGATTTACCCTTATTTAGCTTATGAATCATTGGCTAAATTAGTTGATAGCCAGGCGATTGATAAAAAGTATCGCGATGTGATGCTCAACTATCGCAACGGCATCAATAAAGGGCTGTACAAAATCATGTCCAAAATGGGCATTTCAACCGTCGCCTCCTACCGCTGCGCCAAACTGTTTGAAGCTGTTGGCTTGCACCGCGACCTGTCCGACCTATGCTTCCAAGGTGTGGTTAGCCGTATTGGCGGGGCCAGTTTCAGTGATTTCCAACAGGATTTACAGAATCTGTCCAAACGCGCCTGGCTGAAACGCAAGCCGCTGGATCAGGGCGGATTACTGAAATTTGTCCACAACGGCGAATACCATGCGTATAACCCGGATGTGGTCAGCACCTTACAAACCGCGGTTCACAGCGGCGAATACAGTGATTATCAGGTTTATGCCAAGCTGGTGAATGAGCGCCCGGTTGCCACATTGCGCGATCTGCTGGCCATCAAACCGCAAGGCACCCCGATCCCAGTCGATCAAGTTGAACCGGCTGAATCTCTGTTCCAGCGCTTTGATACTGCCGCCATGTCCATCGGCGCACTCAGCCCGGAAGCCCATGAATCACTCGCCATCGCCATGAACAGCCTCGGCGGGTTCTCTAACTCCGGTGAAGGCGGTGAAGACCCTGCGCGTTACGGCACCAATAAAGTGTCCCGTATCAAGCAGGTGGCTTCTGGCCGTTTCGGTGTGACACCGGCGTATCTGGTGAATGCTGATGTTATCCAGATCAAAGTGGCGCAAGGAGCAAAACCGGGCGAAGGTGGCCAATTACCGGGTGATAAAGTCACGCCGTATATCGCCAAACTGCGCTACTCGGTGCCGGGTGTAACCTTAATTTCCCCACCGCCGCACCATGATATTTACTCAATCGAAGACTTAGCACAGCTGATTTTCGATTTGAAACAGGTCAATCCGAAAGCCCTGATTTCAGTGAAACTGGTTTCTGAGCCGGGCGTCGGCACCATTGCCACCGGTGTGGCGAAAGCTTATGCCGATTTGATCACCATCGCCGGTTACGACGGCGGTACTGGCGCAAGCCCACTTTCTTCGGTGAAATATGCCGGTTGCCCGTGGGAACTGGGGCTGGTGGAAACTCAGCAAGCACTGGTTGCTAATGGCCTGCGCCATAAAATCCGTCTGCAAGTGGATGGCGGCCTGAAAACCGGCGTCGACATTGTTAAAGCGGCAATTTTGGGTGCGGAAAGCTTCGGCTTCGGTACTGGCCCTATGGTAGCACTGGGTTGTAAATACTTACGCATTTGCCACCTGAATAACTGCGCCACTGGTGTAGCCACCCAAGATGAGAAATTGCGTCGTGACCATTATCACGGCCTACCTGAACGTGTAGTGAACTACTTCCAGTTTATCGCCCGTGAAACCCGTGAAATCATGGCGGAGCTGGGTGTTAGCCAACTGGTTGATTTGATTGGCCGTACTGACATGCTGCTGGAACTTGATGGCATCTCCGCCAAACAGAACAAGTTGGATTTGTCGCCAATGCTGAAAACAGCTACGCCACATCCGGGTAAAGCACTGTATTGCACTGAAAGTAACCCTCCGTTTGATAAAGGCTTATTGAACAAAGAGTTGCTGGCACAAGCTGAACCGCACATTGAAGCGAAACACAGCAAGACGTTTTACTTTGATATTCGCAACACCGACCGCTCAGTGGGCGCGGCGTTGTCCGGCGCGATTGCCACTAAACATGGCGACCAAGGCCTGGCAACTGACCCTATCAAAGCTTACTTCTCCGGCACTGCCGGTCAGAGCTTCGGGGTGTGGAATGCGGGCGGCGTCGAGCTAACCCTGACGGGCGATGCCAACGATTATGTCGGTAAAGGCATGGCCGGTGGCCGCATCGCAGTGCGCCCGCCTGTGGGTTCCAACTTCCGCAGTCATGAAGCCAGCATTGTCGGCAATACCTGTCTGTATGGCGCCACTGGCGGCAAATTGTTCGCCGCGGGTCGAGCCGGTGAGCGTTTTGCCGTGCGTAACTCCGGTGCGATTACTGTCGTTGAAGGTATCGGTGATAATGGTTGTGAATATATGACAGGCGGGATTGTCTGCGTACTGGGCCGTACCGGGATTAACTTCGGGGCCGGGATGACGGGTGGTTTCGCTTATGTCCTTGATGAAGATGGTGAATTCCGTAAACGCGTTAACCCTGAGCTGGTCGAAGTGCTCGACGTCGACCAACTGGCAATCCATGAAGAGCATCTGCGCGGCCTGATCACTGAACATGTTCAGTTGACGGGTTCTAGCCGTGGTGAAGAAATTCTGGCTAACTGGCCGGAATGGGTGACCAAGTTTGCTTTGGTTAAACCGAAATCCAGCGATGTGAAAGCACTGTTGGGTCACCGTAGCCGTTCCGCAGCTGAGCTGCGGGTTCAAGCGCAGTAAGGGGTTGAAATGAGTCAGAATGTTTATCAGTTTATCGACCTACAGCGCGTAGATCCGCCGAAAAAGCCGCTGAAGATCCGCAAAATTGAATTTGTTGAGATTTACGAGCCATTCTCGGAAACACAGGCGAAAGCACAGGCAGACCGCTGTTTGTCGTGCGGTAACCCCTATTGCGAATGGAAATGCCCGGTGCATAACTACATCCCTAACTGGCTGAAACTGGCCAACGAAGGGCGAATTATGGAAGCGGCAGACTTAGCTCACCAGACCAACAGCTTGCCGGAAGTCTGTGGCCGTGTGTGCCCGCAAGACCGCTTGTGTGAAGGGTCTTGTACCCTGAATGACGAGTTTGGCGCGGTCACTATCGGCAACATCGAGCGCTATATCAGTGATAAAGCCATTGAAATGGGCTGGAAGCCGGATATGTCCCATGTTCACCCCACCGGTAAACGTGTGGCGGTGATTGGCGCTGGCCCTGCCGGGCTAGCCTGTGCTGATGTGCTCGCGCGTAATGGCGTACAAGCAGTGGTATTTGACCGCCACCCAGAGATTGGCGGCTTGCTCACCTTTGGTATTCCGGCTTTTAAGCTGGAAAAAGAAGTGATGATAAAGCGCCGCAAAATTTTCTCCGAGATGGGCATTGAATTCCAACTGAATACTGAAGTTGGCAAAGACATCACCATGGATGCGCTGCTGCAAGAATATGACGCGGTGTTCCTCGGTGTGGGCACTTACCAATCCATGCGCGGTGGCTTGGAAAACGAAGATGCATCCGGTGTGTATGATGCGCTGCCATTCCTGATCGCCAATACAAAACAGTTAATGGGCTATGAGGCTGCACCTCACGAACCCTATATCAACATGCAAGGTAAACGCGTGGTGGTGCTGGGTGGCGGTGATACCGCGATGGACTGCGTGCGCTCCTCCATTCGCCAAGGGGCTACCGACGTGGTTTGCGCCTATCGCCGTGATGAAGCCAACATGCCGGGTTCCAAGCGGGAAGTGAAAAATGCCCGCGAGGAAGGGGTCGAATTTAAATTCAACCTGCAACCTTTGAGCATCGAAGTGAACAGTAACGGCAAAGTTTGTGGTGTGAAAATGGTTCGCACTCAACTGGGCGCTCCAGATGCACAAGGCCGTAGTGTGGCTGAGCAGATCCCAGGTTCAGAACATATTCTGCCCGCAGATGCCGTGGTGATGGCGTTTGGCTTCCGTCCACACAGCATGGAATGGTTGGCGGCTCACGACGTGGCATTGGATAAACAAGGCCGTGTGGTAGCACCAGAGCGCACGGATAACGCCTTCCAGACCAGTAACCCAAAAATCTTTGCCGGTGGCGATATTGTCCGTGGCTCTGATTTGGTGGTAACTGCCATTGCTGAAGGCCGCAAAGCGGCTGAAGGTATTATGAATTATCTGGAAGTTTGATCCCAATATAGACTCAAAGAAATCAGGGGCTGGTTATCCAGCCCCTTTTTATTGCTATTTTCTACTGCATATCTCCACTTACTCAAGATTTTGTAACAATCTCAGCAACCTTATTTTCAACATTTTATACCTAAAGCGCTATAGTAAAGGCCGAGTTCATATTGATTAATACTTTATGAGCCAATTTCACTGGTCTGCATATTATGTTGTTACGCCTTGTTTTAAAGAAAGGATCATCTGTTATGAAATCTCACTTACTTTTCATTGCTGGCGGCTTGCTGGCTATTAGCAGCAGCGCATTAGCGATGTCACTTAATTATCAAGAAGTTGGTTACAATATTGAGGCGCGAGGCGCTCGTGCAGTGGTGGCTGAATTAGCAAAAGCGGGGCAATTACCTGCTGTAGAGAATAATATCAAGCTGGGTGATGATAACTGGATTGCCATGGCTCCTAAATTAGCAGATGCCGGCAACGCGAGTTTCACTGCGGGGGTGAAATCTGCCCTATCCTCCGCGCTAATTTATAACCCAGCCGCGGTACTCAAAGCAGTAAGCAACAGTAAGACTCTCACTTTGTCAGAGATTTGTACTGCGCCAGCCGAGGTTAAAGATAGCGCGGCGAAAGCCAATTTCCAGCAACGCGCTACTCACACCCTGTCAACCATCAGAAATAGTGACATGATGAGCCAACGTGATAGCTGCCTGGCCGAGCTGAAAAAGTTATCTTAATTTTGGCTATGACCAATATAATTGGCAGAAATAATAAGGGCGGCCAAAGCCGCCCTGATAATACATTTGCTCGAGAAATAAAAAAGACTACTTAACAACCCGCAATGCTGGGCGGCCACCACTGCGTGGCGGTTGCGGCGGCTCATCATCCGGTGAGTTACCCTCGCCGTGAGGCACTTGAGTCTCATCCGTTACCAACATCAAGTTTTCCGTCGGCGCAGCCTCGTTATCTTCTTCCATGCCGACAAAATTGCCATCAGCATCAGAATCGTAAGCTTCTTCAGGTTCAAACATAGTGCCGGAACCATTTTCACGCGCATAGATTGCCATCACCGCCCCCATAGGGACAGTCACTTCGCGGGGAATACCACCAAAACGGGCATTGAAACTCACTTCCTCATTGCCCAATTCCAGATTCCCTACTGCACGAGGTGCCACATTCAATACAATTTGCCCATCACGGGCAAACTCCATTGGCACCGAAACACCCGGCCGGGTAACATCCACAACCAGATGTGGAGTCAGTTGATTATCAATCAACCACTCATAGAATGCGCGCAACAAGTAAGGACGGCGCGGAGTCATACCAGACGTCGCCATAAAATTAACCCCGGGTTTGCAGGCGCATTTCACGTTCAGCTTCAGTCAAAGAAGCCAGGAATGCATCACGCTCAAACACACGTGTCATATAGCCTTTCAGCTCTTTAGAACCTGCGCCAGTGAATTCAATACCTAATTCTGGTAAACGCCACAGCAGAGGAGCCAGATAACAATCGACCAGACTGAACTCTTCACTCATAAAGAAAGGCATTTCATTAAACACTGGTGCAATAGTCAGCAGTTCTTCACGTAATTGTTTACGAGCAGCATCCGCTTCTTGCGCATTGCCTTTCTGAATTTTCGCCAGTAGTGAATACCAATCCTGCTCAATGCGGTTCATCATCAAACGGCTGCTACCGCGTGCTACAGGGTAGACCGGCATCAATGGCGGGTGAGGAAAACGCTCATCCAGATACTCCATGATGATGCGGGATTCATACAGCGTCAGCTCGCGATCAACCAAAGTAGGGACGGTCTGGTAGGGATTGAGGTCAATCAGATCCTGCGGCAGATTATCAGCTTCAACCTGCTCAATCTCAACACTGACACCTTTCTCCGCCAGTACGATGCGTACTTGATGGCTAAAAATGTCGGTCGGGCCGGAAAACAGCGTCATTACCGAACGTTTGTTGGCAGCGACAGCCATGAAAACCTCCAAGATTATCTAGAAAAAACAATGCGAATAGCCCACGGTGACGTTGCTATCCTGAGTCGTTTTACAGCCGGTTCGCAATCATGGTCGTTGCTGCCGTAAATAAGCCTTGGTCGAGAAAATAATTCAGCCAGGGAGATACACGGACGCCAACAGTTCGCCGAACAGGCACAAAAGTGAGTGATAGTTTACCAGATTTTGCATGTTTTGTGGGGATGGTGCTGCGATTTCATGAACAATTGTCTATCTGACAACGGGTTAGCGGCAAAAATATAATGAATAAAATAGCGGAAGGGTACTTTTAGCGATTGATCTGGCTTAAAACAAATAAAAAAACCCGGTGAGACACCGGGTTTTTACCATTAATCTGATGCCGTAAAGGCAAAAAATTAACGTTTGGAGAACTGTGGACGACGACGTGCTTTACGCAGACCCACTTTCTTACGCTCAACTTCACGCGCATCACGCGTTACGAAGCCAGCTTTACGCAGTTCACCACGCAGAGATTCGTCATATTCCATCAGTGCACGGGTGATACCGTGACGGATAGCGCCAGCCTGACCTGAAATACCACCACCTTTAACAGTGATGTACATGTCAAACTTGGTAACCATGTCTACCAGTTCCAACGGTTGATTCACTACCATACGGGCAGTTTCACGACCGAAGTAAACTTCAAGGCTACGTTGGTTAATAACGATTTTACCGCTACCCGGCTTAAGAAAAACGCGTGCAGCAGAACTTTTGCGGCGACCAGTGCCGTAGTATTGATTTTCAGCCATTGCCATAATCCCGATTAAATGTCCAGAACTTGCGGTTGCTGTGCCGCATGATTGTGCTCAGTACCTGCATAAACTTTAAGTTTACGATACATTGCACGGCCCAGCGGACCCTTCGGCAGCATGCCTTTAACCGCGATTTCAATCACACGCTCAGGACTGCGGGCAATCATCTCTTCAAAGGTCGCTTGTTTGATACCACCGATGTGACCGGTGTGACGGTAATAAATCTTGTCTGTACGCTTGTTACCGGTTACGGCAACTTTTTCTGCGTTCAGAACGATGATGTAATCACCAGTATCAACGTGCGGGGTGTATTCCGCTTTATGCTTGCCGCGTAAGCGACTAGCCAGTTCAGTAGCGAGGCGACCCAAGGTCTTACCATTCGCGTCAACAACATACCAGTCGCGTTTTACAGTTTCTGGTTTAGCTGTGAAAGTTTTCATTATAAAAGCTTACCCAATTAATAAGTTACACGTTGGTGAACACCCAAACGTTCAAAAACAGTTGAGGCTCACACGACCATCAGTCCAGCAAACCTACCCCTTCGAATAGCCAATGCTGGCACTATACAAAGTTCTGGGAAAAAAACTTTGTTGTAACGTGGGGTCGCAAGATTATAGAGAAGTCGACGTCAAAGATCGAACTGTTTTTGGCGAGAAAGGTATAAATTAAACATGTTAAGTTAGGGCGAAGAATAATCGCCCACCACAGAATAGCATTTTAGCGCCCATAAAGTGAATAACTGAGGCGCAGATTACTTTCACAGCAAGTACAGTTATGGCAAATGCGGTAAAGAGAGATACTCTTCACTTTGCATTTCTTGTAGCCGTGATAAACAGCGCTGATACTCAAATTTAAGCCGTTCGCCGCAATAAATTTCGAACATTGATGCTTCCGCTGCAATGATAAGTTTTACCCGCCGCTCATAAAATTCATCAACTAATGCCAAAAAACGCCGGGCGGTGTTTTCATCCTGCGTCGCCATCTTATGGACATTGTGCAGCAATACAGTGTGATAAAGCTTAGAAAGCGCGATGTAATCCAACTGGCTGCGCGCCTCTTCACACAATGTGTGGAAATCAACCGCCAGCACCCCTTGCGCAGAGCAAATCGCCGGTAAAGGCCGGTGATTAACTTCCAGTATCGGGGATTTTTCGCCCTCTTTCCCCGCAAGTTTGACGAAAATATCCTCCATCGCCTGTTCAGTCTGCGGGTTAAGCGGTGTCAGGTAGAGATTAGCCTGAGTTAATGTGCGCAGGCGGTAATCAATACCAGCATCGACATTCATTACATCGCAATATTGCTTAATAAGCTCAATCGCCGGCAAGAAGCGAGCGCGCTGCAAACCGTTACGATACAAATCGTCCGGTGGAATATTGGACGTCGCAACCAGTGTGATCCCACGGGCAAACAATGCTTCCAGCAATGTCGCCAGCAGCATGGCATCAGTAATATCCGAAACAAAAAATTCATCAAAACACAGCACATCAGTTTGAGCCTTGAAACCATCAGCAATAATTTCTAATGGATTTTCATGACCTTGCAATGTTGTTAGCTCTTGATGCACCCGCAACATAAAACGGTGGAAATGCAGGCGGAGCTTACGTTCACCCGGCAAGCTGTGGAAAAACATATCCATCAGCCAAGTTTTACCCCGCCCGACACCGCCCCACATATATAAGCCCTGAGCTGGGCGTATTGGCGTTTTTGACGCGCCCCGGCCCAGTAAGCGGCCCAAACGCCCTCGGATACCTACATTGACCGCAGGCGTGCTTTGGCGTTGATTCAATTCCTGATAAAGAGTGTCCAGCCGTGCGACAGTACGCCGCTGGACGTCATCAGATTGATAGTCGCCAACATCAATTGCTTGCTGGTAAAGTGCTATAGGTGAACTCGGTTGCATGTTTATCAATAATCCCTGATAAAAATAATCTCTGATAAAATAGTTATCTACTTTTCGCGGTACTTTCTTGCTGATTTATCGGGTAATCGCAGCATTTACCGACTCTGCTACTGCGGAAAAAGCCTGATAACCATAGGCAATGTTGCATCAGGATTCCACTCAGACAAGGTTAACGGTTATAGTGGGTATTATTAAGTGAAAAAGCCCTGCTGAACAATGAAGTCAAAAAAGGAGTCATTATGACCTGGGAGTATGCGCTTATTGGGTTGGTTGTTGGTATTGTGATTGGCGCGGTGGCTATGCGCTTTGGCAATCGTAAATTGCGTCAGCAGCAAGTGCTGCAAAATGAGCTGGAGAAAAGTAAATCAGATCTGGAAGAATATCGTCAGGAACTGGTTGGGCATTTTGCCCGCAGTGCCGAGTTGCTCGATAACATGGCTCGCGACTATCGCCAGCTTTATCAGCATATGGCGAAAAGCTCCAATAACTTGTTGCCAGACTTGCCAATGCAAGATAATCCGTTCCGCTACCGTCTGACAGAATCTGAAGCAGATAATGATCAGGCACCGGTCAAAATGCCACCTCGTGACTACTCCGAAGGGGCATCCGGTTTACTGCGTCCGGAACATCAGACCCGGGACTAAGCTAAACTTCTATCTATGCCCTAAATAATTCGAGTTGCAGGAAGGCGGCAAGCGAGATACAAATCGGTCGGGAAGCGATTTGAACAGCATTTATGCTGCCCGCTGGGTGAGTCTCAGGGATGAGGCTCATTAACTCCGATAAGCTTACTGTCGTAAGTGATTCGGGTTATTGAGTTTAACCAACGCACATGCAGCTTGAAGTATGACGGGCATATCAAGCTGACTGCGGCGCACATCGCCGCGGTCAGCACATTTACACTTCTATACCTACCTCTCCTTGAATTGCTTTACGCTAACCCCTATATCAAGTGACATCTTAGGGTGCTTATTTTTAGAACAGCAATAGCCTTTTGAAATAAGTGAATTTTTTAGCTCATTCAGAGTCTGAATTTACACCGGGCCTGTAGTAGCCATCTACCCTATTCATTCACCGTTAGGTATTGAGAGAGTTTAAATCAATGAAGAAAAAGTCATTATTTCTTAGTGCGCTGGCAATGAGTGTCGGCTTAGGTCTCGCATCTGTTCCTATGGTAAACGCAGCAGCTCTTCCGGCGGCCGTTGCCGGGCAATCAGTCCCAAGTTTGGCACCTATGCTGGAGAAAGTGTTGCCCGCGGTCGTCAGCGTCCATGTCTCTGGCACACAGGTACAACAGCAACGTTTGCCGGAAGAATTCAAATTCTTCTTTGGCCCAAATGCGCCAACCGGCAAAGAGAGTAACCGCCCATTTGAAGGGCTGGGATCTGGCGTCATCATTAACGCGGAAAAAGGTTATGTGCTGACCAATAACCACGTGATCAATAACGCGGATAAAATTCGTGTTCAGCTCAATGATGGCCGTGAATATGATGCCAAATTGCTGGGCCGTGATGAACAAACTGATATCGCTTTATTGCAGATAACTGACGCCAAAAATCTGACGGCGATTAAAATTGCAGATTCCGATAACCTGCGAGTCGGTGATTTTGCCGTCGCTGTGGGCAACCCATTTGGCCTCGGCCAGACCGCGACCTCCGGTATCATTTCCGCACTTGGCCGCAGTGGTTTGAATCTGGAAGGGTTAGAAAACTTTATCCAGACCGACGCCTCTATCAACCGAGGCAACTCGGGTGGTGCGCTGGTCAACCTGAATGGCGAATTGATTGGGATTAACACCGCAATTCTGGCACCGGGGGGCGGTAACATCGGTATCGGCTTTGCCATTCCAAGTAATATGGCGCAAAACCTCAGCCAACAGTTAATTGAATTTGGCGAAGTGAAACGCGGCCTGTTGGGTATTCGTGGCAGCGAAATGACCGCTGATATGGCGAAAGCCTTTAATATTGATGCGCAGCGCGGTGCTTTTGTCAGTGAAGTGCTGCCAAAATCAGCGGCCTCTAAAGCCGGTATCAAAGCAGGCGACGTGTTAGTTTCCGTGGATGGCAAACCCATTAGCAGCTTTGCTGAGTTACGCGCCAAAGTAGGCACCACCGGGCCGGGCAAAACCGTTAAAGTCGGTTTATTGCGTGATGGCAAACCGCTTGAAGTGGCTGTAACGTTGGAGAACAGCAGCCCAACATCGACCAGTGCAGATACCTTATCACCTTCATTGCAAGGCGCATCACTGAGCAATGGCGAAATCAAAGGTGGCAGCAAGGGTGTCAAAGTTGAGAACGTAACCAAAGGCTCACCGGCAGCGCAATCGGGCTTGCAGAAAGACGATGTGATTATTGCCGTAAACCGTGTGCGAGTGAAAGATATCGCCGAGTTACGCAAAGCTATTGAAGCGAAACCTGCTGTAATTGCACTGAATATCGTTCGCGGTGAAGAGAATATTTATCTGTTAATCCGCTAATTTGCTGAAAAATCGGACACAGCACAATGCTGTGTCCGCCAAACTCATGCTATTCTCCCGTTACCTATTCATTCATGCCTTAAACTTCATGTTTCTTAAGCTATTGCGTTCTATTATTTTGGGGCTAATTGTTGCCGGTATCTTGCTGGTCGCAATACCTATGCTCCGCAGCCCCGGCCACTTTTTTTCGGGCAATGGTGATAGCGTAGATGAAGAGGCCCCGGTCAGTTATAACCAAGCTGTGCGCAGGGCTGCCCCTGCCGTTGTTAATGTTTATAACCGTAGCCTAAGCCCTAATCAGGAAGGATTAGCCATTCGAACCTTAGGTTCTGGCGTGATCATGAATGATAAGGGTTATATCCTGACGAATAAACACGTCATCAATAATGCAGAACAAATCATTGTTGCATTACAAAATGGCCGTATCTCAGAAGCCTTGTTGGTCGGTTCAGATAATCTGACTGATTTAGCCGTGTTGAAAATTGATGCCGTCAACCTACAGGTTATTCCGATTAATATTAACCGGACACCACATATTGGTGATGTCGTGCTGGCTATTGGCAATCCCTATAATCTTGGTCAAACCGTCACTCAGGGGATTATCAGTGCCACCGGGCGTATAGGTTTGAGTTCTTCTGGCCGACAGAATTTCCTCCAAACAGATGCCTCCATTAATCAGGGTAATTCCGGGGGAGCGCTGGTCAATACGCTTGGCGAGTTGGTGGGGATCAACACACTTTCATTTGATAAAAGTAGCAATGGGGAAACCCCGGAAGGCATCGGTTTTGCTATTCCAACCGCACTTGCCACCAAAGTGATGGAAAAATTGATTCGCGATGGGCGGGTGATCCGTGGCTATATTGGCATTACCGGCGAGGAGTATCCGCCATTCAATGCTAGCGGTAATAATGGCGACCGAATACATGGCATTAAGGTGAATAAGATATCGCCAAATGGCCCGGCGGCGAATGCTAACTTGCAAGTGGGTGATATTATTCTAAGCGTTAATAATAAGCCTGCGACGTCCGTGATAGAAACCATGGATCAGGTGGCAGAAATTCGTCCTGGAACCACAATTCCGGTCTTATTATTACGCAATGGTCAGCAAATCACGGCACAAATTACTATTACCGAATTGGATCAAAATGAGCTGCTTGAACAGCAGCCAGCGCCGTTGTCATAGGGGCTGTATATCCTAATCGGATGTATTAATTGCAAAAAAAATCGCAAAAAAATGCCAGCCTGATGTCACTCACCGGCTGGCATTTTTTATAGGGCGGTTAGAAAAAGCGTTTTTTTGAAAAAGTCTATTCGCCTTTTATACGCTCAATATTGGCACCTAACGCACGTAATTTATCTTCGATACCTTCGTAACCACGATCGATATGATAAATACGGTCAACAATGGTCACCCCATCAGCGACACAGCCCGCTAATACCAAGCTAGCAGAAGCACGCAAATCGGTTGCCATGACCTGAGCACCAGACAACTGCTCAACACCATAGCAAATCACAGTATTGCTCTCGATTTCTGCATGTGCGCCCATACGGATAAGCTCTGGCACATGCATAAAACGATTTTCAAAAATTGTTTCGGTGATAACACCGGTTCCTTCTGCAACCAAGTTCAATAAACTGAACTGAGCCTGCATATCTGTTGGGAAACCAGGGTGTGGCGCAGTCCGCAAGGTAATGGCTTTAGGCCGTTTGCCATGCATATCCAGGCTTATCCAGTCCTCGCCGATTTCAATATCAGCACCCGCTTCACGCAGCTTAGCCAATACTGCATCCAGTGTATCTGGACGAGTCTGACGACAAACCACTTTACCGCCAGAGATAGCCGCTGCAACCAGGAAAGTCCCGGTTTCAATACGGTCAGGCAGCACTCGGTAAACACCGCCACCCAAGCGAGCTACACCCTCAATGGTTATGCGGTCAGTACCTGCGCCAGTGATTTTAGCGCCCAGCGTATTCAGGAAATTCGCTGTATCGACAATTTCTGGTTCGCGAGCGGCGTTTTCAATGACTGTAGTCCCCTCAGCCAAGGTTGCTGCACTCATAATGGTCACTGTTGCGCCAACGCTGACTTTATCCATCACGATATGCGCGCCTTTCAGGCGGCCATTGACGGAAGCTTTAACGTAACCTTCTTCCAGCTTGATTTCAGCACCCAACTGTTCCAAACCGGTGATATGCAAATCGACCGGACGCGCACCGATAGCACAACCGCCCGGTAAAGAAACCTGCCCTTTACCAAAGCGAGCAACCAGTGGCCCCAAAGCCCAGATCGAGGCGCGCATGGTTTTAACCAAATCATAAGGTGCACAAAACTCATCCACACCACTGGCATCAACAAAAACGGAGCCGGAAGCATCACGTTCGATTTTGGTGCCTAATTGGCTCAACAATTTAATAGTGGTATCAATGTCTTTTAGCTTTGGGACATTTTGCAACTCGACCGGGTCTTCTGCCAATAACGCCGCGAACATTATCGGCAATGCTGCGTTTTTCGCTCCGGAAATGGTGACTTCACCGCTTAGGCGAGTCCGCCCCTGCACACGAAACTTATCCATTGTGACCACTCTTTGTTGTCAAAATACTGGTTGTCAAAATACTGATCGTTGTCAAAATACTGATCGGCAAATTCGAATTCACTGCCCGCTTAAGAAACTGCCTGACAAACCTGTAGGCAATTCAGAAGCCAACAGCATCAAAAACCGTTTAGTTTGCGATCCCGCTGCCACTCTTGCGGCGTATAGGCCTTAATGGATAAGGCATGAATGCGGTTATCAGCAATATATTCCATCAGCGGCGCATACACTGCCTGCTGCTTTTTCACTCGACTCATATCGGCAAATAACTCACCCACAGCAATCACCTGAAAGTGGCTACCATCACCGGTAACATGCGCTTCTTGTAATGCCAATGCTTGCATCAGCACGTCTTTAATTTCGTTAGTATCCATAAGATTCATTCTATTTTAAGAGGATCGTAATCAGTTGAACATATTAGTAGAATACGGCTTTCTCTGAAACTAAAGAAAAGCCCCTGTTTCGTTATTACGCTCAGGGGCTTAAAAACTTTAGCTTTTTGCTTTAGCAATAGGCGACACAAAAGGCCACTAACATAATTCTAATCGCTAGATACTGGCCGTTTTTACCGAGATAACTGTTTCTACCGGGATGACTTCCCGCAAATTATACAGTTCAATCAAGGTAGACAAGCGATCGCTGACACCGGTAATCGCTAATGAGACACCCTGCTTGCCGCGCAGTTCACGAAAGTGAACCAACAGCGCCAGACCGGAGGAATCAACACGCTGTAATTGGCTGACATCAATGCGCGTCTTATCGGCCAACAATGCTTCTCGCTGTTGCCATAGGGGTAACAGCGTTGCGCGATCCAATTCACCTTGCAGTATCAGTGTTTCCTGTTGTGACTGCCATTTCAGTTCATCCGCCATAATCACTACTTATCTAAGGTTATTGGCTGTTTCGCTGCAATGAGCAACTGTTGGGTCAGGCCATCAACACCTTTTTGACGCAAAATAGAGGCCCACTCATTTTGCTTGGTGCTGATCATGCTAACCCCTTCGGCTATCATGTCATACGCCTGCCAATTGCCGGTTTGGCTGTTTTTCCGCCACTGGAAATCTAAACGTACCGGTGGGCGGCCATTAGGGTCAAGGATGGTCACGCGAATGGCGACGATATTGGCATCACCCAATGGCTGATCTGGTGCGACATCGTAAGTTTGGCCGTGATATAGCGCCAATGCTTGGCCATATGCCTGTTCCAGATATTGACTGAATGCATTGAAGTAAGCTTCACGCTGTGCCGGAGTGGCGGCTTTGTAATAGCTGCCCAGCACCAATGCACCTGCATATTTAATCTGAACAAATGGCAATAATTCTTCGCGGACAATAGTGCGTAAATATTCGGGATTTTGCTTAATGTTAGCTTGTTCATTTTTCAGGCGCGTAAAGGTTCTTTGCGCAGCTTCATCCATCAGACGGTATGGGTTAGTTTGATCGACGGCATTAGCCAATGGGGCTACCACCAACAACGCGACCATAAGTAAACGTTTAAACATTCGATACCCTCTTAAGGATGTTGAGTTGCTGGCAAGCTGCCATTTGCTGCCGCAGGTGCCGCAGCCGGTTCACTGGCTGGTGCATCAGAATTACCATCACCGCCACTTTTGTACAAGAACTGACCGATAAGGTCTTCCAGAACCAAAGCAGATTTAGTGTCTTGGATGACGCCGCCATCTTTCAAAATACTGGTGCCCATATCCGGGTCTTCAAAACCGACGTTAAGCGCCAGGAACTGTTCGCCCAATAAACCGGAAGTGCGCACCGCCAGGGAACTGGTGTCCGGGATATGGTTATAGCGCTGCTGGATATCTATCGCCACAAGGGGGCTGTAATTTTTGGTGTCCAGCGTAATATCAGCCACTCGGCCAACCACAACCCCACCAATTTTGACTGGCGAATTGTTTTTCAGGCCACCAATATTGTCAAAATTAGCATAAATCCGATATGTCGGCTGATTACCCACTGATTTGATATCTGCCACTTTCAAGCAGAGGAATACGACCGCCAGAATAGCAATCAGTATAAACGCCCCTACCCAGATTTCACTTTTCTTCGTTTGCATCGACTCAGTTCCCAAACATCAGTGCTGTCAGCACAAAATCTAATCCCAATACCGCCAGTGATGAATGCACCACAGTACGGGTCGTTGCCCGGCTAATCCCCTCAGATGTTGGGATCGCATCATACCCATTGAACAGCGCAATCCAAGTCACGGTAATGGCAAATACCAGGCTCTTAATCAGGCAATTCAGTAAATCTGTGCGCCATTCGACGGCACTTTGCATTGCAGACCAGAAGAAACCGCTATCAATCCCCTTCCAGTCAACACCAACCACGGAGCCACCCCAGATGCCCACCGCGACAAAAATAGCCGTCAATAATGGCATACTGATAAGCCCAGCCCAGAACCGAGGAGCAACCACTCGTCTTAGAGGGTCAATCGCCATCATTTCCAAACTAGAAATCTGTTCAGTCGCTTTCATTAGGCCAATCTCTGCCGTCAGGGCAGAACCGGCACGGCCAGCAAACAGCAGCGCCGTCACTACAGGCCCCAATTCTCGCAGTAATGATAAAGAAACCATCATCCCGAGGCTGGCTTCTGCGCTGTATGTGGTGAGGATTAAAAAGCCCTGCAAGCCCAAAACCATACCGATAAATAGGCCGGAAACCACGATAATCAGTAAGGATTGCACCCCAACGCTATACAGTTGCTTGACCAATAATGGCCACTGTTTTCGCGGTTCAGGCCGCCCAACCAGCGCATTAAACAGCATTAAACCCGCGCGACCAAAGGATGCGCAGACATTAATGCCCCGGCGGCCTAAAGACGCCAATGCCTGTACTAACATGAATACTCCATCCATTAACCTAACAGCTCAGTTTTATAATCGCCCGCCGGGAAACGGAAAGGCACCGGCCCGTCGGCAATACCATCGAGGAACTGACGCACCCGCTTATCGTCATTGGCTTGTAGTTGCTCAGGTGTTCCTTCAGCAATCACATGCTGATCGGCAACAATATAAGCATAATCAGCAATACTCAGCACTTCCGGTACATCGTGGGAAACCACCACGCAGGTGACCCCCAGTGCATGATTCAGCTCATCAATCAGTTTTACCAGTACGCCCATGGTGATAGGGTCCTGACCAACAAAAGGCTCATCGAACATAATCAATTCGGGATCAAGGGCGATTGCCCGCGCCAGTGCCGCGCGGCGCGCCATACCGCCAGAAAGCTCAGCGGGCATTAAGTTAGCCGCACCACGCAACCCTACGGCCTCTAACTTCATCATCACCGTGCTATGCAGCAGTTCTTCAGGTAAACGGCTATGTTCACGTAATGGGAAAGCCACATTCTCAAATACTGTTAAATCGGTGAATAACGCACCCGATTGAAACAACATGCTCATTTTCTTGCGCACATCATACAAACGCTGACGAGAAAGAGCCGGAATATTATCACCATCAAACCAGATTTCACCGGTATCGGGTGCCAGTTGCCCGCCAATCAAGCGCAACAGAGTGGTTTTACCAATCCCCGAAGGCCCCATAATCGCCGTAACCTTGCCGCGCGGGACTGTCATGTTGATATCGGCGAATATCGGGCGCTCACCACGGGTAAAACTCATCCCACGGATCTCTATCAAATTCGACGCCAATTGGTTCATTATCATTCGTCCCTTAGGCCTTTTATGACTCATTTATACTCTAAATAATTCGAGTTGCAGGAAGGCGGCAACCTGAGTAAATCCCCAGGAGCTTACACAAGTAAGTGACTGGGGTGAACGAAAGCAGCCAACGCACACGCAGCTTGAAGTCTGACGAGTATACCGCCAATGTTACAGCAAATGGCGCTAGCGAGCGCAATTGAGAAGTATTCTGGCAACTTATTGACGTTTTTTCGTAGCCAAAGTTGCCATACGTTTTACTTTTCTGGCACTCACAGTCAAAATTAGGGGGTAAGTAAAAAAAACATAAAAAATGTATTTTTAGTCATTGTTGCCTATCGACTCACATTTACCGACAGCCAACTTCTGCCAATGGTTCAGGATTATATCGAAAAAAGGACTCTGCATGTTTCTTGCGATAACACTATTAATCATTGGCTTGGTTTTATTGGTGTACGGTGCCGATAGATTAGTTTATGGCGCTGCCGTGTTATCCCGCTCTTTCGGTATCCCGCCACTCATTATTGGGATGACCATTGTCGGCATTGGCACTTCGCTGCCGGAACTGATTGTATCAGTAACCGCAGCTCTAAATAACCAAACAGATATGGCCGTCGGGAACGTGTTGGGCTCCAATATTACCAATTTATTGCTGATAGTGGGCGGTGCCGCCCTAATACGCCCGCTGACCGTGCGCTCAGAGATTGTACGCCGCGAATTGCCCTTGATGTTAGTCGTAACGATATTATGTGGTTTCCTGCTGGCTGATAATCATCTTAGCCGGGGAGATGGTGTTATTTTGCTATTGGCAGCCGTGGCTTTTATTATTCTGATACTAAAAATCGCACGCCTGGCCCATTCGCAAGGAAATGATATTCTCACCCGCGAGCAATTGGCTGAGCTACCACAAGACAGCAGTAATACTGTCGCATTATTATGGCTGGTGCTGGCATTCATTATTTTGCCACTGTCAGCCAAAATGATTATCGACAATGCCACGGTCATCGCCAGAGTCGCCGGTGTTAGTGAGTTAGTTATCGGGCTAACCGTCATTGCCATTGGCACCAGCTTACCTGAACTGGCCACCTTTATCGCCGGCGCGTTAAAAGGTGAAAATGATATGGCGGTTGGCAATATCATCGGTTCAAATATCTTTAATATTGTCATTGTGTTAGGCGTTCCCGCATTGCTGTCTCCGGGTGATATCAACCCCGAGGCTTTTCAGCGAGATTATTGGGTCATGCTCGCTGTTAGTGTGATATTTACTGTGCTTTGTCTGGGGCGTACACATCGAATCGGCCATATGGCGGGCGCTCTGTTATTATGCGGGTTTATCGCGTATCTGGCGGTGCTATTTTGGCTGCCCTTGGCTGCGGCCTAACCCATATTGCCTACCAACATTGAGCGGGAACCAAGAATGTCTTTTTCTGATTTGCAGCCAAAAGTTGATTTTCAACAGGCGGGTAAACAAGTATTACAGATTGAGCGCGAAGGATTGGCGCAACTCGATCAATACATTAATGACGATTTTTCCCGAGCTTGCGAGGCTATATTTAACTGCCACGGTAAAGTGGTCGTTATGGGGATGGGTAAATCTGGCCATATTGGGTGCAAAATTGCTGCGACTTTCGCCAGCACCGGCACCCCATCATTTTTTGTCCATCCCGGCGAGGCCAGTCATGGCGATTTGGGGATGATCACGCCGCAAGATATCGTGCTCGCCATCTCCAACTCAGGGGAGTCCAACGAAATTCTGGCGTTGATCCCCGTCCTCAAACGCCAGAAAATCCAGCTTATTTGCATGAGCAGCAACCCAGAAAGCACCATGGGCAAAGCGGCTGACATTCACTTGTGTATCAAGGTGCCGCAAGAAGCTTGCCCACTGGGGCTGGCCCCGACCACCAGCACCACCGCCACATTAGTGATGGGTGATGCCCTCGCGGTGGCTTTGCTGCAGGCGCGGGGCTTCACTCAGGAAGATTTTGCTCTCTCCCATCCGGGCGGCGCACTAGGGCGCAAATTATTATTGCGGATCAGCGATATTATGCACACCGGTGCGGAGATTCCTCACGTCAGCCCTGATGCTTCATTACGCGATGCATTACTGGAGATTACTCGGAAAAATCTGGGTTTAACCGTAATCTGTGACGATTTGATGATGATTAAAGGTATCTTTACCGATGGGGATTTGCGCCGGGTATTCGATATGGGCATTGACTTAAATAACGCGAAAATCGCGGATGTGATGACCAAAGGCGGTATTCGGGTGCGTCCAAACCTGTTGGCAGTAGATGTGCTCAACCTGATGGAATCACGTCATATTACTGCGGTATTAGTGGCCGATGGTGACCAATTACTGGGTGTGGTGCATATGCATGACATGCTGAGAGCCGGTGTTGTTTAATAAAAGGTAAATTATGGATAGCACAGTATATCTGGACACATGCTATGGCCCAGTCGCTAGCAACGTTATGGAACGTGCAGCCAACATTCGCTTATTGATCTGTGATGTTGATGGTGTCATGTCCGATGGCCTGATTTACATGGGTAATCAGGGAGAAGAGCTGAAAGCTTTCAATGTGCGGGATGGCTATGGTATCCGCTGCCTGATAACCTCGGGTATTGAGGTGGCAATTATCACTGGCCGCAATGCTAAATTACTGGAAGACCGTGCCAACACCTTAGGCATTACCCACCTTTATCAAGGGCAATCTGATAAGCTGGTTGCCTATAATGAGTTATTGGCCGCATTAAAATGTCTGCCTGAGCACGTTGCTTATATTGGTGATGATTTGATTGATTGGCCCGTAATGGCGCAAGTGGGCTTATCTGTCGCCGTGGCGGATGCCCATCCATTACTCATTCCCAAAGCGGATTATGTCACGCAAATCAAGGGCGGGCGCGGTGCAGTACGCGAGTTATGTGATTTGATATTATTAGCCCAAGGTAAACTCGAAGGTGCTAAAGGATTGTCGATATGAGTAAAACAAGACTATGGATAACAATATCCTTAGCACTGATTGCCTTAGCTTTGATTGGCTGGAATTTTTCCGGTTTTAATCAACAAGGTAGACAAAATGTGGCGAATGATCAGGAACCCTCATCGCAAAGCCAACATACTGTTACCGTGGTTTTTAATCCAGTTGGGCAGTTGAGTTATAAACTGGTGGCGGAAGAAGTCCAGAATTTCAGCGAACAAGAGCTGACCTGGTTTACCCGGCCAGTGATGACAATGTTTGATGAGAATGCCGTCGCCACGTGGTCAGTACGTGCGGACCGTGCCAAGCTGACCAATGATAAGATGCTTTATTTGTATGGTCATGTTGAGGTTGATAGCCTAACCCCAGACGCACAGTTACAAAAAATTAAAACTGATAACGCCCAAGTTAATTTGATCACTCAGGATGTCTCCTCTGATGATGAAGTGACCCTCTTTGGTGTTGGATTTACCTCTAACGGCATGAAAATGCGTGGCAACTTGCGGGATAAAACCGCCGAGCTGATTGAAAAGGTTAAAACCTCTTATGAAATCCAAAAATAAAATTCGTCATTTTTTGCTTGCCAGCTCACTTTTGGCCGCCAGTCTGCCAGCATTGGCTTTAACGGGTGATACTGAGCAGCCCGTCAAGGTTGACTCAGCCAAACAAGCGCTAGATATGGCAGCGAATACCATCACATTTACTGATAATGTGATTATCAAGCAAGGCACCATTGAGATTAAAGCTGATAAAGTGGTGGTTACCCGCCCGGGTGGTGATCAGAGCAAAATGGTCATTGAAGGTTTTGGTAATCCGGTCACTTTCTATCAGATGCAAGACAGTGGTAAGCCCGTGAAAGGCCATGGACAGAAACTGCGTTACGAAGTCGCTAACGATTTTGTCGTGTTGACCGGTGATGCCTATCTGGAGCAGCTTGATAGCAATATCAAAGGTGATCGCATCACTTATTTGGTGAAAAAACAGCAGATGGAAGCCTTCAGTGATAAAGGCAAGCGCGTCACCACCGTGCTATTACCGTCCCAATTACAAGATAAAGGGCCAGCAGCTTCAGGCCAAAAGAAGAGTAACTAATCATTTATGGCAACATTAATCGCAGAAAAACTGGCTAAGGCATACAAAGGCCGTAAAGTGGTCGAAGACGTCAGCTTGAAAGTAAAGTCCGGTGAGATTGTCGGTTTACTTGGGCCGAACGGTGCCGGTAAGACCACCACTTTTTATATGGTCGTCGGCATTGTTCAGCGTGACGCCGGGCGTATTGTGATTGATGACGAAGATATCAGCCTTTTGCCTTTGCATGAACGCGCCCTGCGCGGAATTGGCTATTTACCGCAAGAAGCTTCTATCTTCCGCCGCCTGAGTGTTTTTAACAATCTGATGGCGGTGCTGGAAATCCGTAAAGACCTCTCATCTGAGCAGCGCCAAGAGCGGGCTGATGAGTTAATGGAAGAGTTCCATATTACTCATTTACGTGACAGTCTGGGCCAATCACTTTCTGGCGGTGAACGTCGCCGGGTTGAAATCGCCCGTGCGCTGGCAGCTAATCCTAAATTTATTCTGCTGGATGAGCCGTTTGCTGGGGTTGACCCGATTTCTGTTATTGATATCAAAAAAATAATTGAGCACCTGCGCGACAGTGGCCTCGGTGTCCTGATTACCGACCATAACGTGCGCGAGACACTCGACGTTTGTGAGCGGGCTTATATTGTAAGCCAAGGGCGTTTAATCGCTCACGGAACACCACAGGAAATTTTGGCTGACGAACAAGTTAAACGTGTTTATTTGGGTGAAGAGTTCCGTCTTTAATTTTCTCATTCTGAAACGCTGTTGATGATTTTGTTAGCCACCAGGAAAATTGATACTGCATTATGAAGCAAGGTTTGCAACTCAAGTTCAGCCAACAACTGGCAATGACTCCGCAGCTACAGCAGGCTATTCGCCTGTTGCAGCTTTCTACGCTAGAGCTCCAGCAGGAGATTCAGTTAGCGCTGGAGAGTAACCCCCTGCTTGAGCAAACCGATCTTCACGAAGAGATAGATGCAAAAGAAACGGTAGACAGTGAAGCGCTTGATACCCGCGAAGCGCTGGAACAAAAAGATATGCCGGAAGAGTTACCACTGGATGCGACCTGGGATGAAATTTACACCGCAGGCACACCATCCGGTATGGGTAATGATTACAGTGACGACGAGCTACCGGTCTATCAAGGGGAAACCACCCAAACGCTACAAGACTATTTAATGTGGCAAGTGGACTTGACCCCCTTTTCTGAAACTGATGCTGCGATTGCGACTTCTATCGTCGATGCGGTTGATGAAACCGGTTATCTTACTGTGCCACTGGAAGACATTCTGGAAAGTATGGGAGATGAAAACGTCGGGTTGGATGAAGTTGAGGCGGTGCTTAAGCGGATACAACACTTTGATCCCATTGGTGTCGCGGCGCGAAACTTGCGGGAATGCCTATTGGTGCAGTTGTCGCAATATGCTAAAGACACGCCTTATCTGGCCGAAGCGCGCTTGGTTATTAGTGATTATCTGGATTTGCTAGGCAACCATGATTTCCGCACGATGATCCGTTTAAGTCGGCTAAAAGAAGATACACTGAAAGAAGCCATTGCTCTGATTCAATCACTGGACCCGCGCCCTGGCCAGTCCATCAATACCGGGGAATCTGAGTATGTCATACCGGACGTTCTGGTGCGTAAAGACAAAGGACACTGGACGGTAGAGCTGAATGCCGATAGCATTCCACGCCTGAAAATCAACCAACAGTACGCGGCAATGGGCAGCAGCACCCGTAATGACAGTGATGGGCAGTTTATCCGTAGCAATCTGCAAGAAGCAAAATGGTTGATAAAAAGCCTTGAAAGCCGCAATGAGACGCTGTTAAAAGTGGCGCGCTGCATCGTAGAGCAGCAAGTGGCCTTTTTTGAGAATGGGCCTGAATTTATGAAACCCATGGTACTGGCAGACATAGCCCAAGCCGTGGATATGCATGAGTCGACAATTTCCCGTGTGACCACGCAGAAATTCCTGCACAGTCCTCGGGGTATTTTCGAGCTGAAGTATTTCTTCTCCAGTCACGTCAATACCGAAAGCGGGGGGGAAGCTTCTTCCACTGCAATCCGTGCACTGGTGAAAAAATTGGTTGCGGCAGAAAATCCTGCCAAACCACTGAGTGACAGTAAGCTGACCACGCTATTATGCGAACAAGGCATTATGGTGGCGCGGCGTACTGTCGCGAAGTACCGAGAGTCGTTATCCATCCCGCCGTCAAACCAGCGGAAACAGTTGGTTTGACCTGAACTGAGAAGGAAGACACTATGCAACTCAATATTACCGGACATCATGTCGAAATAACCGAAGCATTACGCGAGTTTGTTACCACTAAATTTGCCAAACTAGAGCAATATTTTGATCGCATTAACCAAGTGTATGTGGTTTTAAGTGTCGAAAAAGTAAAACAAATTGCAGAAGCAACGGTGCATGTGAATGGGGGTGAGTTGCACGCAAGCTCAGAGCAGGAGGATATGTACGCCGCAATTGATATTTTGGTTGATAAACTGGCTCGCCAGTTGAACAAACATAAAGATAAGCTAAAACAACATTAGGGGCCCTTGTTGCTGTTATCTACCTTAAATAATTCGAATTGCAGGAAAGCACATGCAGCTTGAAGTATGACGGTACACAGCAAAGGTTCTACACTCGCTACACAACCTGATGCCAGCAGAGAAGAATATTCCGCTGGCATCAGGCGTAAAACAGCGCTTAAGTGAAAGATGAGATGATCAACGATCCAGCATTGCAATTAAGCTCGGTATTAAATATCGAGTGCACCAAAAGCTCCGTACATTGCTCAAGTAAAAAACGGGCTTTGGAAATTATCAGCGAGTTAGCTGCCAAACAGCTGAACCTGCCGTCACAGATCGTTTTCGATGCTGTGTTAACCCGCGAACGCATGGGCAGTACAGGCATTGGTAGTGGCATCGCGATACCTCATGGCAAGCTGGAGGAAGATACACTGCGCGCTGTAGGTGTATTTATCCGCTTGGACCAACCTATTGCTTTCGATGCTATTGATAATCAACCGGTTGATCTATTATTTGCCTTGTTGGTTCCAGCAGATCAATGTAAAACTCACTTACACACTTTGTCTTTAGTAGCCAAACGATTAGCTGATAAAACAGTGTGTCGTCGTTTACGGGCGGCGCAAAGTGATGATGAGCTTTATCAAATCATGACTGAATTACCGCCAGAAACAGCGTAATTCACTGGGAAACATCCGTTTTATTCGCTATGCCCGGCTTGTGTGGCCGGGAATATAGGGTTCTATAGAGGGAGTCACTCACATGGTGCTGATGATTGTCAGCGGCCGTTCCGGTTCAGGGAAGTCTGTTGCTTTGCGCGCATTGGAAGATATGGGTTTCTACTGCGTCGATAACTTGCCTGTGGTTCTGCTGCCGCAATTGGCGAGTACACTCGCCGATAGGAACATCTCTGCCGCAGTGAGCATAGACGTGCGCAATATGCCTGAATCTCCTGAGGTATTTGAACATGCCATGACCCAACTGCCGGACAGCTTTTCACCGCAGTTGCTGTTTTTGGATGCTGATCGCAATACCTTGATTCGTCGCTATAGTGACACCCGTCGGTTACATCCGCTGTCGACCAAAAATCTGTCATTAGAAAGTGCTATTGATGAAGAAAGCGACCTGTTAGAGCCTTTGCGCTCACGGGCCGACTTGATTATTGATACTTCTGAAATGTCAGTGCATGAGTTGGCTGAGATGCTGCGCACCCGTCTACTGGGTAAACGTGAGCGTGAGCTGACCATGGTGTTTGAGTCTTTCGGCTTTAAACACGGCCTTCCCATTGATGCAGATTATGTCTTCGACGTACGCTTCCTGCCAAACCCGCACTGGGACCCGAAATTACGCCCCATGACAGGTTTGGATAAGCCGGTAGCTTCTTTCCTCGATCGCCATACAGAAGTGCACAACTTTATTTATCAGACCCGCAGCTATCTGGAACTGTGGTTGCCGATGCTGGAAACCAATAACCGCAGTTATCTGACGGTTGCCATTGGGTGTACTGGCGGTAAGCACCGTTCAGTCTACGTTGCGGAACAACTGGCCGATTACTTCCGCGCTCGCGGGAAGAATGTCCAATCACGTCATCGTACTCTGGAAAAGCGTAAATAATGACCGTCAAACAGACAGTTGAGATCAAAAACAAGTTGGGGATGCATGCCAGACCCGCAATGAAATTGTTCGAACTGGTCCAAAGTTTTGATGCAGAAGTGATGTTACGCAATGACAGTGGGACCGAAGCCGAAGCCAGCAGTGTTATTGCACTGCTGATGCTCGATTCCGCCAAAGGCCGCCAAATTGAGGTTGAGGCGACCGGGCCTGATGAGATACAGGCTTTGGCGGCAGTGATTGAGTTATTTAATTCTGGATTTGATGAAGATTAAGTTTTTATTTTGCGGTTCAGTTGATATTCGATTTGTGATCCGGTTCGGTTGTTAGAACTTCATTGCCTACTTAATCTCCGATGAACCAACCGCCAAAGGGGGCAGCGGCCCCCTTGTGGAATCCCGCGCTTTTGCACGTATCGCCTGCCCACTGCGTGGGTTCCCTCACTCATCGTTTCGGCTGACGGACCGCCGTGATTCGCCTCCTGCTCAAGCACGGCTCGCGCTGGCTCGATAAGGCCAGCGGCTGCCGGAGGAGACTGCGAAAGCAGTAATATTTCGCGCAAGCCGCAGGTGCAGGAGGGCCGGCCTGCCCTCCTGCTCGGTTGAGGCCGCTGAGGTAAGGTAATAACTGAACGACTATCAACCGAAAGATGATCCGCAGCGTCAACAACCAAACCAGTCACTGAACAAATCACATCTAAACAAACATTACCCAACTTAAGATATTTGAAATCAAAATGTACTGGGTAATCGTTTGCTAATCATAAAAAATGCGGCTTTTCCCCCTTGCAGAGAAATCCCACGCGAGTATAATTCGCCACAATTTGCCGGGAGATATGATGAAAAGCTGCTTGGATTTTGCTAAACATCGTCGTTTTGTTGAAAATGGCCCTATTGATGGCCGACAAAATAGACTGCCAGCAGGCAGCCAACTGCCGTTCTTTCTCCCGTTGCTAAACCGATCCTGAAAGGCCCCTCATTGAGGGGCTTTTTTTTGTCTGCCGATCGGCACCAAATTAAGCATTATCACCAATTAAAATATATACCCTAAATAATTCGAGTTGCAGGAAGGCGGCAACTGAGCAAATCCCCAAGAGTCTACTGATTTTAAGGTCAACGACCAGTAAGTAACTGGGATGAGCGAAAGCAGCCAACGCACATGCAGCTTGAAGCATGACGGGTCACAGAGGAGAGCGAAATGGTCAACCCATTGTATCACAAGCATATAATCTCAATTAACGACTTATGTCGCGAGGAGCTGGAACTGGTATTACGCACTGCCGCCAGTCTAAAAAGCCATCCGCAACCTGAGTTGTTAAAACACAAAGTGATCGCCAGTTGCTTTTTCGAAGCCTCAACCCGCACCCGTTTGTCATTTGAAACCTCTATTCACCGCCTTGGCGCATCCGTTGTCGGTTTTTCGGATAGCAGCAACACTTCGCTGGGTAAGAAAGGCGAGACGCTGGCTGACACCATGTCAGTCATCAGCACCTATGTCGATGCCATTGTCATGCGCCATCCGCAAGAAGGGGCTGCGCGCCTTGCCGCCCAATTCTCTGGCCATGTGCCGGTGGTCAATGCCGGTGACGGAGCCAACCAGCACCCAACCCAAACACTGCTCGATTTATTCACAATTCAGGAAACCCAAGGTCGGCTGGATAACATCAATATTGCCATGGTCGGCGACCTAAAATATGGCCGTACCGTGCACTCGCTGACGCAAGCGCTGGCTAAATTCGATGGCAATCGCTTCTTCTTTATCGCCCCGGATGCACTGGCAATGCCAGCTTATCTTCTTGAAATGTTGGAAGAAAAAGGTATTGAATATAGCTTGCACGAAAGCATTGAAGAAGTGGTGCCAGAGCTGGATATTCTCTATATGACCCGCGTACAAAAAGAGCGCCTTGACCCGTCAGAATACGCCAACGTCAAAGCACAGTTTGTCCTACGTGCGGCTGATTTGAATGGTGCGCGAGATAATCTCAAAGTGCTACACCCGCTGCCACGTATTGATGAAATTACCACCGATGTTGATAAAACCCCTTACGCCTACTATTTCCAACAAGCAGGTAACGGGATTTTTGCACGTCAGGCGCTGTTGGCGCTGGTACTCAACGCAGATTTGGCTCTTTAAGGGGGATTGAACATGACTCAGGATTACAAACTACAGGTTGAGGCAATTAAATGCGGCACCGTGATTGACCATATTCCGGCGCAAATCGGGTTTAAATTGCTGTCGCTGTTCAAACTGACTGCGACTGACCAGCGCATTACCATCGGGTTGAACTTACCTTCTAAGCGTTCAGGTCGTAAGGATTTGATTAAAATAGAAAATACCTTCCTGACAGAGCAACAAGCCAACCAATTAGCGATGTATGCGCCGGATGCTACCGTCAACCGCATTGATAATTATGAAGTGGTCAAAAAGCTGACGCTTAGTCTACCGGAGCATATCGACGGCGTACTCACCTGCCCTAATAGCAACTGTATCAGCCACAATGAGCCAGTCGACTCCAGCTTTAAAGTGAAAGCCAAGCAGGGTGAAATTCACCTTAAATGCAAATATTGCGAGAAAGAGTTTGATCACCAGGTGGTGTTACAAGCAGATTAGTGACAAGCAGATTAGCCGCAAAGTTGACGCGCGCGGGTTGCTGTAATTCGCCCCATCTTTATAATGATGGGGATAATTAATTATGATATTTGATAACCAGGAGTCACCATGTCACGCATTATCAGCACTGAACTCGCCCCTGCCGCCATTGGCCCTTATGTTCAAGGTGTCGATCTGGGCAGCATGATCATCACTTCCGGCCAGATCCCAGTTGATCCGAAAACCGGTCTGGTAGCCGATGACGTTTCAGCTCAGGCACGTCAATCACTGGAAAATGTGAAAGCTATTGTCGAAGCTGCTGGCCTAAAAGTAGCCGATATCGTGAAAACCACAGTATTCGTTAAAGATCTGAATGATTTCAGTACCGTTAACGCCACTTACGAAGCTTTCTTCGCAGAACACAATGCGCCATTCCCTGCGCGCTCATGTGTCGAAGTGGCCCGTCTGCCGAAAGATGTGAAAATCGAAATCGAAGCTATCGCGGTACGTCGTTAATTCTGATGTCATTGCGTCACAGCGGGTGAATACCCGCCGTTTGCATGGGTATATACCTACCATTTACATGGGTATATACCCTAAATAATTTGAGTTTCCGCCAATCAATGACCCGGGGGAGCGAAGGCAGCCAACACATATGCAGCTTGAAGTATGACGGGTATCAATCTTCTCTAACCCAATAAATCCCTTCATAGGCCCGCAATTCCATCTCCTGCGGCTGAAAAGCGCTTTCGCCATAGCTGCTCATCAACAATTGCCAGTTACCATCCAGCTCGATGCCCTCCGGCTGCCATTGCCGTGATTCACTACTCAGATTCGCGACCACCAGCAATTTCTTACCTCGCCAATTCCGTAAATAACACCATAAATCAGGGTGTTGTGGGGAAAGATCCTGATAATCACCAAAAGTTAACACATCGTGCTGCTTGCGCAGAGCTATTAGATATTGATAGGCATAAAATACCGAATCGGCATCTGCCAACGCAGTTTCGACGTTAATATTGGTGTAATTACTGCAAGGCTCGATCCACGGCGTCCCTTGGCTGAATCCGGCATTAGGGCGACTATCCCATTGCATGGGAGTGCGGCCATTATCGCGGGATTTGGTCGCCAAGATTGCCAATAATTCGTCAGGCTCACGGCCTTTGGCACTTAATTCAGCAAACATATTCAGGCTTTCAACATCACGATATTGATCAATCGAGCTGAAGTTTGGATTGGTCATCCCAATCTCTTCGCCTTGATAAATATAGGGCGTGCCCTGCATACCGTGCAGCACCATCGCCAGCATCTTGGCGGCAGGCAAACGCAGCGCACCCTCATCACCAAAACGCGACACAATGCGCGGTTGGTCGTGATTACACCAGAACAGCGCATTCCACGCGCGGTTATGCATCCCTTGCTGCCACTGGTTAAAAATCTGTTTAAGTTCGACACGATCCGGCGACATCAGCGACCATTTCTCACCCTTGAGATAATCCACTTTCAAATGATGGAAATTAAAGGTCATCGACAATTCGTCACCGCCCAATGCGGCATAGCGCTGGCAATGCTCAAGGCGGGTGGAAGACATCTCCCCTACTGTCATCAGGCCACGTGGCTGAAACACATCGCGGCTCATTTCTTGTAAAAATTCGTGGATACGCGGGCCATCAGTATAGAAACGGCGGCCATCTCCATCGAAATCATTCGGGAAGTCTTGCTGTTTGGATACCAAATTAATCACATCCAGACGCAAACCATCTACGCCAATATCAGCCCAAAACTCACACACTTTTTTCAGTTCGTCGCGGACTGGTTGGTGTTCCCAGTTGAGATCAGCCTGTTCGGTGGCAAATAAATGCAGATAATACTGACCACTGGCCGCGTGCCATTGCCAGGCATTACCGCCAAATTTAGAGCGCCAGTTATTGGGCAAATTGTCGCCCTCTCCATCGCGCCAAATATAAAACTGGCGGTAAGGGCTGTTGCGGTCTTGCGATGCTTTAAACCAAGCATGTTCAGTGGACGTATGGTTGAATACCATGTCCATCACGATACGAATGCCCCGTTGATGGGCTTGTTCCACCAGCGTTTTGAAGTCATCCAAGGTGCCGTAAGCCGGATCAATGGCGCAATAATCCGCAACGTCATAGCCATTATCCACTTGTGGCGAGACATAAACTGGCGTCAGCCAGATGGCATCAATCCCCAGCTTTTGCAGATAATCCAGCCGTTGCGTCACCCCTGCCAAATCGCCGTAGCCATTACCGGTACTGTCCTGAAAACTCTTCGGGTAAATCTGATAAATGACGCCGTTTTGCCACCAAGGGATGGGATTATTCATAACAGACTCTTATTTGTAGAAAAAACCGAAAAAATTGAGAAATTAAGTTCACTAGGAAATAGCTTCACCTGAATATAATTCCGCCAGAGAATAATCCCTGGCGGAGGTTCAGGATTCAGACCGGCAATTCGCCGCGACTGTCTTTGCGTTTATAAACCAAAATGGTCAGAATCAACGGCACCACAACCGCCACTAACATTGCCAAACTATAAATCGCCCAGAACTGTGGTTTGATGGACAAAATACCCGGCAACCCACCGACGCCAATACCATTGGCCGTCACCCCGGTTAGCCCACAAATCAGGCCCGCCAGTCCAGAACCAATCATGGCGCACAGCATCGGGAAACGGTATTTCAAATTAATACCGTACATGGCGGGTTCAGTCACACCGAGATAGGCGGAAATCGCCGCTGGGACAGAAATTTCGCGCTCATTGATCTTACGGCTGATGATGATAATGCCCAATACCGCAGAAGCCTGCGCAATATTAGACAAGGCAATCAATGGCCAAACGGGTGTGCCACCCATACTCTGAATCATCTGCATATCAATGGCTAACGTGGTCTGATGTATACCGGTAATCACCAGTGGCGCATACAGGAAACCAAACAGTGCGGCACCAATAGGAGCAAAACTGCCGGTCATCACCATTTTCACAATCCATGCCACACCATCACCAATCATGCGGCCAAATGGCCCAATCAAAGTATGAGCAAGGAACACGGCCAGCAACAAGGACACTACCGGCACGATAACTAAGTAGAGATAAGCGGGAATAATTTTTTTCAGATTGGTTTCAATCCAGCCCAGAGCTAAACCAGCCAGAATAGAGGGGATAACCTGCGCTTGATAGCCCACTTTTTGGATGGTGAACCAGCCGAAGTCCCAAACTTCAGGAATTTGTTGCCCTAGTTGATAGGAATTCATTAACTGCGGAGAAACCAACGTAATCCCCAGTACAATCCCCAAGACTGGTGTACCGCCCATTTTCTTCACCGTTGACCAACAGATAGCCACTGGCAGGTAGAAGAAGATGGCTTCGCCCAGCAACCAAAGGAAGTCGTAAATGGTTTGCCACGCTGGGTACATCTGCGCCAGCGTTTTGCCCTCGGACATCGGGATGTCGCCGATCACATTACGGAAACCGAGGATCAAGCCGCCGCTGATCAATGCAGGTAACAGGGGGAAGAAAATCTCGGCAAAGTGAGAAATACCGCGCTCAAACCAGGTCATATTCTGCCGCGCAGCCAGCTTGGTTTGTTCTTTATCTACTTCATTCTGGCCAATTTTAGCAATCAGCGCTTGGTAGTAATCATCGACTTCCGGCCCGATAACCACTTGAAATTGCCCGGCATTGGTAAAGCAGCCTTTGACCATAGACAGTTTTTCTATTTCTTTCGGAAAGGCTTTCGCAGGATCATTTAGCACAAAACGTAACCGGGTAATGCAATGGCTGACGGTGGCAATATTTTCTCTGCCTCCCACCAGTACGATCAATTGATCGATGTCTTGTTGTTTTACTTTGCTCATTTCAACATACCTTTCGTAAAGGTGAGATAGCGTATTGAATTGTAAGTTTTTTTTAAAAAAATCTGTCCATTCTGTCTTGAACAAAAAAACAAATTAAAAATAAACGTCGGTCACAAAAATAATAGGCTGATTATATATTCAGCTAATTAAAGATTAGCTAGGTATTTATTTTTATGAAATGGGAACGTTCCCAACTTGGGTTCAAGATCACAATTTGATAATTTTTTGTGTGATTTTTCGTCAAGAATCTACCCGCGCCAGAAATGCCCCTCAAGATTAAATGGCAGAGAGCATCACGATGGGAAAAGAAGTATCAAGCTAATTGACCGGGAATGATAATTTGTTGAATGGGTTGATTATTATTAAGTTGATCAAGCAGTTGCGATGCCGCTTTCACACCGGCGCTACCGTAACCCAGCTCAACTGACAGGCTATTAGGAAACAAAAAGCTCAACAGCGGGGTATTCCCGATGCCACAAACCTGGATATTTTGCTGCCCTTGCTGCTGCAAATACTTACTAACCCCCATGGCTATGGTATCAGAGGCACAAACTAGCGCGGAGGTATCCGGTTTTATGACTTGAGGCGCGAGCAGAAAGCCACTCTGATAGCTCAATTCACCCAACGCGACAATCGGGGTCAGGCCATATTGCTGGCAGTAATCGAGATAGGATTGGTGACGGCGCATACCGGTAGTGGCATCCGAGGGCTGCACCCCGATATAACTGATATGGCGATGTCCGGCCTGACGTAGTTTATCCATCAAGAGACGCACCGCACCTTCGTCGTCATAACAAACCGAAGAAAAACCGGCATATTCTCGCGCCAATACCACCATTTTTTCCTGCCATGGCGCGAGCATTTCTGCGGTTAAGCCGGTGAAACCAAAAAGAATGACACCATCGACATAGCGCTGTTGTAAAACATGCAAATGCTCGCTGACCAAATTGGGGTCAAACTGGCTTTCCATCAAGATAGGGTCGTAACCTTGCTGGTAGAACAGCGGCAGCATGGTGCGCACCGCCTGATTCTCAGACGGGGAATCCAGACGCGAGACAATAATCCCCACCACTTTATCACTCTGACCCCGCATCGCGCGGGCCGATTTCGATGGGGTAAATCCCTGCTGACGAATAACCGCCTCGACCCGCTCGCGAGTCTGTGGGCTGACACTGCTTTCATTATTCAAGACCCGCGAAACCGTGGATTTTCCAACTCCACTCATGCGGGCAATGTCCTTAATGGTCAAACGGTTTTGCATGGTTTACCTAATGTTTAGGTTTGAATACATATAATAAACTTATTACTGATAGCTGCCGTATTATTTATATTTAGCAGAACAGTGGGAAGCATACCATGCACAGAATCAGACTCAGCGCATGATATCTCCATGACTGGCAACATATTATTACCTTAACGGATGAAATTTCCGTCAGGGTAATTTTTGTCGTGGCAACATTTTGCCATACCAACATTTTTCCATACCAACAAGAGTCATTCTGTTTACTGCTTGTATAGCTGCTTGAGTGCTAAAACTTAAGCAAAACGATTCTTCACTCACCGGAGGTTAATTACCCAGTGGACCCTGCTCCCTCGATCTGCACCCTTTGGGTGTACCGATAAGGTCATCCTCCGTCTGACGTGGTTGCCTTATTGGATAATAACAATCCGATAGGCAGTCACTGCGCATCTCCCCCCTGCGTTGGTTTCTGCTGATGATATTTTGCCCTTTCTACGGCAGATTTGCCGTGGGTACAGCCTGAAGTTCATTCAATAAAAACTTCAGGGCGTGACAGTAAGGTTTGAACCATGCAAGTTAAAAATTTCACTCGGCAATTGCTCAATATATTGAGCCGTAACCTGCCCCGCCGCCTGATCCGCCGGGAAACCATGCTAGACGGGCTTTCTGCGGGAAGTGCGGCCCATATTCCGGCAGACCTGACTCTACAGCGTTTGCAGTGTGCCAATGAAACGCCCCAGCAACTTTATCAACGTTTTCAGAGTCACCCCGAGGGGTTGACTGAGCAGGAAGCCGAGGCCATTCGCCTAAACAGTGGCAGTAATCTGATTGAAAATCAGCAAGCTACCCCTTGGTGGGTTCATCTATGGCACTGTTATCGCAATCCTTTTAACTTACTATTGACCATTCTGGCTCTGATTTCTTACGCCACGGAAGATCTTACCGCCGCACTGGTGATTGGTGCCATGGTATTGATTTCTACCCTGATGCATTTTATTCAGGAAGCCCGCTCTAACCGCGCAGCAGATACCCTGAAAGCCATGGTCAGTAATACCGCCACGGTGCTGCGCAGTGATGCTCATACTGGAAAAAGTGAACATCGCGAGCTACCTATTTCCCAGTTAGTGCCGGGCGATATTATCAAACTGTCTGCCGGCGACATGATCCCGGCGGATCTCCGTATTCTGGTGGCAAAAGACCTGTTTATCAGCCAGGCCGCCCTGACGGGAGAATCCCTGCCGGTTGAGAAAGTCGCGCAATGCCGTGAATGTGATGAGCAGAACCCATTGGAGCGGGATACCCTGTGCTTTATGGGCACCAATGTGGTGAGTGGCTCTGCGCTCGCCATCGTCATCGGCACCGGTAACCAAACTTATTTTGGCTTACTGGCTGAGCGCGTAACTCATCAGGATGAGCAACCCAATGCTTTCCAAAGCGGCATCAGTAAAGTCAGTTGGTTGTTGATCCGCTTTATGTTGGTTATGACGCCAATTGTGTTGCTGATCAATGGGTTTACTAAAGGTGACTGGTGGGAGGCCGCGCTGTTTGCCCTCTCGGTCGCCGTGGGTTTGACCCCAGAAATGCTGCCAATGATCGTCACATCGACATTGGCAAAAGGGGCGGTGAAGCTGTCAAAACAGAAAGTTATCGTCAAACGGCTGGATGCTATCCAAAACTTTGGTGCAATGGATGTTTTGTGCACTGATAAGACCGGTACTTTGACCCAAGATAAGATTGTGCTGGAGAGCCACACCGACGTGTTTGGCGCCAATTGTGAGCGGGTACTGCGCTATGTCTGGCTCAATAGTTACTATCAAACCGGGCTAAAAAACCTACTGGATGTAGCGGTACTTTCATCCATGAGGGATTCCGCCACCGCAGAATCTCAATCTGCCGACACACTGGCGGGTTACCGCAAAATCGATGAAATTCCATTTGATTTTGAGCGCCGCCGCATGTCCGTGGTGGTCAAGGACAAATCGGATTATCACGAGCTAATCTGCAAAGGCGCATTGGAAGAAATGCTGTCTATTTGCCGCCATGTCCGCCAAGGGGATGACGTTATCCCATTGACTGACGCACTGCTGGCGCGCATTCGCCGCATCACTGATGAACAGAACCAGCAAGGGCTGCGAGTGGTGGCCGTCGCGACACGGATTTTGCCAGCATATCAACGAGATTATGCAGTTATCGACGAGTATGACCTGATTCTTGAAGGATATATCGCCTTCCTCGATCCGCCAAAAGAAAGCACTGCGCCCGCTTTACTGGCGTTGAAAAACAGCGGCGTCAACGTCAAAATTCTGACTGGCGACAACGAGTTAGTGGCGCGTAAAGTGTGTAAAGACGTCGGGCTGTCTGTCGATCAAGTCTTGCGCGGCAGTGATATCGAGCAGATGAGCGAAGCAGAGCTGGCCGAAGCGACCCGCACCACCACCCTGTTCGCCAAACTGACACCAATGCATAAAGAGCGCATCGTGCAAAACCTACGAAATGCGGGCCATGTGGTGGGATTTATGGGGGATGGTATCAATGATGCCCCGGCACTGCGGGCGGCTGATATCGGGATCTCCGTGGATTCGGCGGTAGATATTGCCAAAGAAGCGGCCGATATTATTTTGCTGGAAAAAAGCTTGATGGTGCTGGAACAGGGGGTGATAGAGGGCCGCCGCACTTTCGCCAACATGTTGAAATACATCAAAATGACGGCCAGCTCCAACTTCGGTAACGTTTTTAGTGTGCTGATTGCCAGTGCATTTTTGCCTTTCTTACCGATGCTGCCGCTACATTTGCTGATCCAAAACCTGATGTATGATATTTCCCAGATAGCCATTCCATTCGATAATGTCGACGAAGAGCAACTGGCCAAACCACAGCGCTGGAACGCCGGTGATTTAGGGCGATTTATGGTGTTCTTTGGGCCGATAAGTTCAATCTTTGACGTTTTGACCTTCAGCCTGATGTGGTGGGTATTTAAAGCCAATACACCCGAAATGCAGACCTTGTTCCAGTCCGGCTGGTTCGTCGAGGGGTTGCTGTCCCAGACCTTAATTGTGCATATGATTCGTACTCGCAAAATTCCGTTTATTCAGAGCCGCGCCTCATGGCCACTGTGTCTGATGACATTGGCCGTGGTGGTGGTCGGTATCGGGCTGACCTTCTCACCACTGGCTGGATTCCTGCAATTACAGGCGCTGCCACTGTCTTACTTCCCATGGCTGATTTTGATTTTGACCGGTTATATGGTGACGACACAACTCGTGAAAGGCTGGTTTGTGAGGAGATATGGCTGGCAGTGATTTGATTTTTATTTCAAATTTGGAGGAAGATCCGATTCGGCTGTTAGGTATCGGAGCATTGTTTCGGTTGATAATGGTTTAGTGATCTACTTATCTTCGCCGCCTCAACCGAGAAGGAGGGCAGGCCGCCCCTCCTTCACCTGCGGCTTGCGCGAAATATTGCCCTGCGGGTAAACCTCCAGCGTCTTCCGGGCTAACGAGCCAGCGCGATTCGCATCCATGCTCAAGCGCGCTTTTCGCGGGCATCCATGCCCGCTCACTCTACCCTCCATCCTTGTCGGCAATATCTCTGATTGCGCTTAACGTCAAAAACCAATTCAAAACCCTGTTTTTAGGTTTTGATGTTAAAAGCACATTTGAGCAGCCGAGTGAAAAGTGGAGGTAGGACGCGAGGCATGGACGCCGAGCGAGGGCCGCTTGAACAGGAGTGAATCGGCCCGGTCCGTCAGCGAAACGATGAGTCGAGGGCCACCCACAAAGTGGGCTAGCGATACGTGCGCAAGCGCGGGGATTCCATAAGGGGTCACGCGCTTGTGACCCCTTTGGCGGTTGAGGTAGCTGAGGTGAAGCCGCCGCCAATCTTATGTCAACCGAATCAGATCACTGAACAATTATCAACCTAAATTCGACTCAAACAATCAATCGCGATGGCCTTAAAACTATCAAAATGCTGGCTACTCAATAAACGGCTCATGGAGCGCTCGCGCACAAAAGTGACAAACAGGTCATAAATGGCCATCGCTTCTTCATAATCAGTTTTACTGATAGCCAGCAAGAAAATCACATGAGCAACTTCGCCATCCCCCCAAGAAATCCCCTCAGGAGCCAACAAAGTGACCACCACGGTTTTCTTGGCTAATAAGCCCAGTGAATGTGGCAGTGCAATCCCCTCACCCAGCATAGTGGAGACTATCGCCTCCCGCTCGACTACTGAGGGGTAAAAATCCGCATCAACAAATCCTTCTTCTTCCAACTGACCACAGACTTTTTTGAACAACTGCTCCTGGGTCATCGGTTGGTCAATAATCATAAAGTGATTGTTATCAAAGAATTTTTCCAGCATATAAGGTCGGGTGCGGTCGACTAAGACCAGTTTACCGAGTTGCTCTAATTGATATTCTGTTGGGAACGGCGACATCACCACCACCGGCTTGTTTTTCTCTGCTAATCGCGAATTGGAAATAATAAAATCTTCGTCGATATGGTCGAGATTGTCGTAATCACGCAGGGAAATAGTCTGAGTCATCACAATCTGCGGGTACTTACGGGAAATTTGCGCCTGAATCATCCGAGTGGTGGAATTCCCAGTGTCACACACCAACATGACCTGCGGATGGCGCTGATAACCAATGTTGTAATGGCGCTCCAGCCCCACCCCGATGTGCAAGACCAAATAGCCGATTTCATTCTCACTTAAGCTGTAAGGCGTATATTTCCCCCAACTGGAAACTGCCGCCAGAGTGACATCATAGGCCATGGGATAATGCTGTTTAATATTGGATAACAGTGGGTTAGGAATAGTAATCTGATATTTCACCCGCGTAATCATAGTTTTGATATGGGTAAGCAGGTCACTGCGCAGCTGCTTATCGCCCTGCAAATTGTAGTTATAGTGAGCATTGATATACGAGAGGATATAATCCACCAGCGTTTCTTCGTCATCGGCATTGATTTCACTGGGGCGGCTAGTGCTGGGCTGGCTGGTCTGTACCCGGCGGGCGGCAATGTTCACCCGCAAATAAGCTTCTTCCGCCGCTGAAATATCTTTACCGGATAAGAGCTTGAGCTGATTTGCCAAACGGCCAGAAGCCAATTTGACCGCCTCATCAACATCTTCAGCATCAAAATCAGATAATGGGTAGCCGTCGGTGATGCGTTTTATCGCCACCGCACAGTAGAAAATCAGGTATTGCTCGCCCTCATCCGTTAACCGCACCGCGTATTGTGCCAGTAACTCATGCAGCAACCCCGTCAGCTCAGGCAGCGTTTGGATACTGAGATAATCAGTATTTAATAATGGGTTATCAGCATCTTGCAGTTGTAACTGAAACAATAAATCTGTCAAACAGGTGCGAATAGCCAGCTCCGTTCCGAACAGTTTCATGCCATAGCGAGGTTTAGTTTCAATCGTCAGGTGGTAGCGGTTTAGCCTTTCTCTCACCTCAGCCATATCATTTTGCAAGGTGCCACGGCTGACAAACCATTCATCGGCTAAATCCTCTAGCTTCAATGAAAAAGCAGAGGTCAAAAAACGGATTAACAGATAATGCACTCGCTCACTGGCAGTGCGCGGCGTCAAATGCATCTTACGATTTTGCTGCTGTAAAGCACGGAAGCGCTCAGCATCATCAATCATCAGCCGATAACCAAAGCCACGGTTATGAATAAAGTGCGCACCATAATGCTCAAGAACCTCATTCAACGCCGTAATATCCGCCCGCACAGTGCGTGTCGAGACCGCAAAGCGTTTCGCCAACTCCTCTTGAGGCAGCGTTTCCGATTGCAATGCATCGAACATATAGGCCAGACGTTGATAGGGAAATCTCACTGCTCCACTCCGTTATTCAGAATATTAGCTGTCCCCCTGACAGCATGGCCGCAGGGGGCGCATACCTCATATCATTTTTTCTGTGCGGCCGGCACAAACACCATTTGCGATGGGCTGCCGACGGCGGTATAGCCAGGTACAAAGGTCAATTTGCCACTTTGTGGGTCAACTTTAAAGCGGGTTATGTTATCGCTGCGTTGATTCATGGCGTACAGGTAGTGGCCGGTGGAGTCGAGCACCAGCGTGCGCGGATAATCACCTCGCGTCCAAACCTCTTCCACGGGCTTAAATTCACCGTCCGCCGTCACAGCAAACTGGCCGATACTGTTATGCAGCCGGTTGGCGACATACAGGAATTTACCGTCTTTCGAGAGTGTCAGACCGGCCGCAAAACTGGTGCCACGGTAATCTGCTGGTAACGATGAATGCGTATATAATTGTTTTAAAGTACCTTTTTTTGCATCCAACTGATAGCTGGTCAGGGTCGAAGCTTCTTCATTAATTAAGAATAGCGTCGTCCCGTTAGGATGGAACACAAAATGACGTGGGCCGGCACCGGCGGATGAAGCGCTGATAAACGGCGGAGAGTTCGGTATCAACTTGCCATTATCCGCATCAAATTGGTATTGATAAATCCTGTCCAGCCCCAGATCAGTCGAGAATACAAATTTGCCACTCGGCGAGCTGGCAATCATGTGCGCATGTGGGCCATTGTGGTCACTGATGGCGAAGCTGCCTTCTACCGCCGCCGCCGGTTTCGCCGCGCCCGCCGGGCCTTCATCTTGCTCTACTGAGCTGGCCTCCGCGAGTTTACCGCCACTTTGCACCGGGAAAACCGCCACCGAGCCGCTGATATAGTTGGCAACCAATAAATGGCTGCCCGATGGGGTTAATGAGAGATACACCGGCCCCGCGCCCCGGGAATCAACCTGATTAATCAATGTCAAACTGCCATCAACCGGGTTGATACTGTATGCCGCAATCGCGCCGTGCTTACCCCCATTGAAATCCGCCACTTCACTGGCGACATATAAGGTTTTTCCCTGTGCATCCACCACCAGTTGTGCCGGATTAGCCAGTGAACTGACCAGCGTTTTCTCCGTCAATTCACCGGTTTTAGGATTAACTTGTAGCCGGTAAACCCCTTCCCCATTCGGGTTATAGGTTCCGACGTAAGCGAATGATTTATTGGAACTTTGTTCGGCGTTGGCCAGAGGATTAAACAGCGCGACCGTCGCCAAAGCAATGCCCGCCGACAGGCTTTTTAACCCCGTCAGGCCAGTTAAACCAGAATCTGTTGAGCTGTTATGCATATGGGTCCTTACTCATAGGGAATGGCTATCGAATGGTATGGAGCTATTCAACTTCACAGTCAGGGCACCCGGCTGGCTACCCCGTAGATACTGATGTTCTATCAAACTTGATGCCAATAAATCAGAAGGTTACTGCACGATTTTTTTGACGATATCTAATAAGGTTTTCACATCTTCCGGGCGGGTATTGCCGGTTTTGCTGTCGATAATCGAGCTATAGATATGCGGAATGACTTTTGTTACGCCAGCATCCAGTGCGATTTGCAGAATTTGTTCGAAATTCTCCAGGTCAATGCCACCGGTTGGCTCCAGCCAGAACCCAGTTGCTGCACAAGCCTCGGCAACAAAACGGTATTCTTCGATGGAATCCAGCCCATTCATTGGGAAGAATTTTACCGAACTACCGCCCATATCTTTCAGCATGGCAATAGCGGTGGTGACCGGAACAATCGCGTCCTTTTGCTGAGAACTCAGCGGGCCGGTGGAAATCTTCACATAGCCTACTTTGCCGGTCGGGGAAATCAGGCCGTTAACTACAGTATCCTGCTGGCCCAGTAAAGCGCGGCTTGGGCCGACACCGGTAAAGACTTGATTCACATGCTGCGGCTGCACTTGGTGTGAAATCTGGCTGACCATCGCCGACTGTTTGGGGTCACCCGCACCCAACCCAACCGACAACGCATTGTCGATAAGTGCCGCGTACTCGCGCATATCTTTGACGGCGCTGTCGACATCCGGATAATTCTTCGATAACACGCCCACCAGCACATGGCCTTCAGCGGCCTGATAAATATCGCGCGCATTGTCTTTAGAACCGGCCAGCACATTCAAACACACGCGGTCACGGTAATAGTTTGGGGTCAGTTTCATCAGTTAGGCTCCCTTAACCAAGCGGTTAATGCAGGTGTAAATCGTCTCGAGCTGCGATGGCGTCACACTGCGCACATCCACCTCAATCTTGCCTTCGTTGGCTTTGTAAGCGCGGAAGTAAATGGCAATATCGCCATTTTTGAGTGCCTCGACCAAATCTGGTGTTGAACGGCCAATTTTGGCTTCATCAAAGCTAATTTCAGTGCGGGCAATATCACGCCCCGCGGCATCCCAAACCACTTTGGCTGAGACACCATCAATAGTATTTAACTGGCTGATAAATGGCGTCATTTTGTCAATCATCTGCTGGCCAGTTTCTTTCTCCAGCGTCATGTAGCTTTCAATCGCGCGGGTCAAGCCAAGGATGCCCTCTTTACCCACTTTCATCGCCCGGCCAATGCCGTTTGATTGCAATTTCACCCAATCTACATAGGTTTTTTTGCCCAACACTAAGCCGCTGGTCGGCCCTTCAATGGCTTTAGCACCGCTATAAATCACCAAATCAGCGCCCATTTGGTAGTAACACTGCAAATCTTCTTCTGCGGCGGCATCAACAATTAATGGCAATTGATGCTTGCGCGCGATCACCACCGCCTGCTTAACTGACAAAATGCTTTTTTGCACACAATGATGGGATTTTATATACAAGATCGCCGCCGTATTCAGCGTGATCGCCGCTTCCAGTTGTTCTGGCAAGCACTCATTGGCATAACCCGCTTCCACCACTTTGCCGCCGCCCAATGTCACCATGGTATCAACCGGCGCGCCAAAATTAACATTGTGGCCCTTGGGCAAAACAATCTCATGGGGCACAGTGCGCGGTGCGGCGTGTAAGTTAACCAGTAAATTGGCATTGTCTTTGACAATCACGGCGGCGACCGACTGGGCTATCCCGGCAGAAGCGCAAGACACCACCACCGCACTTTCTACATTCAGTAAGCTCGCAATATAAGCGCCCGTCTGATTCACCAAATCTTTCATGACAAAGTAATGATTCAGACCCAGCTCCACGGCCTCAACCACATCCTGCCGTGGCGTTGAGACACCCAGCATCGTCATGCGGCCAGAAGCATTAATCACATGCTTTAACTGGTATTTTTCATAGACTGAAGACATCTTTTAACTTCCCTTCATCAGTTAATACTAAGTCACCGGCGACGACCGCAGCCAGTGGCACCAGATACTTCTCACCGGTTACCAATTTACCCTCTGAATCACTGAACACCTGAGGCTGTTGTTTCAGCTCAAAAATAGTGAAATCAGCGTCATAGCCAGTATCCAGCACCCCTTTATGGGTTAGGCGCAGGGCCTGTGCGGCATTTTCTGTCACACAGCGAATCACTTGCTCAAGGCTCAAGCCGATAGTGAAAAATTTGGACATCACGGTCGCCAGACTATGGACTGGCCCGCTCAGGCGGTTGCGGCAATAAATGTCGGAACTGATGGTGTGCGGGTAAATTCCTTGCTTGATGGCAAGCTCGGCCACATCAAAACTGAAACTGGCGCTACCGTGGCCCACATCTAATAATACGCCGCGCTTCAGCGCCCGCTGGATGGATTCACGTAAGGCACCGGCAGGGGTCAAAATTCGGTTCGGTTTGCCATTGTAGCAATGGGTAATAATGTCGCCCTGAGTCAGTAAATCGGCAATTTCATCCAGATCCGGCGGGTTATTGCCAATATGCACCATCAGCGGCAACTGGTTGTTTTCTTGCTGAATTTCTTTAGCGCGCACCAAGGGTGCGATGCCATTTTTACCGACTACGCTGCTACTCATGCGCGCTTTGATGCCAATAATAAAGCCGGGATTGCGGGCAATTGCCTGGCTGACACTTTGCTTATCAATCTGCGCCATATCGGCTAATTCGTTTTGCGTGACAATGCCGGTTTTCGCAATATTCAGAAAAGCATAAACATGGGTTTTGGCCGCGCGGGTTAAGCGGTAAAAATCATCTACATTATTGGCGCCGGTGCTGCCTGCATCCACCACCGTGGTGACGCCACTGGCAACGCCGACTAAATCGGCTTCATCATGATAAATAGGTGACGCGGGGTAACAGTGGACATGGGAATCAATCCAGCCAGCACTGAGGTAATATTTCCCGGCCAAATCCAATACTTTTTTAGCCGGTTTAGCTAAAAGCCCCGTTTGATTATTTGGCACTGCAGAAATAGCCGTATCCACGGCCATTATTTTGCCGTTATTAATCGCGATATCAACCTGACGGCCATCAACTAATACTGCTCCAGTGATAATAAAGTCATACATTATCTTTATTCTCCATTATAGCCTTCTTAACTTGATGTCGCGGCGGGGTAAATATCCCGTTATTGGAATATTTACCCTGTGGATTAAGAGATTGCGACTGGGAAAATAGACCCTAAAATCATGGCACCCAAAATTGCGCCACCGGTAATAGGTTTGTTCCACAGATAAAATAGTAATGCGCCGCCTAAAGAACCGATACCAATTGGAATTGAGGCGGTAATGGCGGATAAAATAATCAATGGCCCTAAGAAACGGCCAGATGAATTACCTGCGCCCATCATGACATCAGCACCGTAAGTCGAATTACTTTGGTTAATGGTAAATTTACGTGCCAAAATAATCAGATAGCCGATAGCTAAACCAATAACCAAACCCGTCACTAAAGAAGCAGCGAAATTAGCGACTGGGAAGACAAATCCAGCGCCCAGTAATAATGCTGGCACGCCCAGACCAACGCCCGTTTGAATGGCTCCACCGATATCCAAAATACCGACCAGCGAACCTTCAATAATTCGGGCGAATAAGAAGCTGGCACCAAATGCAGCAACCGCACCATAAACACCAGTGTCCATGCCCGCACGTAGCATTGAAACAAAGGCCACTTCGTTAAATGCGCCGATCCCATATAAATAATACATATGGGTACCCGCGAATACACCGGAGGATAATAATCCTACAAAGATCGGAAATGACCAGTCGGCATACCAGAAATTATTCTTGGTTTGTTCATCCATCATCAAGCTCCTCTCGCTGTGTTATTTTCCGCTTAATGCGTTATGAATAGTGTCGAGCCATACTGGAGCACTCAGACTGAATGATTCCAGGAATTTCAGATCGAATCCGCGGAAGAAACCACTGAGCACGAATAACAGCACAATAACTGTCATCATGATTTTGGTAACTTTATTCCAGCCGCTTTCCTCAACACCTTTACCAATTAAAATACCCAGAACCAGGCCCGGTACTGCGTTGCCCATAATTAACTGCGCCAAACCGCCGAAAATAGTGGCCCAGAAACCAGAGCGACGCCCAGCATCAATTGCCGCTAACCAGAAAATAACTGGCATCACGGTGTTAACCAGAATATTTGCCGCAGGTACCAGCACTTTAATTGCCGTGACCTGTAATGCCGCAGGAACTGCCGATGCCGTGGTATTTAAAAAGCTGACCACAATAACCCCGATAATCCCGCAGGCAATCGCCATTTTTTTCGGGTTATGCATGGTTTCCGCCACATTGCGATTTTTAATCATCAATGCTGCGGCACCCCAGTTAGGAATAATGCGGTGGTCGACGTCTTGAGTAAAAGCCCCTGCTGCCACTGAAGAAGCCCAGGCGTTGAAGAAGAACCCTAACCCAAAGGAGAAATGCGAAGCCGGATCACCCTCACACGAGTTCAACTCGCCCAAGGTACGAAACGCCCCCATTCCCTGTATGGTCGGTGCATGGAACATGCGGGCGGCCCCCACACCAACCCCCACACCGACCAATCCGCCGATAATAATCGACTTAAAAAGAATGATTAGAAACATCAGTTTATCCTTTTCATCTTATTTAGAAACGAAGATAACCTTATCTGTATTAATGATTGTCACACTCACGGTAATATCTAATTCGACACTGTAGGTTTTTCTTTCCCGCGACAGGAAAAAGAATAAAAACTTTTCATTTTTTACTGATAATTCTGCTTTTAATACTTTTACGTCTTGTGGCTCAATTCGCAGCAAAATATTTTGTGTCGACTTCAATACCGTATTCTGGACATTACCGAGTGCATTAGCGAAAGCTTTACCTTTAGTATCGCCTTTACCTTTGACTTGCACCTGAGTGGTATATTGCTCTTTCATTACGGCTGACCATATTTCTTGATATAGGCTTCCACCAGCTTTTGCCCTAATTCTTCTTTATCCATAAATCCGAAGCCTAAAACCTTGCAGCCTTCGTTTATTGCCGTCACGCCTTCTTCCACTGAACGCATGCCGTATTTAGCTTTGTAGCCATATTTATTTTGTGCAGTAATAGCGCCTGCACCGCCACTACCACAGAATGAAATACCGAAATCTGCTTGTTCGCTATTCATCACATCGCCCAATTTCATATCTGCGGCCACTCCGGGAATAACCACCACGCGGCCACCGGCTAACTCAACACCTTGCCCAACTTTCTGGCCTTTTCCTAAACGGTCGCCAATCACAACAGTAATTTGACTCATAGTATTTTCTCCAGAACAGGTTTTTATGGGTTATTATCTTTCGCTACTTCAAAATGCACCGACAACAAATAAGCTTCTTCAATGGGTAAATTAGGAAATTTATCGACCACCTGCTGAGCCATTTGCATCGAATGTGCTGAAATCTCATCAAATAATGATTTATCTACTTCAGGTAGTGGCTCGCCCGTTATTGAGCGCAAGACCATAGCCCGAATATGTGATGTCAACATTTGCTGCTGAACAGCATTGGTAAAAATATTTTCGGCATTTAACATCGCGGTAATTTCACCTAATACCCGCTCAGTGATGGTAATGGCCTCTTTCATTCCAGGGTCTTCGGCTGCATTCAATGCGGCTACATCATTCACGCTGGCAATCCTCTATTCCTTACGGCTACAACTTTCTGACTGCAAAGATAAGTTCAGTTATTTATTCGTCATCCCTTGCCTCTGCGCTATAACATCACCCTACCTGCAAGCGGAATGGGTGTGTAGCGGCATTTTTTCCAGTTCAAAGTGGAAATGTAATGGACTGAAGGGATCACTTTCGCAAAATACGCCGTCACATCCCTAACTTAATCATTAACAACAAAATAACTTGCTATATAAATAGAGGGTGGAAGCAGATACTGGAAAAAAGTTCGTGATCCGGATCTCTTTCTTTTCTCGCCGGAAGCGCCTAATATCAGAGTAATATTAAGCTATTTTCGAACACCCCCTCTCCTATGGCGTGGGGGTGTTGTTTTTATGTTTTGTTGAAATTGAATTGGAGAGTGGTATGACCAAGCCAACCATCACGATTAACGAGCTGGATGCTGAACGTTTGGATGCGTTACTGGCGCAACCGGCCTTTGCCGGTTCAGTGGTCGCAACAGCGCTCAATGAAGAACTGGATCGGGCAGAAATCCTGCCCCCGAATGCTATCCCGGCAGATGTCGTGACCATGAACAGTCGCGTGCGTTTTCGCGATCTGAACAGCCAGGAAGAACATATCCGCACATTGGTTTATCCGGCGTCGCTGAAAGACAGCAACGAGCAGCTCTCTGTCATGGCACCATTAGGTGCGGCATTGCTGGGGTTGCATGTGAATGACGAAATTAGTTGGAAATTGCCGGGTGGGGATGAAGCCCGCATTATCGTGCTGGAATTACTTTATCAGCCGGAAGCTGCCGGTGAATATCACCGCTAATTTATGTAATGGGGTAACGACCTAAGGCCATTACCCTCTTTCCCTGATCAGCGATACTTTTTGTGGTAAGTATCGCGCGTCGGTTTAAAGTCTTGTGCCGCTTTTTTAGCTTCATCTAACTTGCCTTGACCAGCTAATGCCAGCGCGCCATCAATCTGCCCGATCAATAAGTCTAAACCGTGGCGGAAATCTTTCACTTCAGGACTATCTTCAGCTTTGTCTTTTAACTTAGTCGGAATCCCTTTCTGTGCATCAAGTGCTGCGACCCGCATTGCCTGTAAACCTTGATTAATCGCATCGGTAGAGTCGGCTTTCAGCACTTTGCCGTAATTCTCGGCAATCGTATCCATGTTATCTGCCACACTGGCAGCCATCGCCAAGCTGCTGGCACACAGCAATGCCGCGGCCATCAAGGCCATTATTTTCTTGCTCATGCTCACATTCCTTATAATTATTGTTAAATCACGACACATCATTATTACATTGCTCATACATAACATAGGCAATGCAGGGACAATCTGACAATGACTTTTTGTAATCAAATAAGGAAAGCTCGAAAAAGAGCAAAAAAAAACTGGCAACAGATGCCAGCTTTAGATTCACAGCAACAATATATTATTCGCCCGCAATCTTCATCGCAGGTAATAAAATAGAGCCGCACTGAATGTTACTGCGGGTTTCGATGTCGCTGCCCACACTCACGATATTACGCAACATATCTTTCAGATTACCGGCGATGGTTATCTCGCTGACCGGATACTGAATCTCACCGTTTTCAACCCAAAAACCGGCCGCGCCACGGGAATAATCACCGGTCACGGTGCTAACCCCCTGCCCCATTAACTCAGTCACCACCAACCCTTTGTCCAGTTGTTTGAGCATCCCGGCGAAGTCCTGCCCCTGGCCGGCAATGCGCCAGTTATGGATACCACCCGCATGGCCGGTACTTTGCAGCCCCAACTTACGGGCCGAATAGCTGGTCAACAGATAGGTTTGCAGCACCCCGTCCTTGACGATCTCGCGTTGCAGCGTGCGCACGCCCTCACTGTCAAAGGGGGTCGAAGCCAAGCCACGCAGTAAATGTGGATGTTCTTCAATAGTTAGCCACTCCGGCAAAATCTGCTTGCCAAGGTGGTCGAGTAAGAAAGTGGATTTACGATAAATATTGCCGCCGCTAATAGCCGAAACCAAGTGACCAAACAGGCCGGTAGCGACTTCTGCGGCAAACAACACCGGCGACTGCATAGTCGGCAGTTTGCGGGGTGATAAGCGGGATAAAGTACGGCGGGCGCACTCTTCACCGACCCATTCCGGGTTGGCTAAATCTTCCATTCGACGGCCAATGGTATAGGCGTAATCCCGCTCCATATCACCATTGTGCTCTGCAATCACACTGCTGGAGAGTGAATGGCGGCTTGAGCAGTAACTCTGCAACATCCCGTGGCTATTACCGAACACCCTGATGCCATAATGGCTATTAAAACTACCACCTTCGGTATTGGTAATCCGCTTGTCAGCCTGCAATGCCGCTTGTTCTGCGCGGGCGGCCAGCAAGATACCTTGCTCAGCATCTAAATCGCTCGGATGGAACAAATCCAGATCTGGCGCTTCAAAGGCCAGCAGCGATTTTTCCGCCGGGCCAGCATAAGGATCCGGTGAGGTATAGCGGGCGATATCCAGTGCAGCCTGCACCGTACGGGCGACCGCATCCGGATTTAAGTCAGTGGTGGAGGCGCTACCCTTACGCTGTTGATGATAAACAGTGATTCCCAGCGCACCATCGCTGTTGAATTCCACGTTTTCCACTTCACCAAAGCGGGTGCTGACACTGATTCCGGTGGTTTTGCTTACGGCAACTTCGGCCGCATCAGAACCCGCACGGGCTAACTCTAAAGCCTGTGCAACTGCTTGTTCCAGCGTTTTACGCTGTTCTGCAACTTGAGTGACTACTTTCATCAGTCTGCCATAATTAATGAGATAATCGTTCAGGAAAGTGTCGTAATACGACGACTTACACGGATAAAATAGAGAATGTCCTGATTCTGAGTTTATCAGAGATCTTCGTACAATTTCGCAGAAAGCCAACAGCCTGCTACAATTAGCCTCTTTTTAAGGAATTTGACCATGAACAAGCAGCCCGAAGACTGGCTAGATGAAGTCCCAGAAGATAAAAATGACGATGATGAAGAAATTATCTGGGTCAGTAAAAGTGAAATTAAACGTGATGCTGAAGCGCTGAAAGACCTCGGTACTGAACTGGTTGAGCTGGGTAAAAATGCGCTAGAGAAGATCCCATTGGATGAAGATCTGCTGGCAGCCGTTGAATTAGCACAGAAAATCAAGAAAGAAGGCCGCCGCCGCCAGATCCAGTTAATTGGTAAAATGCTGCGCGCCCGTGATGTAGAGCCGATTCAAACTGCATTGGATAAACTGAAAAACCGCCATAATCAGCAAGTCTCGCTGTTCCACAAACTGGAATTACTGCGCGACCGTTTGGTTGAAGAAGGCGATGATGCCATCCCGACCGTGTTGGAATTGTATCCAGAGGCTGACCGCCAACAGCTGCGTAGCTTGGTGCGTAATGCCCAGAAAGAGAAAGCTGCCAATAAACCGCCGAAATCATTCCGCCAGATTTTCCAGTATCTGCGTGAATTGGCTGAGAAAAAGTAATCATCGGGCGGGGCCGGGTCAAAGGGGCCAGTTCAAGTTATATTGAAACGCAGGCTCCCGGCCAGCTCCTCTTCCGCCTCTTCGAACAATAAAACTATTGCCCCAAAACGGCGTTTCCGGCGGTGATTGAAATGAATAAATTCAATCTCTACCGGTAAAGCTATCTCGCCCGTTACCACATCCCACAGCGCATCCAGATTGGCACCAAAACCTTCGCCCAGCGCAAACTTTTGGGAGAATGCGTCGTAAAAAGCGGGAAGATCCGGTATATGGTCAAAATCGAATACCACTTTTACCATCTTTTTACTCCATCCGAATGAAATGCTTGTAGTGATCCTGAGTCAGATAAATCAGGCCGTCATTGGAGTAAAGCAACCGATCAGTACCACGATGCCCGCAACGATAATTCACATCGGCCTCACGCCAGTTGCGGCCTTTGGCATCGGGCAGTTGGCGTTCACGGTTAGAAAAACGATCGCCACCAATGGCCTTACCCGGCAATACCTTACACAAATTGCCGTCTTTTGGATTCCAGCCCTTTTCGCGCGCCTGTTGCTTAGTAATATAAAAATCCGGCAGGCGGTGATGGGCTTGCAAGTATTTGGCCACCTGCTGGTGCTGAGTTAATTGCTCGATAGGTGCTGGGGCCGATAACTGTGGCCGCTCTAAGTCCGGCGCTTGGCCGATAGCGCGCACAGTGACACCGTCGATACTCTGCCATGCTGCCACGGCCAACACCAATAACGCCGCCAGAATAGCTATAAGTCGTTTATTCATGGTTCTCCTTAACCTTTTGTGTTCCTCTCATTGTGCTGCTCATGGTGATTGCCCATGCCCCACTCTATTAATCAAAATACGATATGAATCTGCATCATAGATTGCCCAGATGAAGGGTTTTGACTTCCATAAACTCATCCAGCCCCAGCACCGAACCTTCACGACCCAGACCAGACTCTTTAACGCCACCGAAAGGCGCTAACTCGGTTGAAACCGAGCTTTCGTTCACACCAATCATACCGCTTTCCAGCGCATCTGAAACCCGGAATACTCGCTGTAAGTTCTGAGTATAAAAATAAGCCGCTAACCCGAATGGCGTGTTATTCGCCCGCTGAATGACTTCCTCTTCCGTTTTAAAACGGAAACACGCCGCCAGTGGGCCAAAGGTCTCTTCAGAGGCCACTTTCATCTGCTCTGTAGCATCTGCAATCACCGTCGGCTGGAAGAAATTACCGCCCAGTTTATGGCGGCTACCACCGGCCAATAATCGCCCGCCTTTCTCTAGCGCATCTTTGACGTGATCTTCCATTTTTTCCAACCCTGCGAGGTTAATCAGCGGCCCCATATTGACGTCTTTATCCATGCCGTTGCCCACTTTCAGTTTCTTGACTTCAGCGGCCAGCCGATTAACAAACTCGTCATAGACGCCATCCTGAATATAGAAGCGGTTGACACAAACACAGACTTGCCCGGCATTGCGGAATTTACAGGCCATAGCGCCCGCGATGGCAGCATCCAAATCGGCATCATCAAACACGATATACGGCGCATTCCCCCCCAGTTCCATGGAGATTTTCTTCATGGTGGCGGCGGCATTGCGCATCAAGGTTTTGCCGACTTCAGTCGAGCCGGTAAAGGAGATTTTGCGCACTTCAGGGCTGGCCATGATGGCATCACTGATAGCATGGGTATCACCGGCAACACCATTAAGCACCCCGGCGGGCACCCCCGCCTGCTCGGCCAATGCCAGCAAAGCAAAGGCGGAAAGCGGCGTATTGTTAGCCGGTTTAATCAGCCCGGTACAACCGGTTGCCAGTGCAGGCCCCAGTTTGCGGGTGAGCATCGCCAATGGGAAATTCCACGGCGTGATAGCCGCCACCACACCGACCGGTTCGCGGGTCGCCAGTATGCGGGCACCTTCTTTAGCGGGCGGGATGATTTCGCCATTGGCACGTTTAGCCTGCTCACTAAACCATTGAATAAAGCTGGCGGCATAAGCAACCTCGCCCAGTGCTTCTTTCAATGGTTTACCTTGCTCAGAAACCATTATTTCAGCCAATGATTTCTGGTGTTCCATAATCAGAAGATACCAACGCTGTAAAATTTCTGCGCGCTGTTTTGCGGGAGTTTTGCGCCAGGCAGGGAAAGCTTCGCTAGCGGCTTTAATGGCAGCTTCCGTTTCCTGTTTACCGGATTTAGCGACTTTTGCGACCAGCTCGCCGGTCGCAGGATTATGAACCGCAAAAGTATCCTGCGCCTGATGCCAAGAACCGCCGACAAAATAGCCAATATGATAAACACCGTCGCTATGTCGTTGCGCTTGTAAGGGATTGCTTAATGAGTTGCTCGATGGATTTTGTGCTGACATCTTGTCGACCTCCTGAGGGAAATAATGCCCTCCATCAGTGGAGGGCGAGGAAGGATGGTTCCATTAAGTATATACCCAAAGTCATTGGAATTACCGGTAGGCAGCCAGCGAGCGCACCCCGATGAGCTGACCCATGTCAGTGATTCGGGTAAGTGAACGCCGCTAACAACCCGGTGGTTTCAAGGACGAAGGGTATGGTTAGATAAGTGCACTCTGATACTTGTGCAGCATATCAGCCAGCCGTTTTACTGGGCGGGTAACAGAATCAGGCGATTGATAATCCACTAATTTCTGCTGATATTGGTCTAATTCTTGTAATAACCGAGCAAAATAATAGCGCCGTTTTTGCGAATTTTTGGCATTAATAACGCGATCCGCGGTATAGCGGATTTGCTTATGAAAAGCACTCAATTCGGCATTAACCGGGACTTCCGTTTTATTGAGCCGCTGATGAGCAATTATCAGAGTCAAAGCCAGCCGATATTTGTCGAGATCACCGGGGAACATCATCAAAAGCTGATTCAATTGCTGATATAGCGCCGGTAAATGGTTTTCATTGCGGCGCGCTTTATTGGTGGTCAGGGCAGATACTGCGCTGTAAACAAAGCGGTTTAATAAGGTTCTGCCGGTTCTGTCCTTGGCATTATCGCGGATCAGCAACAACACAATCAGGGAAACGAAACAGCCGACAATTTGGCCTAATGCGCTGTCGAGAAACAAACTGACATTAAATTGCATCGGATTACTCAGCACGATAATGTTGATGGTGCTGGCTAGCGTCCCCAATGAACCCAAGCGCCGCTTTTGCACTTCGATCCCAATAATAAATGCCAGCAGCCCTAGGCTGATGCATAACAGCAACATACTTTGCTGAGTCGCGGGAATGATAAACATAAAGTAAAGCGCCCCGATGGGCAGCGCCATAATCACCCCCAGCAGAAAATCGAGCGCCACCATGCGCGGATTAGGAGTTCGCATCGCCAGCGAAGTGACCACTGCAATCATCACCATACAGCCCGCCCCCGATGTCCAGCCCGTCCATAGCCAGAATAACCCACCAATCGCCGTCGCGACACCGGTACGCAAACCGTTAATCATTGCATGGTGCCCCTCGGCGGAGACATGTTTCACCGGCACAACACCGGCCAAAATATCCTCCTCTACCCGGCTAATGCTGCTGTTGGTATGAATCCCTTTTGACAATAATAAATAGCGGGTTGCCGCACCGACCCAACTGCTAATGGTATGTGGGATTGCGTCACTGTGGCTGGCACCCATAAATTGGCGCAGTTTTTTCATTTTTTGATGAATTTCAGCCGACGTTTGCGCCGGTTCGCTTAACATAGTTTTCAGTTCAGCGGTCAAGATATCGGGGTGATTGGCGAGCACTAGATAGGTTTCACACGCCTGAGTGATTAACGTTAATGATTCAGTATGCAATACCTGTAAACGGCAATCACAGCGCTGCCAACGGGAAGATTCCATCATCAGATAGCTGCGCATCCCATTGAGTGCCGTAGTATTTTTGACTAAATCACTCCAGGCGCGGTCGATATCCGTTTTTTCTGCCGGGCGAATACACAGTTGCAACAGCCGATATTGATCGACTAAAACTTTATCGACCAGCCGATCAATATCTTGCTTAATTGATCGCGGGGAAAACAGTAGATCCGCCATCACGGCGCAGACGATCCCCAACACAATCTCGCTACAGCGTTCAACCGCAAATTGCGGTGTTAATAAAGGACTCTCGCCGGTCGTCACAATGATGATAAGCGCGGTATAACCTGCTAAACCAAAGGCATAGGAGTTTTCAACGCGAACCAATGATGAAATCCAGGTGCATACCCCAGCCCACAGACAGCAAAGCATTAAAGTCAATACTGGCGCTCTGATGGTCAGAACAATAATAATCAAGCCACCAATACAGCCAATGAATGTCCCGATAATACGCAGCCAGCCACGATGGCGAATTGCACCGGAAAAAGGTTCGCCACCGGCCGCAAAAGCTGGGCCAGCGGCGACAATCGCCGCAGTCAATACTGACCAGCGCGGTGTTTCCAATTGCAGATGAAAACCGAGGAACAGCGCCGCCAAAATGGCAAAACTGAGCTTGAAAGCAAAGCGTAGGCGGATAAAAGCCGGGCTGCTCATCTTAGCCAAACTCGCGCAGGCGATGCATCAATTTCACTATCGGCGATGATTGATTAGGGTCGCGATCATTCGTTCCCGTGATGACCACAGTCGCGGTGGTCCCCGCCGGGTAAGGATGCTGCTGAACGTCACTATCCAGGCGGATCTTCACTGGCACGCGCTGCGCCAGCCGTACCCATTCGAGATTATTATCAATGGTCGCCAGCCCTTTGCTATCCGCACTGCTGCTACTGTTGGTCACCCCCGCAGAGATACTGTCGACGGTGCCGTGCAGAATGCGGTTGCTGCCGAGCGGCGTGATTTCTGCCCGATACCCCGGTTTAACCCCTTCCAATTTGGTCTCTTCCAAATAAGCCAAGATATAGAAAGTGTCTTTCTTCACTAATGCAACGGCGGTGGCTCCGCGATTAATAAATTCTCCGGCATGGACATTCAGGTTGGTTACCCAGCCTTCAGCGGGCGCACGCACTGTAGTTCGCTCCAGATCAAGCTGCGCTAAATCACGCACCGCAATAGCTTTCGCCAATTGATGACGGACGGTTTGTAGCACATTGCTGGATTGATCAATTTCTTCTTGTGACAGCGCCTGAACCCCTAAACGTTGGCGTCTGCCGGATTCCCGTTGTTTCTCAGCAGCCAGTGTTTGGTAATAAGCAACATCGGCCTCGGCTTCAGCCAGCGCTTGCTGATAGCGCGGCTGATCAATGACAAACAGGATTTGGCCTTTCTGCACCAATTGGTTGTCTTTTACCGGCACATCAGTAATTAAGCCACTGACATCTGGCGCAATCGCGACCACATCTGCGGTAAATTTTGCATCACGAGTCCACGGCGATTCGGTATAAAAAGCCCATACCTTAAAAACAGCGATAACAGCCAGTAAAACCACCAATAAGGTGATGCCGATGCGGATTATTTTTAATGCAAAAGTACTCACGGCGACCTCAGGAAGAAAGATGAGAAATTAAGTAAAAAAGGCAGCAATACAACGCGGTATTAAACAGTGCCGGATGCCAGACAAACTCATAAATACCAGTGGGTTGTAGTAATCTGCGCACCACAAAAAAAAGTGCCAGGGAAAGAAGCAGTTCAAGAAATATCGGCGGGAAAGACAGACCGAAAATCACCATCACCGGAAGCAAACTCATTCTTTAAATCCTTTTTGTTATTGGGTACCGGTGCCTCCACCTGAGTGAATAATCAGGCCGGTAACGAAACTCATCCAATCATTACAACCACAGCTAAAAGCAAGAACCATAAACCCATTCTATGAATTAAACTTAAATAACGAGTATAACTGTTGTTTGAATAAGACTCGGGCTACGTGGTTTTCAACCTTGAGGCGGTTCTCCCGACAGCAGTATATTAGCCTGCTTATTATCAGCTTATCTACAATGTGTGATCTAAATCACTTTTAAGCCAGAGTTAACAATCACTGTGAAAAAATCTATCTGGAGGGACTATGGAAAGATTAAAACGGATGTCAGTATTTGCCAAAGTGGTTGAGTGCGGATCTTTTACCGGTGCTGCACGGCAGTTGGAAATGAGTGTTTCTTCAATCAGCCAGACCGTATCAAAACTGGAAACAGAGCTAAATGTTAAGCTGCTTAACCGCAGCACCCGTCGTATTGGCCTGACAGAAGCAGGGCGGATTTATTATCAGGGCTGCCGACGCATGTTGCAGGAAGTACAAGAAGTTCATGAGCAACTGTATGCTTTTAACAACACGCCGACCGGCACACTGCGCATCGGTTGTTCATCAACAATGGCACAAAATGTGCTGGCAACCATGACAGCTGAGATGCTGAAAGAGTACCCCGGCCTGTCAGTTAATCTGGTCACCGGTATTCCGGCTCCGGACTTGATTGCCGATGGTTTGGATGTAGTGATCCGCGTGGGTGCCTTACAGGATTCTGGGCTATTTTCCCGCCGCCTCGGTTCGATGCCGATGGTCGTATGTGCCGCCAAAAGCTATTTGTTGCAGCATGGCACCCCTGAAAAACCCAGTGACATGACCAACTTCTCTTGGCTGGAATACAGTGTGCGGCCAGACAGTAATTTTGAATTGATTGCACCAGAAGGTATTACCACGCAAATATCGCCACAGGGGCGCTTTGTCACCAATGACTCACAGACCATGATTCGCTGGTTAAAGGCGGGTGCCGGAATCGCCTATGCACCCCTCATGTGGGTAATAGAAGAAATCAAGCGTGGTGAAGTTGAAGTTCTGTTTAAAAAATACCATTCAGATCCCCGGCCGGTATATGCGTTATATACCGAGAAAGATAAAATGCCCCTCAAAGTTCAAGTCTGCATTGATTATTTAACCGAGTATTTTAAGCGTGTCGCTGAGATATATCACAGTTATCGCTAGATAATTAGCTGGTATATATCTATAAATAACGCGATTTAGCGAGGAAACTCTCAATTTAATTGAGAATAATCCGATCTACTCAAGTTGACTGAGTTCGCCCAAGCGCTTCCAATATCTGAATATAGACTAAAAACTCTATATAGCGTTGTATACATAGCACATTTAAAACTATTTACCCGAGTGACTGGGGAATAAAATCAATGGATAAAAGAAGTTTAAATCAATAAATGTCTATTTTACATACGACATCACGAGCACTATATTAAAACGATCGCTCCGGCGGTCATAATATGTCAGCCACTAATACTTTCCCCAACAATATGGGAAAGTATTAGTGATAAATAAAAACTCTACGCCGTGCCACCCACGGTTAAATTATCCAGTTTCAGAGTCGGTTGACCGACCCCCACTGGTAGGCTTTGCCCCTCTTTGCCACACACTCCGACGCCTTTATCCAGCGCCAGATCGTTACCGACCATGGAAATCTGCTGCATAGCTTCAATGCCGGAGCCAATCAAGGTTGCACCTTTCACCGCGTGGGTGATTTTGCCTTTCTCAATTAAGTAAGCTTCGGAAGTTGAGAACACAAACTTGCCGGAGGTGATATCCACCTGACCACCACCAAAGTTAGGCGCATACAGGCCATATTCCACACTGGAGATGATCTCTTCCGGTGTCGATTTGCCCGCCAGCATATAAGTATTGGTCATGCGCGGCATCGGCAAATGGGCATAGGATTCACGGCGGCCATTACCGGTCGGCGCAACGCCCATCAGACGGGCATTCAGTTTATCCTGCATGTAACCTTTCAGAATACCGTTTTCAATCAGTACGTTGTACTGGCCCGGCACCCCTTCATCGTCGATGGCCAGTGAGCCACGGCGACCTTGCATCGTGCCATCGTCCACCACGGTACAGAGTTCTGAAGCCACCAATTTACCCATTTGGCCGCTGAATACGGAGCTGCCACGGCGGTTAAAATCGCCTTCCAACCCGTGACCAACCGCCTCATGCAGCAGCACGCCCGGCCAGCCTGCGCCTAATACTACCGGCATAGCACCGGCCGGAGCGGCAACGGCGGACAAATTAACCAATGCCATTCTGACCGCTTCATTAGCAAAATTATCAGCCCGCACTTCGCCATCGACGGTTTCCAGGAAGTAGTCATAGCCGAAACGGCCACCGCCACCGCTGGCACCGCGTTCGCGTTTGCCATTATCTTCCACCAATACACTGACCGACAGCCGCACCAGTGGGCGCACATCCGCCGCTAATGTGCCGTCGGTGGCAGCCACCAGAATTTGTTCATACACACCGGTCAGACTGGCGCTCACTTCTTGCACGCGTTTATCTGCAGCACGCGCCACTTTATCGACGCGATGTAGCAAGGCGATTTTGTCTTCCCGTGACAAGCTTTGTAGCGGGTCGAGCAGCGGATAAAGTGCTTGATGGCGAATCTCGCCTAAGGTATGCACTTTGCCGTTGCCGGTATCGCGCACGATACTGCGCGCCGCATGGGCACTTTGCTGTAAAGCATTCAGGGTGATTTGATCGGCATAGGCAAAACCGGTTTTTTCACCGCTGACCGCTCGCACGCCGACACCCTGATCAATATTGTAAGAGCCATCTTTGATGATGCTGTCTTCCAACACCCAGGCCTCGTGGTAGCTGGACTGGAAATACAGGTCAGCATAATCGAGGCGGCGTTCAGCCAACTGCCCCAATACTGAGAACAAGTCCTGATGGTTCAGCTTGTTAGCAGCGAGTAACTGCTCACTGACAAACGAGAGGCTCATAGTTTTCACTCTTTATTTAGATGATTGTTTTGAATCAGATAATGGCGGCACCAGCGACGACACAAAGCGATTGTGCTGCAATACCGGCATCTGATTACGAATAGTTTTCAAACCTGTGGTGTCGATTTTGACTTTTAAAGCAGCAACCGCATCTGGATTCTGCCCAATGATTTTACCCCAAGCATCGACCGCCATGGTGTGGCCCCAGGTACGGCGGGTCGCGCCATGACGCCCTACCTGTGCTGCGGCCAGTATTACACACTGGTTTTCAATCGCCCGTGCGCGCAATAAAATTTCCCAATGCGCTTCACCGGTAACTTTGGTAAAGGCCGCCGGGACTGAAATAATCTCAGCGCCCTGTGCCCGTAAAGCTTGGAACAAGCCGGGGAAACGCAAATCATAGCAAACCGTCATACCCAAGCGGCCCACCGGCGTATCCACCACCGTCAGTTGTTGGCCCGGTTGATAGGTATCTGACTCACGATAACGGCCATGAATATCTTTTATATCCACATCAAACATATGTATTTTGTCATAGCGCGCTTTCAGCTCGCCTTGGTCGTCAAACAGCAAGCTGCTGGTGGTGATAAGATCCGGTGACTCGCGGCTTATCATCGGCATGGATCCCACTTGGATCCAGACACCATATTTGCGGGCCATCTCGCGTACTTCTTGCTGTAATGGCCCGTCATTATGTTGTTCGGCGTGGTGACGATAGGAAGCTGCATTGGCAAATAGCAATGCATTTTCTGGCGTCATAACCAGTTGAATGCCTGAGTTTAACTGTTTGATCTGCTGCTCAATTTGAGCCAGATTGTCACGGGTATTTTCACCGCTGCATAGCTGTAATAATGCAACATTGGCATTTTTCATGGCGCCTTACTCTCCTTTAGTTGGCGTAATACTTCATGGATGGTCGGTTGATCCAAACTGCCAGTAATCTGGTAGCGAATCAGCGAAACCTTGCTCCATAAAGGCCCTAAAATCTTCGAGGCCGCAAATACTGCTGCCCCGACCACTGGGTTAATTGCAAAAGCAGTTGCAACACCGACAGTGGCAGAAATCTCTGGCGTAATAACCGCTTCCATGGCTATCTGGCGTTTCGCCAAATCGACATTACCGCTCATGGCAATATCAGCCGCTAGCCCATCAACGACTAAATCATTGGTATGCATCACGCCATTTTTGATATTGGCGGTGGCGCGAATAGAATCAAACGCGAAGTCACGACTAAACGTATCACTAAAATCGAGCTGGAGCTTACGCAATAGTGCGTCAAAACTGACCAGCCGCAATAGTTGGCCCGCCCGCCCGCCACCGAGATCAGTCAGTAACCCTCTACCCAATTTACCCCTTAATGTACCATTGAGGGTATTTATCTGTGGTTGCCACGGAACACCATGCCAATTGACATCAGCATTGATATCAAACGAAGCATCTTTCATGGGTGTCGTCAGGCCAAAGAATGAGATGGTTTCATCGATTTTTGGCCCGGTCAGTGCCACATTGAGCTCGGTTTTATCACTGTCACCCTCTTGTTGCCATTGCCCGGTAATTTTCGCCCGCCCATTACCCGCCTCAATAAGGCCATTGGTCAGCGCCAGAATATTGCCTTTTGGGGTCAAATCCGCATTAACCCGCCCAATATTCTGCCCCAGGACCCAACAGGATTTACAACGCAATTGTAGGGCTGGCCAGCCATGGAACGAAATTTTACTGGGGCCTTGTGGCTCCTGCAATGCCGCTTGCGCCAGTGGGGATTTGTCTGCACTGGCCGCCCATTGCGGGTTGTAATAAAGATAATCAAAGTTGGCATTCCATGGCCCAAACTCAGCCATCAGCAAACTTCCATCCACTTCCTGACCTTTCGCCGTGACTTTGGTTCCCGCGGGCAGCGGCTCGACCATTAAGGCCAAATCATGCCAAGCTTGCCCACCGATCAACAGCTGCGGGGTCTGTAATATCAGCCGCTTAGGGAGAATGATATTGGATTCACCGCCTTTTAGGGTCGGTTGAGCAGATGAAGCAAAAGGCGCACTGACTGCCGCAAATTCAGACCCGAGCAAGGCCAGCCAGCCCTCACCATCAAGGCCAGGTAACTTGAGCACTAAACCTTTATCCTCCGGCAATGGCGGTATTTTTTTGCTATCTGTTTTCAAAATAGCGGCGGTCTGCCAGATTGCGCGAGCTAGCTCTACCTGCTGCTTTTCTATCAGCCATTGGCTATTAAAAACATTATTACCGCCCGCACTGCCAGACAAGGTAAAACTCTCCAGCCCACCAACCGCCTGTATTTGTAGTGGCAAAGATTGACCACTTGATTTATCTAGCGGTGACGGTAAGTGACTGCTCACTTTCTTGAGGTCAGCGGTGACATCAATCTTATAATCTGGTTTACCCTGTTTGGGTAATTGCACCGCAACTTTACCTTGCCAGTTGGCGCTGCCACTCAGCAATTTCGCTACATCGGCGGGTATACCTGGTAATTTAGCCGGTAACCAATCGCCGTGTAGCCCAACATTGACCAAAAAGTTTTTAGGCTGCTCTTTGGTAGTAAAATCAACAGTTAGTGGTTGCCCAAACCAGTTGGCTGATAAAATATCACTCTCAAGATTGCCATCATTGAAGCGGAATTTACCGCTGATATTCTCCAATTGGCTTTGCAGCGGCTTCACCAACAGGCTGTTATTTTTCAGTGTCACTTCACCGCTAGCATGTGTAATTCGGTTTTCTTCCAAGGGGATATCGAGATGTAAGCGCCCACTTACATTGCCCCCCACCTGCAATTCTTGCAGTGTTTCCGCCACTGAATCCTTCAAGGGCGTATCAATAAAGTAGTCATGGACGGCGTGCCCAGCACCTGCAACTTCAGCATCGACATACAGTTTTTCTTTCAGATAATCTGGAATTATTGCGCTGATATTACTGCCGGTAACCTTGCCCAGCATGGCGTGAGGCGCGTTCATCCACAGACCTTCATTGAGGAAATTGAGGTCAATAGCCAAATTGTCTAACGCCGGCCAATCGGGTTGGAACTGGAAAGTGGCGTTACGCAGCGGGACATAAACCTGGAACTGGCCTTCTTTATGTTTATAAGGGAAATCATGAGGATTACCGTTATAAATCAGTGTGGCATTATCCACTTGCCCACCCTGTAACGCCTCAGTCAGATAATCGGCCAGTTTCTCGCCCATTAACGTCACCGGGAAGTAGCGCCAAGCATCAGTAGCATCATACAGGCGGATACCACTCAGAATCTTGAGCCACGGCTGGCCAGTATTTGGCTGCATATAGTGGAAACTGCCATTGCCCCACAGTGATTTAGCCCGGACATCCAGCTTATCACTCCACAATTCCCAGCCTTTATCATCAACTTGCCAGTTCACTGCACCGCTAGCTTGACTCACCTCCAGTGGGGCGCGGAACATATTACCATAAGGTAATAGGCTGTTTTTTAAGTTGATATCCAGCCGCCCTTGCTCGGCAGAGCCACTGAGCGCACCGGCAAAATTATTCACCCCCGGCAACAGATCCCAATGCTGCCAACTGATATCGTGCCACTTGGCCTGAAAACGGGTCTTTGGCAGTTGGTTGATGGGAATATCCAATGCCAGCACATCGACGATCCCTTGGGGCTGTAAATCTGCTAAATGATTCATTAACTCAGGAGTAAAAAGTGACAAAGTGGGCAATATCGGCCCCACTCGCTCTAGCTGAATATTAGTGGCACGAATTCGTAACTCTTGAGATTGGTCTGGCCCAATAAACTGAGTATTTTCCGGCAACCACAGCGCAGATAGGTGCCCTTTTGGCCAAGGTTGGCCGTCAGTTTTGAGGCTCAATTCCGGCGCATCAATTTGCCAGCCATTACCATGGCGGCGGCCTTCCAGCACAAAATTATCCACCGCGAGTTGATGGGATTCGCCCCCCACTGTCCAATTGGCCTGCCCCTGATTGAGCAGCACATTGCCACTGTAGATTTCGCCACTTTTGATACTCAACCAGGCCGCCAGACTGAACTCGGCACTGTCTAACCCCGTATTATTATGCAGCCAACGGCTAATCCAAGGTTTCAAATCAATATTATCGGCCTGCATATAAACAGTGCCGTTGCTCAAAATCCCCTGATTATCATGCAGATCCATCCGCACCATCAGCACACCGTGCTGACCATTGATAGTCGACAGACTAATTTGCCCCTCAGCGCGATGCCGGCTTGGAGAGTTAAGCCAAGTCAGTTGTGGGATTTCTAATTCGGCGCGGGGGCCTGATGGGGTTAGGAATGAAATACGGCTGTTGCGCAGATCAAAATGATCTAGCTGGCGTAAGAAGATATCAGTGAGGGTGCTGGCTTCAAAGCTGCTGCCATTGTTTTGTTGCCGATCCAACGTGGTGTTGAGATCCAACTGCAACTGATAGAAAGTCATATCGCGGAATTGCCAGCGCCAATGCAGCAATGATTGCCATACATCAAGCGCCAGGGTCACCCGCTGCACCTGCCAATTGGCTTGCGGTAATTGAGCGCGAATATTACGCAATTCCAATGTCGGGCCAAAAGTTTCCCACGTCCCTTGCATGAACCCCACCTCCAGTGGAATTCCGCTAATAGACTGAACCTTGGTCACGATTTGCGCGCGATAGTCGTTGATAAGAGGCAGCATCATGCGTAGCCCACTGACCAACAGCGCCACCACCACAATTATTGTGGCGCCTGTCACAAACATTATCCGGGGCAGTCGCCTCACACTTCTCTCCTTGCCATCCGCTGCATGTGTGCAGCGGCTCCCGATAGAACCTATATATACAAAGGCCGGGAGGTGCTTACATCATCACCACATCAAATTGTTCTTGATTATACAGTGGCTCAATCTGGACTTTCACTTGCTTACCGACGAAGATTTCCACTTCAGCCAGCGCATGAGACTCTTCGCCTTTCAGCGCTTCGCCCACTGCCGGAGAAGCATAAACCAGGAAGCGGTCAGAATCATAAGCATGGTGAACACGGACAATCTCGCGCAAGATTTCATAGCACACGGTTTCCACTGATTTGACCGTGCCACGGCCACGGCAGGTCGGGCACTCATTGCACAGCACATGCTCGATGCTCTCCCGCGTGCGCTTGCGGGTCATTTCTACTAAGCCTAGCTGAGAGAAACCGTTAATACTGGTTTTTACCCGATCTTTACTCAGCGCTTGTTCCAGTGAATGCAAAACGCGCCGACGGTGTTCTTCATTACTCATGTCAATGAAATCAATAATGATAATCCCGCCCAGATTTCGCATCCGCAACTGGCGGGCGATAGCTTGAGTGGCCTCAATATTGGTATTGAAGATAGTTTCGTCAAGATTACGATGGCCGACAAATGCACCGGTGTTGATATCCACGGTGGTCATGGCTTCTGTCTGGTCAATAATCAGGTAACCGCCTGATTTTAATTCAACTTTGCGTTCTAAAGAGCGCTGTATTTCATTTTCGACATCAAAGAGATCAAAAATGGGTTGTTTACCCGCATACAGCTCCAGTTTCTCAGTCATTTCTGGAATATATTCACTGGTAAACTCCACCAGCAAATCATAAGTTAATTTGGAGTCGACACGGATTTTATCCAACGCAGCCCCGGCAAAGTCACGGAGCACCCGCTGCGCCAGTGCCATTTCACCATATAGCTTATATTTGGTGATATTGCGTTTTTTACGTTCCTGAACTTTCGTCCATAAGCGCTTAAGGAAGGCGGCATCAGCGGCCAGCTCTTCTTCACCAATCCCCTCCGCGGCGGTACGGATAATAAAACCGCCTTGCTCATCACAATACTCTGCCACGGTTTTTTTCAGGCGTTCGCGTTCAGCTTCACTTTCAATACGCTGGGAAACACCGACATGAGCAGCCCCTGGCATTAAGACCAGATAGCGGGAAGGTAGAGTGATATCGGTGGTCAAACGTGCGCCTTTGGTGCCCAGCGGGTCTTTCACCACCTGCACCATTAAATCCTGCCCCTGACGAACCAGTTCAGCGATATCGCGCACATTGAAATTTTTCTGCTCATCCCCAGCCACGCATTCGGTGTGGGGCATGATATCGGAAGCATGAAGAAAAGCGGCTTTATCCAGCCCGATATCGACAAAAGCCGCCTGCATGCCCGGTAACACCCGGCTAACACGGCCTTTGTAGATATTGCCGACGATGCCTCTTTTCGCTTCGCGCTCAATGTGAATTTCTTGCAGGATGCCACCATCAATGTAGGCAACCCGCGTTTCAGACGGTGTGATATTGACCAGTAATTCAGCTGTCATGACTTCCTCTCACATTACGCAGCGCAATGAAATGACTTAGTAATTCATGGGTTTCAACTAACGGCAGACCCACCACAGCATGGTAACTGCCGCTAATGGTTCTGACGAAACAACCACCTTTCCCCTGAATACCGTAAGCGCCCGCTTTGTCCATGGGTTCACCGGTAGCAATATAGTCACTGATTTCCAACTGAGATAACACGCGGAATGTCACATCTGTCACCACCATGGTAGATAACACCTCTTGTTTATCCGCCAGTGACACCGCTGTGATCACTTGATGTTGCTGCCCGGACAGCGCACTGAGTATTTCCTGCGCATGGGCTTTATCCCGTGGTTTTTCTAATACTTGCCCATTTAACACCACAATGGTATCGGCTCCAAGTACTGGCAGATCCTGTGGAGCGACCATCACCCCTGCTCGTGCTTTGTCCTGTGCCAAACGCTGGACATATTCTTGCGCACTTTCCTCTGGTCTCCGCAGCTCTTCAACTTCTGTTTTCAGCACCTCAAAAGGGACATCAAGCAGGGTTAATAATTCACGGCGGCGTGGAGAACCAGAAGCGAGATACAGGGCGGTCATGAGTCTTAAATCCTTATTGCACCGTAAATCGACGGCGAATTTTACGCATTAACAAAAATAGCCACGGCCATAGAATACCGTTGACCACACTACTCCAGAAGACTTCGGGGCGGAATGAGACATTACTGACTAAAAACTCAGACCAAAACACCACGACATCCATTGTCAGTGACAGCAACATCACAATGAGCGCCTGTTGCCACAGCGCCATATTGCGAAATAGCTGAAACTTAAACGCGACCAAATAAGCAATAATACTGAGCGCCAGCGCCCGCACCCCGAGAGTGGACCCCATAATAAGGTCCATAATCAGCCCGAGAATGAAACCCGTTCCCACATTCACCCGGTGCGGTAAGGCCATCACCCAATAAATTAAGACTAATGCTAGCCACGAAGGCCGGAACATATAAATTTGTTCAGGCCACGGCATAATTTGCAACACCATGGCAATCAGGAAAGATAACCAGATAACCCAACGGCCATTGCTGCTGTAGCGGTTCATGGTGATACTCCCGGAGCAGTCACTGCTGTTGGTGCCGTGTTTGCGGATGGTGCCGGAGGGCCCATCTCATCAGCGGCAGGTAATACTTGCGACATCATGGGAGCCAAACGTTCATTTGCGACCCGGCGAACTTCAGCGGGGGGGAGTGGAATATCGCCATTGCGATCGGCGCCCCACAATAACAGCAGATAACGTAAACGTTGCAAATCGGCGGTCGGACGCGCCTGAATCACTGTATAAGCGCGTTGGTTATCCACTTTGACCGAAGAAACCACGGCGACCGGATAACCCTCGGGGAAGCGCCCGCCCAAACCGGAGGTCACTAATACATCACCAACACGAATATCTGTATTGCTAGGTAAGTGCTCTAATAATAAGTCATCGGTGCAACCGCTACCGGCGGCAATCACCCGAATATCATTTCGCAAGACCTGGATAGGAAGCGCGTGGGAGGTATCACAAATCAATAAGACGCGGCTGGTTAATTTACTGACCGCAACAACCTGGCCCACGACACCCCGGTCACTGATAACTGGCTGGCCTTCATACACGCCATTGTTAGAGCCTTTATCGATAACTACTTGGTCACTATAAGGGTCTGTCCCGCTGGACATCACCTGAGTCACCATTTTTTGTTCATCCTGACGCAGCGGAGAACCGAGTAATTCACGTAACCGGTTGTTTTCCTGCTTAAACTGTCCAAGCAACTGTAGGTCAGTATTTTTCAGCAATAGCTCTTGGCGTAACGCACGGTTTTCCAGCTCTAACTGCTTATGGGTAGCCAGAGTTTCAGAAACGTTGTCGAGAACTTTACGTGGCCCATTGGCCAGAAAATAGAAAGGGCTAACGGCGGTGTCCATGTAGGTACGGATTTTAACAAATGTACCCAATCGGCTATCCGCAATAACCAAAACAATGGCTGCAAGAACGGCAAAAAACAACCGCAGTTGCAGGGATGGACCCCGGCTAAAAATCGGCTTCATAAATTATGCGTATTCCTTGGCGGCATGAAAGAAGAAGCGCCAAATCTGAATCATCCCTTCTCGTACTTGACGTTACAGCACTCTGCACGGCTTTCACTCACACGAATAACTGACCTGTGTCAGCGCATCCGAATTCGTTCCTTTGCCTGGCTGCAACGCCAATGACTTTACCTTGGGTATAGATTTATCCGACCGGCCCTTCTCCCTTTGGCTAACTATTCTTCGCTGAACAAATCGCCGCCATGCATGTCGATCATTTCCAACGCTTTACCACCACCTCGAGCGACGCAGGTCAATGGATCTTCTGCCACCACCACTGGGATGCCGGTCTCTTCCATCAGTAGGCGATCCAGGTTACGCAGCAATGCGCCACCACCGGTCAACACCATACCGCGCTCAGAGATATCAGATGCCAATTCTGGTGGACACTGTTCCAGCGCCACCATAACTGCACTAACAATACCGGTCAGCGGCTCTTGCAGCGCTTCAAGGATCTCATTGGAATTTAGCGTAAAGCCACGTGGTACACCTTCTGCAAGGTTACGGCCACGGACTTCAATTTCCAGAACTTCATCACCCGGATAAGCAGAACCGATGCTGTGCTTGATACGTTCAGCTGTCGCTTCACCAATCAGTGAACCGTAGTTACGGCGCACATAATTAATGATGGCTTCATCAAAGCGGTCACCACCGATACGCACGGAAGAAGAGTAAACCACACCGTTCAGAGAGATAACGGCCACTTCTGTGGTACCGCCACCAATATCCACAACCATTGAACCGGTCGCTTCAGAAACCGGTAAACCTGCGCCAATTGCCGCAGCCATAGGCTCTTCAATCAGAAACACTTCTCGGGCGCCTGCGCCCTGAGCTGATTCACGGATCGCACGGCGCTCAACCTGAGTTGCCCCGACCGGTACGCACACCAATACACGCGGACTCGGGCGCATAAAGCTGTTGCTGTGAACTTGCTTAATAAAGTGTTGCAGCATTTTTTCAGTGACAAAGAAATCGGCAATAACGCCGTCTTTCATCGGGCGAATAGCTGCGATATTGCCGGGGGTACGCCCAAGCATCTGTTTGGCATCATGGCCTACAGCCGCAACGCTCTTCGGTGAACCGGCACGATCCTGACGAATAGCAACCACTGAAGGTTCATTCAGTACAATGCCTTGTCCTTTTACATATATAAGGGTATTGGCGGTACCCAAGTCGATGGACAAGTCGTTGGAAAACATGCCACGAAATTTCTTAAACATAACGAAAGGATAATCCTGCAAGCTGGGGGCGGAAAATAAAATCCGCCTACTTTACCAACCACACGAAGCAGCGACAAGGCGCAAAAACGTCCTGATTCGGTGAAAAAGTAGCTGCGTTATTGACATCTCGTTTCATTCAGCCCCCATGTTGCTTGAAAAGGTTGAATAAACCCTCGACACAACACAGATTCTGCGCAACGACCGGCGTAACACAGCACATAAAATCTAACATTTAACCTGATTCTCGTCGGAAGTAAGTGCCCACCAACGATTTACGGAAATGACTGACACATTCTACGTTAATTTTTGCTCAACGATCAGGCTAAACATGTCCCTAATACGAATATTTTTTCTTTCCGGGGTTTAAAAGCGTTGGCGGAGCAAAAAAATTGCCCTGTCCACCATAAACACCCTTTTCTTTCAGCGTTTGCCATTCTTCACGGGTAAGAACTTCTGCTGCAAAAACTTTTACATGTGTTCCCGCACAGGCACCGGTCAGGCTTTCGACAAACAACTGATTTTCATAACGCAAATTAATGCTTCTGACTAATCCTGGATGAAGTTTAATCATTTCAACCCGGAGAGACTTAATGTATGACGTACTGACAACTGTCAATCCGGCTTGTGACACCATAACCTTGCAGCCTACACCGAGTAACAAACGCATCATCGGACGGATTTGGCTGATATATTGACACACATCTGCCTCTGCAAGTTCAAAGATAATTCGCTCTCGATCAGATTTTCTGCATTGCAACAGCGTATCCCGCAGCCAGCGCTGGAAAGGACGCTGCAATAATGAATCAACGCTGATAGAAAATGCCAGAGTTTCGTCCGGCCATAAAGCTAATAAAGGAATTATCCGATCAATTTTTTGACGGTCATATCGCTCACCCAGACCGAATAATTGTACCAGTGGTGTAAATTCAGCAGCCCGTAATTCTTGTTCACCATCATATATGCGGCTCATTATTTCACGATGGTGAATTTTACCATCAACGGTAACAGCCGGTTTCTGATAAAGCCGTGGGCCACCATTAGCCAGTGTTTGTTCTAACAAAGTGCGCCATTTGACACTGCCACGCCCTTTTTCTGCTACTTTGGTATCGTACACATACCAGCCATTCCCCCCATACATCGCCGCATTTTTGGTCGCTTGTCCAGCATTATCCATTACTTGTTCGGCTGAATCGCCATTGCGATACGCCACAATACCAATATGCAGCAATGACTCACGGTCAATAACATGTGGCTCGGGTAACGACCCGACTGCATGGACTAATTGTGCGGCCATAACAGCGGCATCTTTTAGTGTTTTATGGGGCAGTAAAATCGCAATGTCACTCTGATGGTAACGCGCAAATAACGCAGAGGGATGGCGAGTAACAAAGGTAGAAAGCAGGTTAATCAGCGAATGCATCAGTTCTTGAACCTGCTGGTGATCACCTGTTTCAATTAGGCTATCAAAGTCCGGCAACTGCACCATCATAACCACCCCATGAGCGCCGGATTCCTCCATTTGAGTCGTCAACTGATTATCAAAAAATTGGCGATTACTGAAGCCGGTTTCGGCATCCTGCGCGGCAAAAGTACGAATCAAAGTATCAACGCGATTACGCTCTTCCCGAACTTCTATCAACTCAGCCAATAGATGATCAATAGCGCGGCTGGCGCAAAGTGGCCATTCATGACCTTCGCTATGAATAGCGTGTTCACGTTCGCCATTCAGAATACGTTTGGCTCGCCACTCAAGTTTTTCCTGACCTGCGGTCTGCTCACGCAGCCAACGGAAGCTTAGCAGGAGTGTCATCGCGACAATCACGGCCACCAATGACAAAATCGCGACAGCATAAAGTGAGCGAGCATAGCTACTCAAGGGGTCAATATAGCTGAAATGCATTGAAGTCCCTGGTTGATGCAGCATCGGTACCACCAGGCTACGATAGCGGCTTTGACTGTTCCAGGGAGCATAAATGGCGGGGAGTTTTAGTTGGTATAACGTGCTGTTTTCATTCTGGACGCTAACTTCCAACACGCCCAGGGTTCGCATCATTATAGGCAGCCATTCACGTTCTTTATCAGCAGGTTGTAGCAACAATGACTGATCATAAGCTGTTACGATGCTCTGGAGGCGATGCTCCATTTTTTTCTGACACAAATAAAAAAAACTGGCCGTGCTACCCAGTAACACTAAACACATAGCCAATACGACCAGCAAGGTCATAAACACAGAAAGTTTGGTTGTAAATCGCATCCTTTAACCTTGCGAAGCGCAATTCAGTGAAAAAAATGCCTCTGTTCCTTTGAGGAAGACACTATATGACAAATTGCCACCATAATACTGATTTTTTACCTCATAATACGACCATAACTCCATAACTCAGCCTTTTTCACAGAACTTCTGGTGAATCCTCTTTCAAGGATAGTCACGGACGAAATCATCGGCCTCATTTTTGTTCTTGATCAGGCTATAAGGTTGATGTTGTCGCTATATTGACTCACTCTTAATCTATACCTTTCTGCATTCATACTATCTATAGGTGTTATATGCGAGCGCTTGTACTTGAGCAAACTGAAGGCCGGACTACCGCAGAAGTGCGCGAAATATCCCCGTCACAATTGCCAGCCGGTAATGTCACCGTTGATGTTAATTGGTCCAGCTTGAATTATAAGGATGCACTGGCTATCACGGGCAAAGGGAAGATTATCCGTGAATTTCCCATGGTGCCGGGTATCGATTTTGCCGGCACCGTCCACAGCAGTGAAGATCCGCGTTTTCATGTCGGCCAGTCAGTTTTACTGACGGGATGGGGCGTGGGGGAAAATCATTGGGGTGGGTTGGCAGAGCAAGCTCGTGTCAACGGCGACTGGCTAGTGCCGATGCCTGAAGGGTTAGAGCCGCGTAAGGCCATGATTATCGGTACGGCTGGTTTTACCGCGATGCTGTGTGTCATGGCGTTGGAGGAAGGTGGCGTGACACCAGAAAGTGGCGAAGTGGTGGTCACCGGGGCCAGTGGTGGCGTCGGTAGCACAGCAATCGCCCTACTTGCAGCACTGGGTTATAAAATCGCCGCCATTTCTGGCCGTGACAGTAACAGTGACTATCTAAAAGGCCTCGGTGCTCATCGGGTATTGTCACGTAACGATTATCTTGATGCTTCCCGCCCATTGGAAAAACAGTTATGGGCGGGTGCCATTGATACTGTTGGCGACAAATTACTGGCTAAAGTGTTGGCTCAGATGAATTACAACGGCACCGTGGCCGCTTGTGGTTTAGCTGGCGGCTATTCGCTCCCGACGACCGTGATGCCCTTTATTCTGCGCAATGTGCGGTTGCAAGGGATAGATTCAGTGATGACACCGCAACAGCGCCGTCTACAAGCTTGGCAACGCTTACAGGAAATTTTGCCTGAAAGCTTCTATCAACAAGCTTCGCAAGCTATCACACTCGCCGATGCCCCGACCATCGCCGCTCGCCTATTGGCGAACGAAATTACCGGTAGAACCTTGGTAAAAGTTCGCTAATTCACAGCCACTGGGGAGAGTGTCATGCTCCCCAGTTTATTATCCGTATTGTAATGATTTTCAAATTTCTCTCCGCCCCCTAGCACTTGTCCCTATAAGCCGCCATGATTAATATCAATAAGGCCGATATGCTTCCCCCTGTTTGATGGAGTCATTTTATGCGCAACTTTTTATCCCATTCCCTGCGTAATGCTGCCACGCCACGCAAGCTAACCGAAGCAGATGTCACCCCAGAAAGTATTTTTTATCAGCGCCGTAAGGTGTTGCAAGCATTGGGGATTACTGCTGCTACACTGGCATTGCCCACATCTGCGCAAGCTGATTTGCTGGCATGGTTTAAAGGGAATAATCGCCCCAAAGCCCCGTCTGGCAAGCCGCTGGATTTCACTCAATCAACGGTTTACCACCCAGATTTGGCGCTAACCCCGGAAGATAAAGTCACCGGCTATAATAATTTCTATGAATTCGGCTTGGATAAGGCCGATCCTGCCGCCAATGCTGGCACACTGAAAACCGAAGACTGGCAGATAAAGATCGACGGTGACGTCGCCAAGCCCATGACACTCGATATTGATGACCTGATAAAACGCTTCCCATTAGAAGAGCGCATTTATCGGATGCGCTGCGTAGAGGCCTGGTCGATGGTGGTGCCGTGGATTGGGTTTGAATTGGGCAAATTGCTTAAGCTGGTTGAACCCACCAGCAATGCTCGCTATGTCGCATTCCAGACACTTTATGCACCGGATCAAATGCCGGGGCAGGAAGATCGTTTTATTGGCGGCGGCCTGAAATACCCTTATGTCGAAGGATTGCGACTGGATGAGGCAATGCACCCATTGGCCTTTATGACACTGGGCGTGTATGGCAAGGCCCTACCGCCACAAAATGGCGCGCCGCTGCGGCTCATCACCCCATGGAAATACGGTTTTAAAGGCATAAAATCCATTGTTCATATTCGCCTGACTCATGATCAGCCACCGACTACCTGGAACCTGAGTGCGCCCAACGAATATGGTTTTTATGCCAATGTGAACCCTCATGTGAACCATCCGCGCTGGTCGCAAGCAACTGAGCGCTTTATCGGCTCAGGCGGTATCCTGGATGTTCAGCGCCAGCCAACACTGTTATTTAACGGTTATGCCGATCAAGTCGCATCACTCTACCGTGGTTTGGATCTGCGGGAGAATTTCTGATGCGGCTCAGTTTACGGCAAATTAAGTGGCTAAAAGTGGCTATCTGGTTGGCGGCCGCACTCCCCTTTTTGTGGCTAATTTTATCTGTAGATCAAGGTTGGTTCAGTGCCGACCCGGCTAAAGATATTCAGCATTTCACCGGGCTAATGACCCTAAAATTATTATTGGCGACACTGCTGGTCACGCCACTGGCGCGCTATGGCAAACAGCCGTTGTTAATCCGCTGCCGCCGGTTGTTGGGTTTATGGTGTTTTGCCTGGGGAACACTACATTTGGTCAGCTACTCGGTACTGGAACTTGGGCTGAGTAATATTGATTTACTGGGGCGTGAGCTGGTCACCCGCCCTTACCTGACATTGGGCATAATAAGTTGGCTATTGTTACTGTCACTGGCGGTGACATCCACCTTGTGGGCGCAACGAAAAATGGGAGCCAACTGGCAAAAATTGCATAATTTGGTGTATGTTGTCGCCATTCTTGCACCAATTCATTATCTTTGGTCGGTCAAAACGCTATCGCCATTCCCCATTATTTACGCGGTGATAGCAGCAATATTATTGGCGCTACGCTATAAAAAATTTCGCCAATGGTGCCGCTAAAAACCTGAGCTTTTCATCGGTCATTATCTTTTTCTATTGAATATCTTCGCTGATAAGACCAGTATTTAGCTGCTAATTGCTACGATATCATTATAATGCCCGACCTTAATGCCGATCGCAGTGTCAAATTCGTCGTAAAAAGGTGACAAATCGGTGACATCAGGTTATTTTTTACGATGATGGACTAATTGCCGGAGATACCAGCACAATGTCGGATAAGTTTCACATTTTGCTTCTGAATGGCCCTAACTTGAATCTGCTTGGAACACGTGAACCGGAAAAGTACGGTCACACTACATTGGCTGATATTGTCAGCCAATTAGAGACTCAAGCTCAGGGAATGGATGTGGTGCTATCCCATTTGCAGTCAAATGCAGAACATGTGCTGATTGATAGAATTCACCAAGCACGGGGTAATACCGATTTTATCCTGATCAACCCGGCAGCGTTTACACATACCAGTGTTGCACTGCGCGATGCATTGTTAGGTGTGCAGATCCCGTTTATCGAGGTCCACTTATCTAATGTGCATGCCCGGGAGCCTTTCCGTCATCATTCATATCTCTCTGATATCGCGGTTGGCGTAATCTGTGGACTTGGCGCAGATGGCTATAACTTTGCTTTACAGGCAGCGGTAAATCGCTTGTCAAAATCCAACTAATGCAACACAAAAAGAGTACGGAATCACACTCATGGATATTCGTAAGATTAAGAAACTGATCGAACTGGTTGAAGAATCCGGCATTTCAGAGCTGGAAATCTCAGAAGGCGAAGAGTCAGTACGCATCAGTCGTGCTCCTGCCGCACCAAACTACCCAATGATGCAACAGCCGTATGCTTTTGCTGCGCCGCAGCAACAACCTGCTCTGGCCGCTGCTGTCGCTCCAGCACCTGCTGAAGCCGCTGCCCCTGCTGCTATCAGTGGCCATATCGTGCGCTCCCCAATGGTCGGTACTTTCTACCGCACCCCGAGCCCGGATGCTAAACCCTTCATTGAAGTAGGTCAGAAAGTTTCTGTTGGTGACACTCTTTGCATCGTTGAAGCGATGAAAATGATGAACCAAATCGAAGCAGATAAATCCGGTACTGTAAAAGCCATTCTGGTTGAAGACGGTCAACCGGTTGAATTCGACGAGCCTCTTGTCGTCATCGAATAACGAGGCGTTCCATGCTTGATAAAATCGTAATCGCTAACCGCGGTGAGATTGCGCTACGCATCCTGCGAGCTTGTAAAGAGCTGGGGATCAAAACTGTGGCAGTTCACTCTGTTGCAGACCGTGATCTTAAACACGTGTTATTGGCTGACGAGACTGTCTGTATCGGTCCCGCACCTTCTGTTAAAAGCTATCTGAACATTCCGGCAATCATTTCTGCTGCGGAGATCACCGGCGCGGTGGCTATTCACCCCGGCTATGGTTTCCTGTCTGAAAATGCTGATTTTGCCGAACAGGTAGAACGTTCAGGTTTCATCTTCATCGGCCCGCGTGCCGAAACCATTCGCCTGATGGGTGACAAGGTTTCGGCAATAAATGCCATGAAGAAAGCTGGTGTACCTTGTGTACCTGGCTCTGACGGCCCACTGGATGACGACACAACCAAGAATAAAGCCTTTGCCAAACGAATCGGTTATCCGGTCATTATCAAGGCATCAGGTGGTGGTGGTGGTCGTGGTATGCGTGTGGTTCGTCACGACAAAGATCTGGAGCAATCCATTAACATGACCCGTGCGGAAGCCAAAGCGGCTTTCAATAACGACATGGTTTATATGGAGAAATACCTGGAAAACCCACGCCATATCGAAATTCAGATTTTGGCTGACGGTCAGGGTAATGCTATCTATCTGGCTGAGCGCGACTGTTCTATGCAGCGCCGCCACCAGAAAGTGGTTGAAGAGGCACCAGCGCCAGGTATCACCAGCGAAATGCGCCGTTATATCGGTGAACGCTGCGCGAAAGCCTGTGTGGAAATCGGCTATCGTGGTGCGGGGACTTTCGAGTTCCTGTATGAAAACGGCGAGTTCTATTTCATCGAAATGAACACCCGTATTCAGGTTGAACACCCGGTTACCGAAATGATCACCGGTGTTGATTTGATCAAAGAACAGCTGCGGATCGCTGCGGGCCAACCTCTCTCCATCAAACAAGATGAAGTGAAAGTCCACGGCCACGCAGTAGAGTGCCGTATCAACGCCGAAGACCCGAATACCTTCCTGCCGAGTCCGGGTAAAATTACCCGTTTCCATGCGCCGGGCGGTTTTGGAGTGCGTTGGGAGTCTCATATTTACGCCGGCTATACCGTGCCGCCATATTATGACTCCATGATCGGCAAACTTATCACTTACGGTGAAAACCGTGATGTTGCGATTGCCCGCATGAAAAACGCGCTGGCAGAACTCATTATCGATGGCATCAAGACCAACGTTGAGTTACAGCAACGCATCATGAACGACGAAAACTTCCAGCATGGTGGCACCAATATCCACTATCTGGAGAAAAAACTCGGGTTGCAAGAAACCTGATTATTTCGCCTTTCATGAGCTTTACCTTTTATATCAGGGCCGGTAAATTACCGGCCTTTTTCTTTTCATTTGATTAATTTTCTTTTGATTAATAGGGTCGGCATTTCGCATAGTGGTAGCTAATCACACTGCAAGGCTAAGATAAGAATGGGATTTCCCAAATTAGTTGGCCTCGCAGCTAGGCAGCAAACAAATGAATCCCGATGAGCTGACTCAGGTCAGTGATTCGGGTGAATGAGTGCAGCTAACAACGCTGTTGTGCCAAGTACGAAGGGTATTGGAGAGAATATGGACACAAGGTTCCTACAAGCCAATAAAGAAGCGCGCTGGGCCTTTGGCTTAACGCTGGCTTATCTGGCTGGGTGGATAATAACGGCTTATTTACCAGGCAATATTCCCGGTATAAGCGGCCTGCCCGCTTGGTTTGAAGCGGCCTGTATTGCGCTGCCACTGCTATTTATTGTGCTGTGCTGGTTAATGGTGCGTGTGATATTTCGCGATATTCCACTGGAGGATGACAATGCAAACTGATGTCATTCTGCCATTAGTGGGCTATCTGGCCATGGTATTTGGCTTATCCGTCTATGCTTATACCCGCCGTAAAACCGGGAATTTTCTTAACGAATACTTCATCGGCAACCGTTCGATGGGCGGATTTGTCCTGGCAATGACCTTGACCGCCACTTATATCAGTGCCAGTTCATTTATTGGCGGGCCGGGTGCTGCTTATAAATACGGCCTGGGCTGGGTGTTATTGGCAATGATTCAATTGCCAGCGGTGTGGCTGTCTCTGGGAGTATTGGGTAAGAAATTTGCCATTCTTGCGCGACGTTATAATGCCGTGACCCTCAACGACATGCTGTATGCCCGCTATCAAAGCCGCCTATTGGTGTGGTTGGCCAGCATCAGCTTGTTGGTGGCGTTTGTCGGGGCCATGACAGTGCAGTTTATCGGTGGCGCGCGCTTGCTGGAAACCGCAGCGGGCATCCCTTATGACACTGGCTTGTTGATTTTCGGTATCAGTATCGCGCTGTATACCTCTTTTGGTGGTTTCCGTGCCAGCGTGCTAAATGATGCTTTACAAGGCATGGTGATGTTGGTCGGCACTATTTTACTGTTGGTGGCGGTTATCCATGCCGCAGGTGGGCTGCACAAAGCCGTCGAGACTCTACAGCATATAGATCCGGCGCTGGTCTCCCCTCAAGGGGGCGATCAAATCCTCGACTTGCCGTTTATGGCATCATTCTGGATCTTGGTGTGCTTTGGAGTTATTGGCCTACCGCATACCGCAGTGCGTTGCATTTCGTATCGTGATAGTAAAGCCGTGCATCGCGGCATCATCCTCGGCACCATTGTGGTGGCAATCTTGATGTTCGGTATGCATCTGGCTGGCGCATTAGGCCGGGCGATCCTGCCGGACCTGAAGATCCCGGATCAAGTGATCCCCACACTGATGATCACCGTGCTGCCGCCCTTTGCTGCTGGGATCTTTCTGGCCGCGCCGATGGCGGCGATTATGTCGACCATCAATGCCCAGTTACTGCAATCCTCCGCAACTATTGTGAAAGATTTATACCTCAATTTATGGCCAGAAGAGCTGAAAAATGAGCGTAAGTTAGCGCGTATTTCCAGCATGTCGACACTGATCCTCGGGCTATTATTGCTACTTGCCGCCTGGCGACCACCCGAAATGATTATCTGGTTGAATCTGTTGGCCTTTGGTGGTCTGGAGGCGGTATTCCTCTGGCCATTGGTGCTAGGATTATACTGGGAGCGCGCCAATGCCCATGGTGCCCTTAGCGCAATGATTGTCGGCGCGGTATGCTATACCGTACTGGCCAGTTTCGATATTAAGATAGCCGGCCTGCACCCAATAGTGCCCTCGCTGGTGCTTAATCTGCTGGCGTTCTATATCGGGAATCAGTTTGGCGACAGGGCGCGAATACGCCGGCCCGTGGTTGTCAGCACTGAATAAATGACTATTTGCAGGTATTATTTACCGAAACCCTATTGATAAAAACCGATCGTGAGACCTCAGTTGAAGATCGGTTTTGGAAGAGAAAGCTATGCCTTGGATCCAACTAAAACTAAACACCACCGGTAACCAAGCCGAATCTCTTGGTGATGCCCTAATAGAAAGTGGCGCGGTCTCTGTGACCTTCCAGGATACCCACGATAATCCGGTGTTTGAGCCGCTGCCGGGGGAAACCCGCCTGTGGGGCGATACCGACGTGATTGGCCTGTATGATGCAGAAACCGATATGGCGGAAGTGGTCGCTATGCTGGAATATAACCCGCAACTCGGTCAAGGTTTCATCCATAAGATTGAGCAGTTGGAAGATAAAGATTGGGAACGTGAATGGATGGATAATTTCCACCCAATGCGTTTTGGTGAGCGCCTGTGGATCTGTCCGAGCTGGCGTGATGTTCCCGACCCAACAGCCGTGAACGTGATGCTCGACCCCGGTTTGGCGTTTGGTACCGGCACTCACCCGACAACCGCATTGTGTTTGCAATGGCTCGATAGCCTCAATCTACAGGATAAAACCGTTATCGATTTCGGTTGCGGCTCCGGCATCCTGGCGATTGCAGCTCTAAAACTCGGTGCTAAGCGCGCTATTGGCATTGATATTGATCCGCAAGCCATTCAGGCCAGTCGTGATAACGCACAGCGTAACGGCGTTTCAGAGCGTTTGGAGCTGTATCTTGCCAAAGATCAGCCAGCCGATTTATCCGCTGACGTGGTGGTCGCCAATATCCTGGCTGGCCCATTACGGGAACTCGCGCCGTTGATTAGTGTTTTACCGGTTGCGGGTGGCCATCTTGGCTTGTCCGGTGTGCTGGCAACGCAGGCAGCGGGTGTTGCACAGGCTTATGAGGATAAATTCACTCTCGACCCGGTGGCTGAGAAAGAAGAGTGGTGCCGCATCACGGGTATCAAGAAGTAATATCGACCCCGCCAATAATGATTATCCATGTTATAGGCGTTGCAACACTCGCTGTTGTAACGCCAAATTTGCAGAGTCGCACTAGCATTTCCTGGCAGTAGCTAGCAATCCATCAAGCACTGTTTTTAACTGAAATGAGATGTCTGACTCATTTATATCTGCTCTTTATCATTGATTTGATGAATAAGTCAGCATTTTCAACCTCCACCATGTTGCATAACTAGTCGAAAATTATGTTGTTTAGTAGAAAATACTAAAGCGCACAAATTAATCATATTAACTTAACCTGATGTTATATATGAGAAAATAATTAATTACCCAAGATTAGTCTGTAATTTATCGCGTTTTTTTCATCAATTGGTCAAAGTTTGGCCTTTCATCTGAGCGCAAAAATGCGTAATATACGCGCCCTTACGGACACAGTGTGGTCATTCTTTGTCTATGCGTATTGGACACATCCAGCTTACAAATTGCCTGATTGCCGCCCCGATGGCGGGTATCACAGATCGCCCATTCAGAGCGCTATGTCATGGTATGGGGGCTGGGATGGCTGTATCTGAAATGCTCTCCTCTAATCCAGAGGTATGGCGGACGGATAAGTCGCGTTTGCGCATGGTTCATAGTGATGAGCCGGGGATTCGTGCCGTGCAGATTGCCGGTAATGACCCGGATGAGATGGCAGCAGCCGCCCAAATCAATGTGGCGAATGGTGCACAAATCATCGACATCAATATGGGATGTCCGGCCAAGAAAGTGAATCGCAAACTGGCAGGATCAGCATTATTGCAGCATCCTGAATTGGTCAAACAGATCCTCTCCGCAGTCGTTAACGCGGTAGATGTACCAGTGACGTTGAAGATCCGGACGGGTTGGTCGCCAGAACACCGTAACTGTATAGAAATTGCCCAATTGGCCGAAAACTGTGGTATACAAGCCCTGACGATTCATGGCCGAACCCGTTCTTGTTTGTTTAATGGTGAGGCGGAATACGACAGCATTCGGGCAGTTAAGCAGATTGTTTCCATTCCCGTTATCGCGAATGGCGACATCACTGACCCGCATAAAGCCAGAGCGGTACTCGACTACACTGGGGCTGATGCCCTGATGATAGGACGTGCCGCTCAGGGAAGACCTTGGATCTTCCGGGAAATCCAGCATTACCTGGACACTGGGGAGCTGCTGTCACCGATGCCACTTGGCGAAGTGCAGCGCTTGTTAAACGGGCATATACGGGAATTGCACGACTTTTATGGTCCAGGCAAGGGATTTCGTATCGCACGTAAGCACGTCTCCTGGTATCTCCAGGAGCACGCCCCTAACGACCAGTTTCGGCGCACATTCAACGCCATTGAGGATGCCAGCGAACAGCTGGAGGCGTTGGAGGCATATTTCGAAAATCTTGCGTAAACAGAAAAAAGAGCTGACAGAACTATGTTCGAACAACGCGTAAATTCTGACGTACTGACCGTTGCAACCGTAAACTCACAAGATCAGGTGACTCAAAAGCCTTTGCGTGACTCGGTAAAACAAGCACTGAAGAACTATTTTGCTCAACTGAATGGTCAGGATGTGAGTGACCTGTATGAGTTGGTACTGGCTGAAGTTGAACAGCCATTGTTGGACATGGTGATGCAATACACCCGTGGCAACCAAACCCGTGCTGCCCTGATGATGGGCATTAACCGTGGCACGCTGCGTAAGAAATTGAAAAAATACGGCATGAACTGATACTAGTCAGTTAAGTTGTTGTTTAAAAAGGCGTACTCCACACGGAGCGCGCCTTTTTTGTTAGGTGATTTCTAGGCAACTTCCACTCGATTACGGCCTTTCTGTTTCGCTCGGTATAAAGCTTCATCCGCCCGCTTCAGCGCATCCTCCGGCACCCCGACCCCATTCCAAAACGCCACACCCAATGAAATCGTGATAGGTCGGATACCCGGCATCGCCATCATTTCTACATTGTGCCGCAGCCGGTTAGCAACCTGTATGGCAACATCCGGCACCGTGCTCGGCAGCAACATCAGAAACTCTTCACCGCCACTGCGGCACAGAATATCGCTGTCACGGGAGCTATCACGAATTTGTATTGCCAATTGCTTGATAACCTCATCACCGACATCATGACCATAAGAGTCATTAATTGATTTAAAGTGGTCAATATCCAGAGCAATGACAGAAAAATGCTGCCCGAGCTGGGCGATAGGTTCGAGCGTCATCGCCAGCCCGCGCCGGTTATACAGACCAGTCATGGGGTCGGTATGCGCTTCGAACCTCAATTTGCCGATTTTCTTTTGCAATAGACTGATACCTATCAACAAGGCCCGTTTAAGCTGCGTCGCCTCGAAATACCATGAGGGAATTTCTTTGATGCTACTGGCAATATCCGGTTTATCCATATCATTGGCGCTGCCTGCCAGTAACCACAGCGGGCGAGCAATTAACCGCGATAATAACCAAACGCCCAACAATGTGAGTAACGCCAGCGGCGCAATATGCCCCAGCCCTTTCAGCATCAACCCTTCCAACGGCTTCAAAGTAGAGGATTCTGGCCGCAGGGTAATAATTTCCCAACCTGACGGATCCACAACGGCATAGCCCGCCAGCATCGATTCGCCATTGGTGCTGGTCACCATCAAGCTACCATTGTCATTTTTTTTGGCTGCCTCTGTAATCGGCTTTGGCTCTAGTATCTCCCCGATACGATTAACATCTCGGTGATAAAGAATGCGCCGCTCGCCGTCGAGCACCACAATGTAAGAACCATCGCGATAGTAATGTTCACCCAGTAACTCATTTAAAATACTTTGCTTACGCAGATAAATAGTCCCGCCTATGTATCCGCGATAGTGTCCATCCGGCGTGATAATGGGTGTCGATATATTGATAACCAGATTGTTAGCTGCTGACACATATGGCTTGCTGATAATGGGGCGGCGGAGCTTGAGTGCCTCTGCCGACCCAGGTGATGTCAGAGTGTGGCCCAATAGTTGGAGGCTGTCTGGCGATGTGGCGCGGATAATACCCTGAGCATCGGTTATCACTACCGAGTTAAAACTGTCCGTCTGATATTTGAGTCGTGCGGTTTCCGCTTTCAGAACGCCCTGATCGTCAAAATGCTTTGCGGCGATCATGCTGCTGTAGTGAAGCTGCTTTTGCGCACTCCGCAAAAAAATCTCCGTACTGGACGCCAGCTTAGCGGCATAAACACGGTTAGCTTCCAGTGTATTATCGATCAATAGCTGCCGTTGAACCCGATAACTGGCATAGAAACTGTTTGCCAGCGTCACAAAGGCGCTCATGACAGCCAGAATAAGAATTAAACGACCTAAGTCGAGACGGAAAATCTTGGTTGAAATCATCGAGCGTAACAAGACAACATTCCTGAAGATATAAATGGGTCGTATTTAGCCATGACGGTAACATGAAAAGTCAGCAGGAACTCGTCTATATCTATATCTGCTCATTATTTATCTCCTCAAATGAATCATTATCACGCTATAGTCATTGTTAACAGTTATCTATAGTTTGGGTGATAGCTAGCTGACATCGGACTTGTACTGATAATTAGGGGTTAATTATGAATAAAATGATCATTGCCGTAGCACTCGCAGCTACTGTATTAAGTGGATGCGCCAACAACAGAACAGCGTCGGGTGATACCTTTACCGCCGCTCAAGCACGGCAGGTACAAACCGTCACCTATGGCACCGTGGTTTCCGCACGTCCGGTCACTATTCAAGGTGGTAGTGAAAATAATGTAGCTGGCGCTATCGGCGGGGCTGTAGTCGGTGGCTTCTTGGGCAATACTATCGGCGGGGGCCGTGGTAATAGCTTGGCAACCGCAGGTGGTGCCGTTGCCGGTGGTGTAGCGGGTCAGGGCATACAAAGCGCCATGAACCGCAGTGAAGGTGTACAACTGGAAATTCGTCGTGATGATGGCAGCAGCATTGTTGTCGTGCAGGCGCAAGGGCCAACCCGTTTCAGCGCAGGTCAACGCGTCATTATTGCTAGCGATCGCAGCGGTACTGTGACAGTTTCTCCTCGTTAAACTCAAATGCCGGGGGATTCACCCCGGCATTTAGCGCTTGAATACAAAAAAAATGGACTATTTTTTTATTGCCCTAATTGACTGTTTCGTAACATTAAAATGACCTCGATTTATACAATTTTAGCGTAAAAAACCATTGACATTGGTTATGACAGTCAAATATTAGGTTGCCACGGGGAATGTGTTGTGGTTAAATAGCGTCATCGGTTTGGAACACAGACCTTATGAAAGCAGTTTTAGTAAAGCAGTCCTCAGTTCAAGCGCTATCCATAGATATCCCTTCTCCGTGAGTCTCCTCCTAAGTGCCCAATAAGTTATCCTCTGAAAACAGACCACGTTCGCTACGTTATTGTGGCAAAAAATAATTGAAGGAAGTATCTCTATGTCTAATAAAATGACTGGTTTAGTAAAATGGTTTGACGCTGGTAAAGGTTTTGGTTTCATCACTCCTGCTGATGGCAGCAAAGACGTGTTCGTTCACTTCTCTGCTATCCAGAGCAATGATTTCAAAACCTTAGATGAAGGCCAAAAAGTGGAGTTCTCTATCGAGAGCGGCGCTAAAGGCCCATCAGCGGTAAACGTAGTCGCTCTGTAATTCAGTGTGATTAGGGGAGTTGGCTACCGACAGCGATGACGGCCAGACCCGAGCAGTGTAGCCGCTCCCCAAGTAAATGAACAAGCAGTACCCGGTTGACAGTAACATTTATGCAAGCAGTTTTAGTAAAGCAGTTCCCCGTATTAGCGTTATCAGACAGATACCTCTTCTCCGCGAAATTCCTTCTAAGTGCCCCATAAGTTGTGCCCAAGCCTATTCGCTCGCCTATGGCGGCAATCAAAAATAATTGAAGGAAGTATCTCTATGTCTAATAAAATGACTGGTTTAGTAAAATGGTTTAACGCTGACAAAGGTTTTGGTTTCATCACTCCTGCTGATGGCAGCAAAGATGTGTTCGTTCACTTCTCTGCTATCCAGAGCAATGATTTCAAAACCTTAGATGAAGGCCAAAAAGTTGAATTCTCTATTGAGAATGGCGCTAAAGGCCCATCAGCGGTAAACGTTATTGCTCTGTAAGAGTCAATAATAAATACCTAGGTCTTCGACGCTATAGCTTCAAGACCTCAGGTATATCGGAATGATTTACGATAGCGATGAAGGTGATAGTCCTGAGCAGTTAAATCATTTTGAATAAAAAAACCCGCCTTTGTGCGGGTTTTTTGTTATAGAAAAATAAAGTTTTATTCTTAATAAAATAAAAATCTGCCCAAACAAAAATGAAATAGTTCATAATAAAGTTTATACGTTATGCATTATTTCTTAACTGATGCATTTAATTTATACAAGCTATGTTTATCTCCCTAACCTGCCCTACTATCTTATCTATTAAGACAAAATCACGTTATTTTAATAGATAAAAACTCGCCAATTATAATTAATAAAGTAAAGTAATCGACAAACTTTGTCTGAATTACTCAGATCAGAACAATATATTTCTCTCGCCACGCCCCTCACTCCGTATAATACAAGAGTAACGTTAAAAAGAATGATGGAATTACTTTCTGTATACAGTTACCTCATGTAATTACAACATTAATAATGTTAATTATTTCTATTCCTGCTGGCGAAGATTACTGCATATAAAATAACATCAGGGTAAATAATCATGTTGATACTCAAAACACGAATAGGAAAAATGCTGCTTATCCTATTAATTGGGATAAGCATCTGGTTTAGCCCAGTACCAGAATCTGTTGACCCACGCGCCTGGCACCTCATGGCGGTCTTTGCCGCGACAGTGATTGGTGTGATTCTCTCACCTTATCCGTTAGGTGCCATGGCAGTATTCGGTCTGACAGCCGCCACCGCCACCGGCTTGCTGAGCATTAAAGAAGTGCTCGCTGGTTTTTCTGATCCCATCATCTGGATGATAGCCTGCGCTTTCTTTATCTCACGCAGTTTTATTAAAACAGGTTTTGGCCGCCGGGTCGGTTACTTATTTATCAGTAAGTTAGGCCATAGTTCATTGGGTCTGGCTTACGGTTTGGTGCTCACCGATTTACTGTTCGCACCCGCGATGCCATCTACTGCTGCTCGTTGTGGTGGCATCATTACACCGCTATTTCGCTCGATATCTGATGTATATGAATCAAACCCCGAGCAAAGCACTGAACGCAAAATCGGGGCTTTTTTGGTGCAATGTATCGTCCAGTGTAATGCCATTATTTGTGCCATGTTTCTGACGTCAATGGCCGGTAACCCGATGATAGGTAAGCTGGCTGGCGAGATGGGAATAACCATTACCTGGGCCAGTTGGGCGCTGGCCGCGATTGTCCCGGGTTTAATCTCTCTCACGGTCATCCCATTGCTACTGTATCGCTTTTATCCGCCGGAATTGAAAAAAACCCCAGAAATGCGCGCACAGGCCATTGTAAAACTGAAGGAAATGGGGCGAATGAGCCGCAATGAATGGATCGTGTTATCAGTATTCATTGGGCTGGTAACCCTGTGGGTGTGTGGCACTATGCTAAATATTGATGCCACCATAACCGCCTTTATTGGTCTGGCTATCTTGCTGCTGAGCGGCGTACTGACTTGGGATGATGTCATTGCCGAGAAAGAAGCATGGCATACTATGATTTGGTTTGCGGTGCTGCTAACACTCGCTAGCCAACTGAATAAGCTGGGGTTTATTCGCTGGTTTGGAGCCTCAATGGCAGGTTCGGTACAGGGCATGAATTGGGTACCGATGATGGGGATTCTACTGCTGGCGTACTATTACAGCCACTATATGATGGCCAGCGCCATTGCCCATATCAGCGCCATGTATACGATTTTTGTTTCTATCACTATATCGGCAGGCGCACCGCCAATGCTGACAGGATTGGTGTTTGGCATGTTCAGTAACTTGTATATGGCGACCACACATTACTCCGGTGGCCCTGCTGCTATCCTATTTGGTTGCAACTTTATCCCCCTCACAACCTGGTGGAAAATCGGTTTTCTAATCAGTTTGGTGGTCATTCCTATCTGGCTAATTATCGGCAGCGTATGGTGGAAAGTATTGGGTTTCTGGTAAGAAGACCAAACAGATAACCGCACTGTTACACTGGCACGGTGTATAAACAACATCTTCGCCATCCATCTTTTTATATCATTTACCGTGATTATGATATAATTGATGGAAAGCTCACCTCGCTTACCGATAGCCTCTCTTTTGTGACCATTCACTACGCGAACACCGCTTTTAATGTAAATATTGCGTCAATTATCGTATTCACGAAAACGATAATTGACCTACGGTGTCTGAAGATATGTATCGCTATCGAGTTATATCCTTATGCGTTACAAGCTCGCACTTAACGCATAACGATAGAGTTCATATGATAAAACCGCAGAAATTCCATATTTCACTGCTCCACCCGCGCTATTGGCTAACTTGGTTTGGCCTTGGTGTGCTATTTCTATTAGTCCAACTGCCCTACCCGCTGATAAATAAATTGGGGATTTGGCTCGGACGTACCTCAATGCGCTTTCTCAAGCGACGGGTTTCCATCGCCCGACGTAACCTCGAACTGTGCTTCCCTGATATGGACAAAACCACCCTCGAGCAGACGATTGTGGGTAATTTTGAATCCTTGGGTATGGGGTTGCTGGAAACAGGTATGGCGTGGTTTTGGCCCGATGCGCGCGTCAAGCGCTGGTTTACCGTCTCCGGTCTGAATAACCTGAAAAAAGCGCAGGAAGGCAAACGCGGTGTCTTGGTGATTGGCGTACATTTTATGTCGCTGGAACTGGGTGGCCGAGTCATGGGCCAATGCCAACCGATGATGGCAATGTACCGCCCACACAATAATAAAGTGATGGAATTAGTACAGACTTGGGGCCGAATGCGCTCCAATAAGGCGATGTTGGATCGTAAAGACCTACGCGGTATGGTGCACGCATTGAAGAAAGGTGAAGCCGTTTGGTTCGCCCCAGATCAAGATTACGGCCCGCGAGGCAGTGTTTTTGCACCCTTTTTTGCCGTTGATCAAGCCGCCACCACAAGCGGTACCTTTATGTTGGCCCGCCTGGCAAAACCGGCGTTGCTGCCATTAGTGTTACTGCGCAAAACAGATGGCAGCGGCTATGACCTGCTTATCCAACCAGCATTGGAAGATTATCCAATAGATGACGAATTAGCCGCCGCCCGTTACATGAATAAAGTGATTGAAAAAGAAATCATGCGCGCACCCGAGCAATATCTTTGGTTGCACCGCCGCTTTAAAACGCGCCCAGCGGGTGAAGCATCACTCTATTAAGCACAGCATAAATATGAAAAACCCGGCCTTCACCGGGTTTTTTATTATCTAAAATTGCCCCAATGCTATTTGTTTACCACTGTATTTTCTGTTTCCACTGGACTGTTTGTGGACTCAGTGTCTTCTATTACTTCGGCCTGACGCCCCTCCAACGTTTTGCAAGCAGTCCCGATGGTAGGTGGTGCCGACGTCGGGAAACTCTCTTTCGGCAAGATATATACCGGTGTCGTGGCCACGAAGCCATCACTGAAAGTGGCCTCAATAAAAGTCGCCTGCCAGCCGGAAGCTGGTGTAATAAACGCAATTTCAATGGTATTTTCCGGTGTTACCGCCAGTGGGAATTCGGCGTAGCGCACATCACAGGCATAGCGGAAATCCCGCGCATCATTATTTGCCGCAGCCCATAGCAGCACTTTATTCGGCGTCTCGGACAGCGTTACCTTCATTGTTTGCACCTTTTCTTTCATTCCGATGCTGACATCCACTTGCGGCAAGGCAGTGGATTGCCGTAGGCGATTAACCAAGGGAATCAAAGACTGTTCGCTGAAAGCCTTAATACCATAGTGGCTGGAATTGGGTGCCACCCTCAAGACTTTTTCACCCGGTAATTTATCGTAATAAAAATCTGTATTATCAGGCACATAAAAATCGTCGCCACTGGCATTGATAATATATTTAGGAATACTCAGCCGGGATTGATACTCAGTTCCCATATATTGCATGGGATCAATAATCTGCATCAATTTAGAAAAGCCGACAGTCTCCAACTTTTTATCAATTTCGTCCTGATAATAAGGGGCGAAAGCAATGGGCCAGTTCCCACCATAAGATTTATACATATGTTCCAATGCAGCGCGGGTATCAAGCAGATCAATAACAAAGGGCACCATGGCCACAACCCGGGTATCAGCAAGCGACGTGAGCCAGGTTGTCCAGCCCCGTTTGGATAAGCCGGTGACAATAAAACTGTCTAATGCTTTTTCCGGCAAAGCTTGTTGGGCTAGGGTCATGACCTGAGAAACTGCCGCCGCCATGGGGACGTGCAAGGGCAAGGTAGAACGAGACTCCGGTGCATCCATAAATAAAGTCCAGCTACGGGCGACACTGTAATCCTCCTTGCGTGGTACACCATCCTGTTGATATTCAAGATATTGATTGGGAATAGTGCTGATTGATATCACCACGGTATTCGTTTCCCGGGCAATATTTTTTAATGAGTCGATGGAGAAATCAGTCGGGCCAGAGGCAGGAACCGTGCTGGTTGCGTGGTTAATACCATTATTAATAACAACCAAACCTTGCGTCGAGGTACTGTCACTTGGAATAAAGATCTCAACCTCATGCTGCCAGGCGGCAGGGGAGACCAAATTCTCAGGTGCCCACTGTTGAGAAGTCAGTTGGTAACGACGCCATTCTAGCCCCGGTAAATCCTCCTGACTCAGCAAATTGTAAATAAGCGGCTCGCTGGACAATTTATCCTTATAACAGGATAAAACCTGAGAAAAATCCGTATTGCTGCATTTTGTTGTTTCGACATCCGCTTGTGCCAGACAACTGGCGGTGAACAACCAGGGTAACCCACAAATCAAAACCGTTAAATAATGAGGCATAATCCCTTTCCTTTTATCTAATATACGAGGTAAAAACTTTCTCAGAGGAATTAGATAACGAATTGGGAATTCAAAAAATCCGAATTTCACCGGTATATGCAGTTTTTTATATTACTACCCTGATAAAATATGGGCCGCAATATCATTCAACCTTTCTATTTATATGGCTATTTTATACATCGCAGGAAATTATTGAGTAAACATCAGTGATTTTGGCACCGATTATTCACTCATCCAGAATGCGTTATTATCATTACCACAGAACATGGCCAATCAGCGGTGCGCTGATGACTGTAATAATACCGGCCAGCATCATCACCAAGCTGGATACTACGCCCTCTTGTTGCCCCATTTCATAGGCTTTGGCAGTACCCGCCCCGTGAGAGGAGGCCCCAAGGCCCGCGCCTTTTGCCAATCCGCTGCGCACAGAAAGGCGCAGAAACAGCAAATCCCCGACCGCCATGCCGAAGACCCCGGTAATCACCACAAACAGCGCGACTAAGTCCGGCTGCCCGCCCAACTGCTTTGCGGCTTCCAGGGCAAAAGGTGTGGTAATCGAGCGCACCGCTAAACTGCGCTGCACTTCTTCCGAGAGAGTTAATAACTTCGCCAGCCACACCGAACTGACTACCGCCACAGTAATCGCCGTGATAACGCCCGCAGTGAGAGACAACCAGTGACGGCGAATAATCGACAGATTCTCATAAACTGGCACGGCAAAGGCAATGGTCGCAGGCCCCAAAAGCCACAGTAACCAATGTGTCTCACCAATATAATCTTGATAAGAGATATGGGTGACTACCAGCAGCAACACCAACACCATCGGGGTCAACACCAAGGGCATCAGCAGCAATGAGCGGCGGCGGCGATAGAGTTTTTTGTTGGCAAAGTAAAGAGCCAGGGTTGCCAGGAAGCACAGGATACTGATAATAAAATCATTCATGATGATGAGATTTGCGGCGTTGCAGCCACACCTCAAAACGGTAAACCCGGTCAACCACCAACCCCGTCGCCGCGAGTGTCAATGTGGTGCTGACCGCGATAACAGCAAAAATTTTCCAACCATCTACCATAATTAATTGCGCGTAATTCACCACCGCCACCACTGCAGGAACAAAGAACAGCAGCATTTCAGCCAACAGCCAGCGCGAACCGGCTTGAACCCAGCGTACCGGTAAAATACGCAGCATAATCATAGCCAGCAGCAATAACATGCCGACGATATTGGCGGGCAATGGCAGATGGAAGAGGCTCACCAGTTGGTCAGCAATAATAAACAGCCCGGCATACAGCGCCACCTGAACCGGCACCTGTAAACGCGAGAGAACAGACGGCGCAAAACTGCGTAACGCCAACGACATAAGAAACCCCGGCGGGTAATTTTACCAGTGCTCAGTATAGGCCGCAGGTAACCTTGCGAAAAATGAATTAAAATCATTAGAATCATGCCTAAATGGCATACTTTGTTCCCCCAGGCCTCACTCATTGACAGGAAAACAGATGGATATCAGAACACTGCGTTATTTCGTCGAAGTGGTGCGCCAGCAAAGCTTTACTCGAGCGGCAGAGAAACTGTTTGTCACCCAGCCCACCATCAGCAAAATGCTGCGCAATTTAGAGAATGAATTGGAATGCAGTCTATTGACTCGTGAAGGGCGACGCCTACATTTAACTGACAGCGGACAGGCGGTTTATCAGCGCGGGCTGGCTATCCTCGACCAATTTCAGCAGTTGGAAGCGGAACTGGAAGACATCAGTTCATTGAAAAAAGGCAGGTTGCGGCTAGGTATTCCGCCGATGGTTGGCACACAAATGGCGGTGCTTATCAGCGAGTTTCGCCGAAGTTATCCCGGTATTGAGCTACAAATTGCCGAATTCGGTGGTTTAACCGTGCAACAAGCTGTGTTGTCCGGTGAGCTTGATTTAGCCCTGACCGCCCTACCTGCCGATATCAATTTGCCGCTGACATCATTGCCGCTGTTCAGTCACCCTCTTTGTGTGGTGGTACCGCGCACCGCATTTTGGCTTAACCGCACCACCATCAGTATTCCCGAGTTAGCAGACCTTCCCATCCTGATTTATAACGAGGATTTTGCCCTTTATCGCCAGTTAATGGATGCTTTTACCCTCGGTGGTTTTACCCCCCAAATTGCCGTGCGTAGCGGTCAATGGGACTTTCTCGCCGCCATGGTGCAGGCCAATATTGGTATCGCCATTTTGCCGGAACCTATTTGCCAGCGGCTGGATAAAAACGCGCTGTTGTGGCTACCATTAGAGCCGCTGATGCCTTGGCAATTAGGATTGATATGGCGTCAAGGAAGCTACCTTTCTCACAGTGCGCAAGCTTGGATTAGCCGCTGCCGTGAGTTTTGGCCCAATGGTTCATTGGTTGAGATAAAACCGGCCACTGATGAGTAGCCGGTTTAAGGTAAATTAACCTTCTTTTTCGATTAACAGCGCTTCTAACAGATCCAAATCATGCAGCAGTTTTTGCAGGGTTTCGTTACTGATTTTCTGTGTGGCGCGCAAGTGATACAGCTCGCCACGCTCAGCCCGCAAGGCCGTTAAGCGGAAACGCCGCTCCAGATTTTCTATCAATAAGGTATTTTCGATTTCATCTTTGCTACCAGTTCGCCGTCGCAGAGTACCAATCACCCGTGAACTGACTTCTTTCAGTAATTCAGGGTCGATATTCTCCTCACTGCTGGCGGCCAGGCGCTCTTCCATCTTATTCAAGCTGACAATCGCCACTTCCGCCGCCGCCGCCCTCGCCAAACGAATTTCTTCGCGGCTGGCACTTTTATCGGCCATCACTACACCGCGCAGCAATGGTGGCAAAGCAATGACCCCGACAATGACTGATAGCAAAATCACGCCGGTGGCGATAAATACCAATTGGTAACGGGATGGGAAAGCCGAGCCATCACTGAGGAATAACGGAATGGACAGCACACCGGCCAATGTAATTGCCCCGCGCACCCCGGCGAACGAAGCAACCCATAGCTCGCGGGTGGTGTAATTGCCAAATTCCAATGGCCGCTTGGTCAACACTCGCTTGCTGATTTTCTTCATCGACCACAACCAGCTAAACCGCAGCACCAGCAAGGCACCATAAATGATGGCGACATCGGCGAACAGGTTCCAGGTTTGAATCGTCGGGTCCAGTTCGGCCTGCACGATCGAGGTTTCCAGAATGCCCGGTAATTGCAGGCCCAGCAGGATAAACACCATGCCGTTAAACACAAATTCTAGCATCGACCATACACTGTCGGCGCGTAACCGCATGGTCAGTGGCGCGTTACGGATCACGCCAGACTGACTGATGGTCATCCCCGCAGCCACCGCAGCCAAAATGCCGGAAACCCCAATATGCTCGGCAATCAAGTAAGAGGCGAACGGCAACAGCAGCAGCAAGACGATTTGTGTTGCCGGGTCATCACCACTCCAGCGGCTCATCAAACGCAGCGATTTACTGTATAGCCAGGTAACAGCCACACCGGCCAACAGCCCACCAATCGCCATTTTCAGGAATTCTAGCGTCGCGCCGGAAACCGTAAACACCATGGTGCCCATCGCCACGGCAATGGCAAATTTCAGCGCCACCAGACCGGAAGCATCATTCATCAATGCCTCCCCTTCCAGTACGCCCATAATCGATTTAGGTATGCGCCCTTTCCCCACAATACCGGACAACGCCACCGCATCAGTTGGCGACAATACCGCCGCCAGCGCAAAGGCGGCGACCAGCGGAATACCCGGCACCATCCAGTAAATCAGGTAGCCGACGCCCACAATCGTGACCAACACCAAAGCCAGGGCTAGACCAAATATTTCCCGCCCATGGTGGATAAATTCCCGTGTCGGTGTTTTCCAGCCGTCAGCAAATAACAGCGGCGGAATAAACAGCACCAAGAATAATTCAGGGTCAAAATCAACATGCAAACCAAAGTGGGGGAAAGCCAATAAGGCACCAAAAACAATCTGCATTAATGGGAGAGGGATTTGAAACGGCAACATCCGGGTGACGACGCCGGAAAGCGACACCACCAAAATCAGGATGAGGATTGTAAAAAAGATTTCCATGCTTTCCTTAGACTCGACTCAACTTAATTTATCTCAACTTAAAACCTGAGCGCCCCCCCATAGACAGGGCCGAAGCGTAGCTTTTGATAGTAGATCAATTTTTTGCGCAGCGGGGAAAAAAATCGGTAATTGATGGCAGGAAAAACAAAGAAAATAGGGATATTAGTCTAGTGACAATATTGGGGGCAGGATACCCCCAATATCAGAGAGCTTAGATTGCCCAGCCACCAGCATAGAATGCCACCAGCGCAACCGCGATAATCACGGTGCCGAGGTTCAATTTACGCCATTCACCAGAGAAAATGCGGCCAATCACCAGTGAACTGAAGCCCAGCATAATACCGGTGACGATATTACAAGTCAGCACGATAAACACCGCGCAGAGTAGGCCGGACATTGCATCAACGAAATCTTCGAAATCCAATTTAGCGACATTGCTCAACATCAACAAACCGACATACATCAGCGCAGGTGCCGTCGCATATGCCGGAACCAAATAGGAAAGCGGAGAAAGGAACAGCATAAACAGGAACAAAATACCGACGACAGTGGCCGTCATACCGGTTTTGCCGCCAGCCGCCGTGCCAGCAGCGGATTCAATGTAAACTGCCGCTGGTGCCGCGCCGACCAAACCGGCGAAGATGCTGCTGACCGAGTCAGAGGTCAGCGCTTTGCCGCCACTGATAATCTGGCCGTCTTTATCCAGCAAGTTGGCTTGCCCAGCTACCGCGCGAATGGTGCCGGTAGCATCAAAGACTGCCGTCATCACCAACGCCAACACACTTGGCAGCACCACAGGATTCAGTGCGCCCATGATATCAAGACTGAAAATCAATGAGTTACCGTTAGCATCTGCCAGGCTTGGCATGGCAAACAGCCCTTGGTAAGTCACACTTGGGTCAAAAATCAGGCCGATAATTGAGATGGCAATAATCACCAACAGAATACCACCCGGTACCCGCAGTTTTTCCAGCCCGAAAATCACCGCCAAGCCCAATAACGTCATAATAACCGGGAAAGAAGTAAAAGCGCCCAGCGCGACTGGCAAACCTTCAATCGGGTTTTTGATTACCAAGCCGACACCATTCGCGGCAATGAGCAGCAAAAACAAACCAATACCAATGCCGGTACCGTGTGCTACGCCCATCGGCAAGTTACGCAATATCCACGAGCGGATACCGGTGACGGAGATAATAGTAAACAGCACGCCCATCAGGAATACCGCGCCCAAGGCGACAGGAATACTGATATGCTGGCCCAATACCAAGCTAAATGCTGTAAACGCCGTCAATGAGATGGCGCAGCCAATGGCCATTGGCAAATTCGCCCACAACCCCATCAACAAAGAACCCAAGCCAGCAACCAGACAGGTAGCAACAAACACTGCGGTTGGGGGGAAGCCCGCTTTACCTAACATACTCGGCACAACAATGACCGAATAAACCATGGCAAGAAAAGTCGTCAGGCCAGCCAGCACTTCCTGGCGTACATTACTGCCACGTTCACTAAGCTTGAAAAACGCATCAAGCGAACCTTTTGGCTTGACTGCCTGGTTCCCCTGAGGATTGGTGCTAGACATGGTTATGTCCCCTGTGTGTCATTTTAAAGTAGTCAACAAGCCCGCGCCCTTTCCAAACGTAATCGTTTCCGTCTCTGCCGATTAACTCGTCAATTCTCCCAACGCCGATATGACGGAGAAAATAGCAAACGATTAGCTGGAAACACGCATGACTGAAAAAAATCGAAGAAAAACTACAATAAGCGTCATTGTTGCAGGCAGTTTGGACGCGGCCAGCGCGCAAAAACCGGAGCGTACACTCGGTACGTGAGGATTTTTAGCACTGCCCAAGTTCAAAATGGCAAATAAAATAGCCTTATTGTAAGGCAAACGATTATCTAGCTATTCGTAGCGACTAATCAACATCAGAAAGCGACATTTAATGCATTTTCTTACATTAATTTGTCTGGGAGACATTAATTAGGGAACACATGTAGATTTATCCATTTTCTAATTTGAAAGCGCCGCCCTTTTCAATCGCCTGCTGATAAGCCGGGCGCTGATGGATACGCACCAAGAAATTTTGCAGTTTTGGCAAGCCCTCAAGCCCATTACGGGTGTTGATTGCCTCGATAGGAAAACTCATTTGAATATCTGCGGCACTGAAATCACTGCCGGCAAACCATTGATTCTTTGCTAAATGTTGTTCCAGATAATCGCGATGAGTGGCTATTTGCTTATTCAAATAACTTTTTTGTACCCCATCACCCAATGCCTTGGCTACCGGGCGAATAATCCACGGCACTGGCGGCCCACCGAAGCGGCTGAAAATAAGCTTCATCACCAGCAACGGCATCAATGACCCTTCAGCATAATGCATCCAATAACGGAATTGTTGGCGATCATAATGGCCAGTGGGTTTAAACAAGCCCTGTGCATCATAGGTTTCCTGTAGATACTCGATAATGGCTCCTGATTCCGCCAGTGTCAGGTCGCCATCAGTAATCACTGGCGATTTCCCCAACGGGTGGATTTTTTTCAACTCCGGTGGTGCCAACAAGCTGCTGGGGTCGCGCTGATAGCGCTTCAACTCGTAGGGAACTTGTAACTCTTCCAGCATCCACAAGATTCGTTGTGAACGTGAATTATTCAGATGGTGAACAATGACCATAACCATGCTCCATATGATAAGCGACCGAGAAAGTTACAATGCTAAAGAAGTTATTATAGTCGAGAGCCAGATAACGTTATTTATTCTGATATTATCATAAAAACAGCCTTTAGATTGTAATCCACCATAACAATCTAAAAGCTGTACTATCAAATCACAACTTATAGTCTGTATTTCTTCTTTACAGCTTATTCGTTGTATTGTGAGATTACAGTTTATATGCTGTATTATGTTATTGCGCACCATTCCCTGAGGAGGTCTTGATGGATTATCCTATTAAAATTTTGAGTCAATTGCGCCCTACATTAATTGGCTTTCGAAAGAATAAAGGGCTGACTCAGGCCAGCTTGGCCCAACTATTAGGCATTACCCAACAGTCCTATGCAAAGCTTGAGGCTAATCCTGCATCGGCCAGTGTTGAACGGCTTTTTAAAATATTGCATCTTTTAGATATCGAGCTGATCCTTGGTGAGAAAAAAAACGTCAGCTCGCATCCCAGTAAAACGCACCCGTCAGAAAAAAGTCAGGCGATAAATTTACCGTCAAAACATTTACCATCAAAACAAGAGGATTGGTGATATGACTCGTCGAACTCAACGGCTCAATATCTGGATGAACGGCCAGCGAGTTGGTTATTGGGAAAAAAAACGAGGCGAAGAATCACAGAGTTATGCCCAAGAATGGTTAGCAAACGAACAAGGCCGCCCGCTGTGAAATTGGCCGGTTTGAAGACCAAAAGGCATTGATTGTTGAACGCTTTGACCGACGACTATCGAATGATAGCCGCTGGATTGTCAGGTTACCGCAAGAGGATATGTGCCAACCCATCCGATTATCGGGACGGGCCGTAATCAAATTGCGGCCCAGAAAACCAAGTTAGCGATGGCGGTGCGAGGGAGTAAAAATTACTATTTAATTAACCAGATACAGCGACGCCATTGGCGAAAACAGGCCGAGATTGTTGGATTGGGAGCCGCTCTCGCTGACACTATTATTGACGAAGTTATTGCCGCAACACCACGAGTTATCACCCAGGTACAGGCTCGACTTCCCGCTGATTTTCCGGCTGACTTAGCAGAAAGTATCCTGACAGGTCTTCAGCGACAATGTGATAAAATAGCGTCAATGCCTTGACTGGTCAGTATAAAAAACCCAGCTATTACACTGGGTTTGATTTCTCAGTCTTGAATTACCGGGATCAGAACGGAATATCGTCGTCAAAATCCATTGGTGGCTCATTGCCGCCTTGTGGTTGTGCTGCTGGAGCAGGCTGAGCTGGGCGCGAAGTCTGGCCGCCACTGAACTGATTGCCACCTTGTGGCTGCTGAGGTTGACCCCAACCGCCTTGTGCACCCCCCTCTTGTGGTGCGCTACCACCCGCTGGAGCACCACCGCCTTGACGGCCACCCAGCATTTGCATGGTGCCACCCACGTTAACCACAACTTCTGTGGTGTATTTCTCAACACCAGCCTGATCTGTCCACTTACGGGTCTGTAGAGCACCCTCAATATAGACCTGAGAGCCTTTGCGCAGATATTCACCCGCGACTTCTGCCAGCTTGCCGAACAACACTACACGGTGCCATTCCGTCTTTTCTTTCTGCTCGCCAGTGGCTTTATCACGCCAGCTTTCGGAAGTCGCCAGGGTGATATTGGCAACAGCGCCGCCGTTCGGCATGTAGCGGACTTCCGGGTCTTGGCCCAAATTCCCGACCAAAATCACTTTGTTTACGCCTCTGCTGGCCATGTGAACTCTCCTGATGAAATAAATTTTGTACAGTACATACTCTAAATAATTCGAGTTGCAGGAAGGCGGTCAACGCACATGCAACTTAAAGTATGACGAGTATAAGCGAGTAAGTTTAACACGCTAATAGGCAAAGGGCACAACTGATCATAACTGCGGAATGTATAGCAGATTTATCGCAATAACAGCCTTAATTGCACCCGGACACTGGATATCCATTCAGGTTTTTTTGTGTCATAATTATCCGTTTCGTACTGGCTATGTCCTTTTGGGGTGTTGCAAAATGCACCTATATATCACCCAAAGTAATTGGAATTGCAGGTAGGCAGCAAGCTAACAACTCTGTAGTTTCAAGTACGAAAGGTGAAAGGGATACGCTGAGAGGCTCAGTTTACATCCGGGAAATGTTTGAATGGATAATATCGAAGTTCGGGGCGCTCGCACCCATAATCTTAAGAATATCAACCTGATTATCCCGCGCGACAAACTGATCGTGGTCACCGGTCTATCGGGTTCAGGCAAATCCTCACTGGCTTTTGACACCCTGTATGCCGAGGGGCAACGCCGCTATGTTGAGTCTCTCTCCGCCTATGCGCGCCAATTTCTGTCGCTGATGGAAAAACCGGATGTCGACCATATTGAAGGTCTCTCTCCGGCCATCTCCATCGAGCAAAAATCAACCTCCCATAACCCGCGCTCCACCGTGGGAACTATCACTGAAATCCATGATTACCTGCGTTTGCTGTTTGCCCGTGTCGGCGAGCCGCGCTGCCCGGATCATGATGTCCCGCTGGCGGCCCAAACGGTCAGCCAGATGGTGGATAACGTCATCAGTCAGCCCGAGGGCCGCCGCCTGATGTTACTGGCGCCAGTGGTAAAAGATCGCAAAGGCGAACATACCAAAACGCTGGAAAATCTGGCTATGCAGGGCTATATCCGGGCGCGGATCGATGGCGAAGTTTGCGATCTGTCTGATCCACCGAAATTAGAGCTGCAAAAGAAACACACCATTGAAGTGGTGGTCGATCGCTTTAAAGTACGCGAAGATCTGGCACAGCGCCTGGCCGAATCATTTGAAACAGCATTGGAGCTTTCCGGCGGTACTGCCGTGGTCGCCGATATGGACGATCCACACGCCGAAGAGTTGTTATTCTCCGCCAACTTTGCTTGCCCAATTTGCGGCTATAGCATGAGTGAGCTGGAACCACGCCTGTTTTCCTTTAACAACCCAGCCGGTGCTTGCCCGACCTGTGATGGTCTGGGCGTGCAACAATTCTTTGACCCAGACCGTGTGCTGCAAAACCCGGAGCTGTCACTGGCGGGTGGCGCAATTCGTGGCTGGGATCGCCGCAACTTCTATTACTTCCAGATGCTACGTTCATTGGCGGATCATTATAAGTTTGATATCGAAGCGCCATTTAACTCGCTAGATGCCGCAACACAGAAAGCTGTGTTATACGGTTCTGGCAAAGATACTATTGAATTCAAATACATAAATGACCGCGGTGATACCACCGTGCGCCGCCATCCTTTCGAGGGGGTGCTGCACAATATGGAACGCCGTTATAAAGAGACCGAATCTAGTGCGGTGCGCGAAGAGCTGGCTAAATTTATCAGCAACCGCTCTTGTACCTCATGCAACGGCACCCGCCTGCGCCGCGAAGCGCGTTATGTCTTTGTTGAAAAAACTACATTGCCGGAAATCTCGGAACTGAGTATCGGCCATGCGCTGAGTTTCTTCCAGAATATGAAACTGAGCGGCCAGCGGGCGCAAATTGCCGAGAAAATACTGAAAGAAATTGGCGACCGGCTAAAATTCCTGGTGAACGTCGGGCTAAATTATCTGTCACTGTCCCGCTCGGCGGAAACCCTCTCCGGTGGCGAAGCGCAGCGTATCCGCCTGGCCAGCCAGATTGGGGCCGGTTTGGTTGGCGTCATGTATGTGCTCGATGAGCCGTCCATCGGCTTGCATCAGCGCGATAATGAACGTTTACTGGAAACATTGATTCACCTGCGAAATCTGGGTAATACCGTGATTGTGGTGGAGCATGATGAAGATGCTATTCGGGCCGCCGACCATGTGATTGATATCGGCCCAGGTGCCGGAGTGCATGGCGGTGAAGTGGTCGCAGAAGGGACGGTTGATGACATTATGGCCGCTCCTAAGTCACTCACCGGCCAGTTCCTCAGCGGCAAGAGGGAAATTGCCATCCCAGCCCAACGGGTCGCGGGTGACCCAAGCAAAGTATTGAAGTTAATTGGTGCCAGCGGCAATAACCTGAAAGATGTGACGCTAACACTGCCGGTCGGGCTATTTAGCTGCATTACCGGGGTTTCTGGCTCGGGTAAGTCCACTCTTATCAATGATACTTTATATAGTATTGCGCAGCGCCAGTTGAACGGGGCGACCAGTAATGAGCCGGCTCCGTATCGTGATATCCAAGGGCTAGAGCATTTCGATAAAGTTATCGATATTGACCAAAGCCCGATTGGCCGGACTCCGCGCTCTAACCCGGCAACTTATACCGGCATATTTACCCCCATTCGCGAGCTATTTGCGGGCGTACCTGAGTCACGCGCTCGAGGTTATACTCCGGGCCGCTTTAGCTTTAACGTGAAAGGCGGCCGTTGCGAAGCCTGTCAGGGTGACGGGGTGATTAAAGTTGAAATGCACTTCCTGCCAGACATTTATGTCCCTTGCGATCAATGTAAAGGTAAGCGCTATAACCGCGAAACACTGGAAGTGAAATACAAAGGCAAAAGTATTCACGAAGTGTTGGCGATGACTATCGAAGAGGCGCGCGAGTTCTTTGATGCGGTGCCAGCATTGGCGCGTAAGCTGCAAACCTTGATGGATGTGGGCCTGTCATATATTTGTCTCGGCCAGTCAGCGACCACCTTATCGGGCGGGGAAGCGCAGCGAGTCAAATTATCTCGCGAACTGTCAAAACGCGGCACCGGCCAGACACTCTATATTCTGGATGAACCGACCACCGGCCTGCACTTTGCTGATATTCAGCAGCTATTGGCGGTGTTGCATCAGCTGCGCGATCAAGGCAATACCATTGTGGTCATTGAGCATAATCTGGATGTGATTAAGACCGCAGACTGGATTGTCGATTTGGGGCCAGAGGGCGGCAGTGGCGGCGGCGAGATTTTAGTTTCCGGCACACCAGAGACGGTCGCAGAATGCGCGGCATCACACACGGCCCGATTCCTCAAACCGATGTTGCAACGTAAATAAAACATCAAACTAGCACTCTGGGGCAGGAAACTCTCTGTCCCAGAGGCTCTTTTTAGCCCTCAGACGACCAACCCCTGTCTTCTATGTTCCGGTAATCCCTGCAAAACCAATTGATAAGAGCGGTCAATTAGCGAATAGAACTGTGAATTCGGTAATTTTCCATCCAGAAACACCGTGTTCCAGTGCGCTTTATTCAAGTGTTCACTCGGCACGATCTCTGGATGTTGCTCTCTTAGGCTTTCTGCCAATTCAGGGCTAGTTTTCAATGAGATAGAGGGCCGCCCGTGGGTCTCACCCACCATAGCAAACATGACATCGGCCACTTTAATCTGATTTGCCTGCCACTCCTCGTGGTCACTCTGCTCTGCCCCCGGTTTGGACATGCAGTATTCCAGTAATGCCGAATGATTCATGGGGATATCTCCTGTAATGGGCCGGTAGCGTCTCGCGACAGGGCCTCATAAGTTATTTATTCCATAATCAGTGATACATGCCATCAGTGACATATTCTTAGTGACTAGCTTGCGCCTATGACAACAGATTTACTGTGAGCAATGAATGATCGTTTGGCATGCGTCCGCCGTATTTATTAGTATATTCTTTAATCAACATACAACCATTGGCCATGGGTCAAACAAGCGGGATATAGAGATAAGTCGCGGAAAGGTGGCGAAAAAAACAAATAAAAAAGGCGATATCGCTATCGCCTTAGAAACTAGAAGCTCGACTTACTGCACCGCAGCAAAAGCCGCCGCGACGCGCTGAACATTGCTGTGATTGACGCCCGCCATACACATCCTGCCGCTGGCAATCAGATACACACCAAACTCTTCACGCAGACGGTCCACTTGTGCTGCGCTGAAACCGGTGTAGCTGAACATACCGCGCTGTTGCAGCAAATAGTCAAAATTACGATTAGGCAATGAAGCTTTCAAAGCATCGACTAACCTGCTGCGCATTTCAATAATACGCAAACGCATTTGCTCTACTTCAGCTTGCCATTGTGCTTGTAATTCAGTGTCGTGCAGCACTTTTGAAACCACTTGCGCACCAAAGTTGGGTGGGCTGGAATAGTTACGGCGAACAGTGGCTTTCAGTTGCCCTAATACACGGCCTGCCGCTTCTTCACTTTCACACACGACAGACAAACCACCGACCCGCTCGTTATACAGAGAGAAAATTTTAGAGAAGGAGTTACTGACCAAACAGGGCAATTCTGCTGCCGCCATCGCGCGGATAGCATAGGCATCTTCATTCAGCCCGACACCAAAACCTTGATAAGCAATATCCAGGAACGGGATCAGATCCCGGCCCTTAGCCACTTCAATCACCTGATCCCATTGCGCATTAGTGAGATCCGATCCCGTAGGGTTGTGGCAACAAGGGTGTAATAACACAATGCTTTTGGCCGGTAACTGCTGGAGTGTTGCCAGCATTTGATCAAACTTTACGCCCAGCTTGTCATGATCAAAATACGGATAGGTATTCACTTTAAAACCTGCGCCGCTAAAGATAGCAACATGGTTTTCCCAAGTAGGGTCACTGACCCAAACCTGCGAATCTGGGAAATAATGATTGAGGAAATCAGCACCGACTTTCAATGCACCAGAGCCACCCACGGTTTGAATTGTCGCCACCCGCTTCTGTGCCAACATAGGATGTTCTGCACCAAATAATAGCTGCTGGATAGCGCTACGATAAGGTTGCAAACCTTCCATCGGCAGATAGACCGGTGTACCGTGTGGCTGAGCGCTCAATTGCGCTTCGGCAGCTTTTACTGCCTGCATCAATGGGATTTCGCCCAGCTCATTGTAATAAAGCCCAATGCTCAAATTCACTTTATGTGCGCGGTCATCGGCTTTAAAACTTTCCATCAGCGACAGGATCGGATCACCTGCATAGGCGTCAACATTTTGGAACACGGCGCTGCTCTCCTTTATCGGTAATAATTGTCTACGGCGGGTATCTTTATGCAGCTTACCTTATTATTATTCGCCTAAATATTCCATCGCAACACGGGAGGTCAGCTTAGTAATCAATTCATAGGCGCTGATACCGGTCTGTGCAGCAATTTTTTCAACCGGCAGTTCAGCCCCCCACAGCAACACTTCGTCACCCACTTTGTCCGTGGCGTCCGGCCCCAGATCAACAGAAATCATATCCATTGAAACCCGGCCAACAATGCCAACTTCGCGGCCATTCAGCCACATTGGTGTGCCCGAAGGGGCGCTGCGTGGATAACCATCGCCATAACCAATCGCCACCACGCCGAGACGCGTGTCCCGCTCACTGACCCAAGTACCGCCATAGCCAACAGGTTCACCAGCTTTATGCTCACGAACCGCAATCAGGCTGGATTTCAATGCCATTGCGGGCAACAAATCAAAGTGGCTGGCATAGGGTTCGTCCATCGGCGAAACCCCATACAGTATGATACCGGGGCGCACCCAATCACGGTGCGCCTCTGGCCACAGCAAAATACCGCCAGATGCTGCGATGGACTTCATCCCCGGTTTGCCGGTGATGAAGGTATCAAAACAGTCAAGTTGCTGGCGGGTGGTCTCCACTTGCGGCTCATCTGCACGGCTAAAGTGGCTCATAATATTGACTGGTTGGATGATATTGCGGCACGCGCTTAAACGCTGGTAAAAAGCCTCCGCTTGTTCCGGGCGCACGCCCAGGCGGTGCATGCCGGTATCCAGTTTCATCCAAACATTAATGGGGGCAGAAAGATTAGCCGTTTCCAGCGCTTCCAGTTGTTCAATGCTGTGTACTGCGGTTTCAATGCGGTTAGCCACCAGAATCGGAAGATCTTCGGCGGCAAAGAACCCTTCCAACAGCAAAATCGGTTTAACAATTCCGCCAGATCGCAACATTAGCGCTTCGCCGATCCGCGCAACACCATAGCAATCTGCATCCTGTAAGGTATGCGCTGTTTCTAATAACCCGTGGCCATAAGCGTTTGCTTTCACAACAGCAATCAGGCGACTTTGCGGCGCCATGCGCCGAACCTGTTGCAAGTTATGTCGCAGAGCGCGGCGGTCGATTACTGCTGTTGCCGCTTTCATTTCTTATCCTTAATACTTAATAGATGTTATGCCCAATGTCATTGGAGTTGCAGGTAGGCAGCAAGCGAACAAATCCCGATGAACTGACACAAGTCAGTGATTCGGGTGCGTGAGCGTAGCTAACAACCCTGCGGCTTCAAGTACGAAGGGATACTATTCGTCGTCGTATTGCGGGCCGGCATAATTATCAAAGCGCGACCATTGACCATTAAACTTCAGTCGGACAGAACCGATCGGGCCGTTACGCTGTTTACCCAAAATAATTTGCGCAATCCCTTTTTCATCACTGTTTTCGTGATAAACCTCATCACGATAAATAAACATGATTAAGTCAGCATCCTGCTCAATAGAACCTGATTCACGTAAGTCGGAGTTGACCGGCCGTTTATCGGCACGTTGCTCCAAACTACGGTTAAGCTGAGACAGCGCCACCACCGGCACTTGTAGCTCTTTTGCCAATGCTTTCAGGGAACGTGAGATTTCGGCGATTTCCAAGGTGCGGTTATCCGAAAGCGACGGCACCCGCATCAATTGCAGGTAGTCGATCATAATCAAGCTCAACCCGCCGTGTTCGCGGAAAATACGCCGCGCACGGGAACGCACTTCAGTCGGGGTCAGGCCGGAGGAGTCATCGATGTACATATTGCGCTTTTCCATCAATATGCCCATGGTGCTGGAAATCCGCGCCCAATCCTCATCATCAAGCTGGCCGGTACGAATGCGGGTCTGATCGACATGTGATAAGGACGCCAACATACGCATCATTATCTGATCGCCGGGCATTTCCAAACTGAAGATTAATACCGGTTTTTCCTGCATCATCGCGGCGTTTTCACATAAGTTCATCGCAAAGGTGGTTTTCCCCATTGATGGACGCGCGGCGACAATGATCAAATCCGACTTTTGCAGCCCGGCGGTCTTTTTATCGAGGTCAGTAAAACCGGTCGAAACCCCGGTAACACCATCATGTGGCCGCTGATAAAGCTGTTCGATCCGCGCGACTGTAGCTTCGAGGATCTGATCGACACTTTTCGGCCCTTCATCTTTACTGGCGCGGCTTTCGGCAATTTGGAATACTTTAGATTCCGCCAGATCCAGCAGATCTTCACTGCTACGCCCTTGCGGATCATAGCCGGCATCAGCAATTTCATTAGCCACCGAGATCATTTCACGGACGACTGCACGTTCGCGGACGATATCAGCATAAGCCCCGATATTCGCGGCACTTGGCGTATTTTTTGATAACTCGGCCAGATAGGCAAAGCCCCCCACCGAATCCAAATCACCTTTTTGCTCGAGCGATTCGGACAAGGTGATCAAGTCGATCGGCTTGCTATTTTCCAGCAAGCGCTGCATTTCAGTAAAGATCCGGCGATGTGGGCGGCTGAAAAAATCATTGCTGGCTACGCGCTCAGAGACGTTATCCCAGCGCTCATTATCCAGCATCAAACCGCCCAACACGGACTGCTCTGCCTCCAGCGAATGAGGCGGGAGTTTCAGCCCTTCCATCTGGCGATCGCGTGGCTCTGTCATCTTGTTGGTTGGTTTTTTTGCTGCCATGAAAAGTGCTCTTTACCTCTGTTGCGATAGGATAATTGTAACGATAGGAAAATAGTGCCGCCTAGTATACGCGATGATACCCGATGGGTAATTATGAATTCCCTATTACTTATCGGTATTAGCAAGAAGTGGGCACCTCGTGTAGAACTCTGTAAGGTGAAAATACACTTATTGTGAGGAGCTAACATGGCAAAGCATATTCAATTTAGCATCCCTGGCGGGCCGGAAGTATTGCAATACCTTGATTTCACGCCGGTGAACCCTGCGGCACATGAAGTTCAGGTAGAAAACAAAGCTATTGGGATTAACTATATTGATACCTATGTTCGTACCGGACTCTATCCACCGCCACAGTTCCCCAGCGGCTTAGGGAGTGAGGCTGCCGGGTTGGTCACCAAAGTCGGTTCGGCGGTTAACACGATAAAAGTCGGTGACCGAGTAGTATACGCCCAATCAGCCCTTGGCGCTTACAGCGAAGTCCATAATGTCGACGCGAATAAAATCGCCCTGCTCCCTGCGGAAATCTCTTTCGAACAAGCTGCGGCCTCTTTTCTTAAGGGGCTGACAGTGCAGTATTTATTACGCCAAACCCATGAAATCAAACCCGGCGAAGTATTCTTATTCCACGCGGCGGCAGGCGGTGTCGGGTTGATAGCCTGCCAATGGGCAAAAGCTTTGGGTGCAAAACTGATTGGCACCGTCGGCTCCGATGAAAAAGCTGAATTGGCAAAATCCAAGGGAGCTTGGGCCACCATAAACTATCGCACCGAAAATATCGCCGAGCGAGTGGCGGAGCTGACCAATGGTGAAAAAGTGGGTGTGGTATATGATTCGGTTGGGAAAAGTACCTGGTTGGATTCGCTTAATAGCCTTAAACGCAGAGGGTTGATGGTGAGCTTTGGTAATGCCTCTGGCCCAGTAACCGGGGTAGACCTTGCCATACTCAACCAAAAAGGCTCACTGTTTGTGACTCGCGCTTCCTTAAACGCCTATGTGACTAATCGGCAAGAGTTGGAAAGTGCTAGCCGTGAGCTATTCTCATTAATTATCAGTGGTGACATTAGTGTGGATGTTGCTAAAGCCCAACAATTCCCGCTAAGTGATGCTCGCCGTGCCCATAAAATATTAGAAAGCCGCCAGACAACCGGCTCCAGTCTGTTGATCCCTTAATTTCCTGCTGCAATAATGGATAATAAATATTATTATCCATTATAAATTATTAAAAAGTTATTTTTTTATTATTTTCAGACCGCTGACTACTGAAGCCCAATTGCTCTGATTGCATTATCTATATACTCTCAATGTGTAATACTGAAGCAACATTATTCATTACATATACTGAGGTTTTAATTATGCATGATTCAGAAATTAATAGAGATATAAAAACACTATTGAATGCTTTTTATTGCGATAATAAAATTAACAATGAAGAATTCCAAATACTGCGAGATTTCGCTGATCAAAAATTTGATTTGTTACTTGATAAATTCAATAAAAACAATAATATGTCAGCATTTCAAAAATCTGCTGATGTTACCGTTCAATTGATGCAACAAAGTTTTTTTGATGTAAAAGAAAAATGTCAAAATGAAGAAGATAAGAAGTTGGCCCAAGAAGCATTTGTCGCACAAATAGTTTATATTATCGCCAACTACAATCGATTTTTTACTAACCTTTAATATTAGTGATTGAACCTTTCATTTATGTCATTAAATTATTCAATATTTTGACTCTTAATTATTTGATATTTTATATACTGAGTATCTAATCATCTATCTTACGCTATAAAAGTAAGAATCAGAGCCTCTATTTATTCGAGGCTCTGATTTTACTGTTTCATTGATGCATTTGTAGGGGTACGGCTAGGTATTCTGTCAGAGCCATGTTCACTTAAATGAACCTGCCGTTTATACGGCTATTTTTACCTCTGACAGGGATGAAAATGTGATAACAAATCGTGTTGGGTAGCATCCTAGCAAGCCCGTTTAGGAAAAAACACGTTTTCCTAACAATTCATGCAACTAAACTTTCAGCCTGTGATCACTCCCGCAAGAAAGCAAAATAATCAGTAGCGGCGTATTACCGGTTTCTGCATTGAGCGCCAGATCCAGACCACCACCACGGCTAAAATCAACCATGGCAGCAACTTAATCATCATCACAAATAAGCCGCCCAACATCATAAAAGCAGCGGCCACCAATAATGCAGCGAAGATACCCAACAAGGAGATGCCGGTTGCCATCAACATGATGAAAAAACCGATAACAAAGAAAATTTCTAACATGGCTGGCTCCTTAATTGCTGTTTAATCCCCTGTAAATGCATCACTTACACAGTGATCTCGACAGAGATTTTATCAACGGTTTACCAAGATACAGTACAAGAAACGTGCCAACCCAGAGCAAGCAGATAACATATTGAATTTATTACTTATAGACAAAAAATTGCCTGCCAGGGAAATAGGCAGGCATGGTCAATTTCGCTAACTTGTAGTTAATTTATTACAGTGAACTGTGCTGCGGGCGGATGACCAGCGCTAGCGCCTGTTCTACCACAGATACATCAGCACCGGGCTTATGCGCATTTTCACTCAGATGACGACGCCATTGGCGCGCGCCAGGAATTCCCTGGAAAATACCCAGAATATGGCGGGTTATATGGCCTAGATAAGCGCCGCGTGACAGCTCTTGTTCAATGTAAGGATAAAGCGCTTCGATGGCTTTCACACTGTCAACCACTGGCGCATTCGGATCAAACAGTTCGCGATCCACTTGGGTCAAAATGCTGGGGTTTTGGTAAGCTTCGCGCCCCATCATCACCCCATCAAGATGCTTGAGATGTTCTTTGGCTTCAGCCAGCGTTTTGACCCCACCATTAATGGCAATGGTCAGTGCCGGGAAATCACGTTTAAGCTGATAAACTCGCTCATAATCCAGTGGCGGTACTTCGCGATTTTCTTTCGGGCTGAGTCCTGAAAGCCAAGCTTTACGAGCATGAATAGTGAAAATATCACACTCACCACGGCCTGCGACGGTTTGCACGAATTCACACAAGAACTCATAGCTATCCAACTCATCAATACCAATGCGGGTTTTCACCGTTACCGGAATAGAAACCACATCACGCATTGCTTTAATGCAATCAGCGACCAGATTGGCCTCCGCCATCAGGCAAGCCCCAAAACGGCCATTTTGCACCCGATCAGAGGGGCAACCGACATTAAGATTTATTTCATTATACCCACGAAGCTCTGCCTGTTTGGCACAATGCGCTAAGGCCTGCGGATCACTGCCACCCAGCTGTAATGCCACGGGATGGTCTTGCTCACTATAAGCCAGATAATCCCCTTTGCCGTGGATAATGGCACCGGTGGTCACCATTTCGGTGTACAACAAAGTCTGTTTAGTTAACAAGCGATGGAAATAACGGCAATGGCGATCTGTCCAGTCGAGCATCGGCGCGACGGAAAAACGTTGCAGGGGATAACTTGGCTTTTCGGCCTGAGTGCTGGAAAAAGTCTGAGCTTCGTGCATTTACTGTGGTTTCATCGGTTATGACTGCATCAATTGCCCATTGATATTACTTATTGAGCAAACTAAACAATGGGAAGGAATCAGGGATTATAACATAGAACTTTACGATGACTGCCTGAGTGATAGTTGTAGCGCAAAGAGTGAAAATTTACCGCTAACTGCTGCGACTTGCCAAAATATTGACACTCCGTGGCTCCTCATTTTTTCATCTATCGGCGATTATTAGTAAATATGATAAAATCGATACTATTCGAATGCTGCGGGATGTATATGATGAACCCTATCAATCAGGAAAAGCTGCTTGCCCAGGCGGAGAGCCTGTGCCAACAACGTAACGTCCGGCTGACACCGCAACGTCTTGAAGTATTACGATTAATGGCACAGCAGCCCGGTGCAATCAGCGCTTATGACCTGTTAGATCTGCTGCGTATTTCTGAGCCGCAAGCAAAACCACCCACAGTTTATCGCGCTTTGGATTTCTTGTTGGAACAAGGGTTTATTCACCGCGTAGAATCAGCGAACAGCTATGTGTTGTGTCATCATTTTGAAGAACCAACTCATACTTCTGCGCTTTTTATCTGCGATCGCTGCAAGATTGTGACAGAACGCACCACAGTCGGCATCGAAGAAGCCTTGGCGCTGTTAGCAAAACAGTCGGGTTTTACCCTACGTCATAGTGTGGTTGAGGCTCATGGTTTATGTGCGGAATGTGGAGAAGTTGAAGCCTGTGAAAGTCATGAACATTGTGACCACGACCATTCTATTGTGACGAAAAAGAAATAACCTTCTGGTGATAAAATCAAACTGTCGCTAGAAAGGCGGCAGTTTCGAAGGGAACCCACTTATAAAAAATTTACCGCCTATATCCAATATAATGGATGCGGTTCATAATATATAGAATAGGTGGAGAGTAATAAAGTATAAATAAGACACTTCCTTGTGTCCATATCGATATAAATACAGGAGTAGCAGAACATCCTCATTAAAATAATCATCACTCTACGAATAGAATGTGCCATTTAATAAAATGCATTCTGAAAAATGAGAGCCCCGATAGATTTATATCAATATCAGTTTAAATCCATTTAACGCTGTTACCAGCGATATTTACTGTGGTCTTCCCAGGCTTTAACTTCTTTCTCGGCTTGCTCTTTCTGATAGCCGTATTTCTCCTGGATTTTACCCACCAACTGGTCACGCTTACCTTCAATGACGGTCAGGTCATCATCAGTCAGCTTGCCCCAATTCTCTTTAACTTTACCTTTAAACTGCTTCCAGTTACCGTCGACTTGATCTTTATTCATAATATCTCCGTTACCTTAAGATTCGTCAGTTTATTTAATTCAACACGGTAAGTATATTTACTCCCTAAAAACAAATTTAATTTAAATGAGTTATTCACAGTCATAATTTAAATTAAATATTGTTGCTTCGCTTACCGTATGAATAACTATAGCAAAGGATACTGACAATTAAAGTAAGGTTAATATTAATCACTGTCATCATAGCAATAAACAGGAAATAAAAACTCGTAATTTTCAGTTAAAACAGCAATTAATAAGTTATTATCAGAATATTCTCAAACTAGATTGAGTTAAGTATTAGAGGAATTAAATGCTTTATATACCCTTCCATTGAAGGGTATATAAATAAACGTTAAAATCAGATCCAGTCGCCATTGCGGATGACACCAACAGCCAAACCTTCAATAGTGAAACTTTGCTCACGCAGATCGACAACAATCGGCTGAAACTCACTATTTTCTGGGAGAAGTTGTACGATATTACCTTGTTTTTTCAAACGTTTTACCGTCACTTCATCATCAATTCGCGCAACAACCACTTGCCCATTACGCACATCTTGAGTCTTATGTACCGCCAATAAGTCACCGTCCAGAATACCGATATCTCTCATCGACATCCCATTAACCCGCAACAAAAAATCTGCACTCGGCTTAAACATGGAAGGATCAACTTTGTAATGCCCTTCGATATGTTGTTGGGCTAACAGCGGCTCACCTGCGGCAACCCGACCAATCAGTGGCAGGCCATCTTCTTCTTCCATCAATAAACGGATACCACGGGAAGCGCCGGAAACAATCTCAATAACGCCCTTACGGGCCAGTGCTTTTAAATGCTCTTCAGCGGCGTTAGGAGAGCGAAACCCCAGACGCTGCGCAATTTCGGCACGGGTCGGTGGCATACCTGTTTGCGCTAGGTGGTCGCGCACCAGGTCATAAACCTCTTGCTGTCTGGTAGTAAGTGCTTTCATTCCGCCCCCTGTTTGTTTATACAGTCTTGCTGTGAGTATATACAGGTAAGCAGGTATTGGGAACCAAAGAGTGAATAAAAACAGGGATTAATCACTGTTTACATCAACAGCATTGATTAACCAGCATGTTGCCAAAGCACAGTTATCCATATAAATAGCGCCAACAAGATGGCCAGAGACACGGCGGCAGAGCCCATATCTTTAGCCCGGCCTGATAGTTCGTGGAATTCACTGCCGATGCGGTCCACCACGGCTTCGATGGCACTATTAATGATTTCGATAATAATCACTAAAACAACACTGCCAATCAATAAAATCCGTGTGATTGCATCTACATCCAGCCAGAAGGCCAGTATGATAGCGAGTATGGCGGCCACCATTTCTTGCCGAAATGCGGCTTCATTTTTCCAAGCTGCGGTTAAGCCTTTAACAGAATAACCCGCTGCTTTATAGATTCGGATTAACCCTGTTGATTGGTTCGCCATATTTTATTGCCTTTATCTTAAGTTAATGATGATTTTTGCCGTTTTCTGTTGTCTCATCACCACAGATCTCAAAACCACTTTCTGGTATCCTTGCGACGAATTGCTAACAAGAGGCTTCATGTAGTTATGTCAGGTTGGCGTAAAATATATTATAAGTTGTTGAATTTACCACTTAAACTGTTGGTAAAAAGCAAGGTTATTCCGGCAGATCCTGTGACTGAGTTAGGGTTAGACCCGTCTCGTCCTATTCTGTACGTTTTACCTTACAATTCTAAGGCTGATTTGCTGACTTTGCGAGCGCAATGTCTGGCGCAGGATCTGCCCGACCCATTGATTCCATTGGAAATCGATGGCGTAAGCCTTCCCAGCCATGTCTTTATCGATAACGGCCCGCGGGTGTTTCGCTATTACGCCCCGAAACAGGAGTCGGTCAAGCTATTCCACGATTATCTGGATCTGCATCGCAATAATCCGGAGCTGGATATCCAAATGCTGCCGGTCTCGGTGATGTTTGGCCGCTCTCCGGGGCGTGAAGGCCATGGTACGCCACATCTGCGCGTGCTAAACGGCGTGCAGAAATTCTTTGCTGTATTGTGGCTGGGCCGCGATAGTTTTGTGCGCTTTTCGACCACGGTATCACTGCGTCGAATGGCCAGTGAGCATGGTACCGATAAAACCATCGCCCATAAATTGGCACGCGTAGCGCGGATGCATTTCTCGCGTCAGCGGTTAGCTGCGGTTGGCCCGAGCCTACCGGCCCGTCAGGATTTGTTCAAAAAACTGTTAACGTCCAAAGCAATTGAAAAAGCAGTCGCCGATGAAGCGCGAACCAAAAAAATCTCTCACGAGAAAGCGCAACAAAACGCCATTACGCTAATGGAAGAAATAGCCGCCGACTTCTCTTATGAAGCTGTGCGTCTGTCCGACCGAGTCTTGAGCTGGACGTGGAACCGTTTGTATCAGGGCATCAATGTCCACAATGCAGAGCGCGTGCGGCAATTGGCACAAGATGGCCATGAAATCGTCTATGTGCCTTGCCATCGCAGCCATATGGACTATCTGCTGCTCTCCTATGTGCTTTATCATCAAGGGCTGGTGCCGCCGCATATTGCTGCCGGTATTAACTTGAATTTCTGGCCAGCTGGCCCGATTTTCCGCCGTCTGGGTGCGTTCTTTATTCGCCGTACCTTTAAAGGCAATAAACTTTATTCAACTGTGTTTCGTGAATATCTGGGCGAATTATTCACCCGTGGTTATTCAGTGGAATACTTTGTTGAAGGTGGGCGCTCACGGACTGGCCGCCTGCTGGAGCCTAAAACCGGCACACTGTCGATGACAATACAGGCCATGTTGCGTGGCGGTTCGCGCCCAATCACCTTAGTGCCGATTTATATCGGCTACGAACATGTGATGGAAGTGGGAACTTACGCCAAAGAATTACGTGGCGCGACCAAAGAGAAAGAGAGCCTGTTGCAGATGCTGCGGGGCTTGCGCAAGCTGCGTAATCTCGGCCAGGGCTATGTCAACTTTGGTGAGCCAATCCCGTTGACCACCTATCTGAACACCAATGTGCCGCAGTGGCGTGATGCTATCGACCCTATCGAAGCACAGCGCCCAAGCTGGCTGACACCGGCAGTGAATGATTTGGCTGGCCAGATTATGGTTCGGATTAACAATGCGGCGGCGGCCAATGCCATGAACTTATGTTCGACGGCATTGTTAGCTTCACGTCAGCGCTCACTCACTCGCGAGCAACTGCTCGAGCAACTCGATTGCTACTTGCAACTGATGCGCAATGTGCCTTATGCAAAAGATGTCACCGTGCCGGATAAGACGCCGGAAGAGTTACTTAATCACGCCTTGAATATGAATAAGTTTGAGGTGGAAAAAGACAATATTGGTGACATTATCATCCTGCCACGGGAACAAGCCGTGCTGATGACCTACTATCGCAATAACATCCAGCATTTGCTGATATTGCCATCGCTCATTGCCAGTATGGTTATGTATCAACGGCGTATCACTCGTGCCGAGTTATTGCGTCAAATCAGCATGATCTACCCGATGCTGAAAGCTGAATTATTCCTGCATTACAGTAAAGAACAATTACCACAGACATTGGACACGCTGATTGATGAACTGGCGCGTCAGCAGTTGATTTGCGACAAAGGGAATGAATTGGTGCTGAATCCGGCCCGTATTCGTCCGCTGCAATTACTGGCCGCCGGGGTGCGCGAAACCCTGCAACGCTATGCGATTACCCTTTCGTTACTCAGTGCGAACCCAAGCATCAATCGGGGCGCGTTGGAGAAAGAGAGCCGCATTATGGCGCAGCGCTTGTCTGTTCTGCATGGCATTAACGCGCCGGAATTCTTCGATAAAGCCGTGTTCTCCACACTGGTGGGCACCTTGCGCGAAGAGGGTTATATCAGTGACAGCGGTGATGCGATTCAGGAACATACGCTGGAAGTTTACAATATGCTGAGTGCATTGATGACGCCGGAAGTGAAGCTGACGATTGAAAGTGTCAGTATGCCGGCTGAAACTAATAACCTGCTGCCAGAACCCGCGGCAGAGGATAAAGAAGATAACTAATTCTTCGTCGCGCTAAGCAAAAATCATAAACAAAAATGGCCGGATTCATCATCTGGCCATTTTTTTAACTGTCTCCCAGCAGGGTATTTATTGCCAATAGCTAATAAAAATCCCGAGAAACAACACTAAGCCGACATAGTTATTGTTGAGAAATGCACGGAAACAGGGGTCACGTTCACGTCTGGCAATCATCTTCTGTTGGTGGACAAACAATGCGCCAGCCAGCAGGATGGCCCAATAAAATGCGCCCCCCAAATCCATCAGCCAGCCAATCACCACCATTAATACTAATGTCGCCAGTTGCAGCAAACCGATAATCAGTTTGTCATGCTGGCCAAATAAAATAGCGGTCGACTTAACACCAATCCTCAGATCGTCGTCACGGTCGACCATCGCATATTGGGTGTCATAAGCCACCGTCCAGCAGATATTGGCTAATAATAGCAACCAGCAAACCAGCGGTAAACTTTCACTCACCGCGGCAAACCCCATCGGGATTGACCACCCAAAAGCCGCGCCCAACACCACCTGCGGCAAGTGTGTCACCCGCTTCATAAAGGGGTAAACCCAGGCTAAGGCCAATGCCGCCAGTGACAGCCATATGGTCATGTTATTGAGCGTGAGCACCAGCCCAAACGAGAGCAACACCAAGATAACAAACAGGATTTTGCTTTCTTTCTCACTGATGAGGCCGCTGGGTAATGGTCGTGATGCGGTGCGTTTCACAAAGCCATCAATATTGCGGTCAGCATAATCATTGACGACACAACCGGCGGCGCGCATGAAAAAGACACCCAAGACAAAAACAATCAATATATTGGTGTCGGGAATACCTTTCTCTGCCAACCATAATGCCCACAATGTCGGCCACAGCAGTAATAATGAGCCAATGGGCTTATCGATCCGCATCAAACGGCAATAAGCCCGCCATTTGCTCTGAACATGACTTCCCTTCAATTTCTCACTCTCCAAAATCTCACCACCCCTTAAATCAAATACAACGGCGAAGCCGGTAAAAAAACTTCAGTCAGTAATAGGGGTTTACCTGACAGCCGTAGTAATGAACGGCGCGCCCAAAGCTCATTCTGCCGCCCTACTTGAATATAATCTCGGGTTAAATTATTACCACCAAATAAATAGCGCCCCAGAGGTAATGTCCCTAAATCCACCAGCGCCCTATCTGGGCCAGACAGTGTTTCCTCGGGAATAACCGTGCGGCCCAATAGCCAAGGGACATTATCGCCACATAAGACAATCTCGCGCAGCCAATAGCGCTCACTTGCCGGCAAATATTCGCCATCCTCCCCTAGCTCATGGCGCGTAATAAAGCATTCCCGTCGCGGTTCGACATGAACTTGCTGACAATGTTGCTCAAAACGCCGGGTCATTGATCCCAACTCCATTAGCCAGTCAGCGACGTCAGCAGGAATATTTGGCTGCTCAATGGCATACCATTGGATAGGTTTTAAAATTGATGCATCGCCGGTAGACATACGGCCCGCTCCTTGCCGAGGATAAAATATCCATCCTCGCAATTGGTAAATAGAACACCATTGTAACGCAAAATAGGTATCCGGGGGATATCAGGCCGCTTTTATTGCACCCCATAAAATCAAGTAAAAAGCTAGTTTTTCGTATGAGTTTCAATATGTTTTATAATATCGTCGAACCTCATCTTTCTTTCCCAAGATTGATTGACGATGCTTTCCTCTCTTGGTGAATAATATGCATCATAAGCGTTATCAAAATCGATAGGGTAAAAAGTGTTAGTTTTTACATCATATAAAACATTATTAAAATTCAAATCATCATGGGTGATGTTGTAATACCCTAAATCGTCCATCATGCTTAAAAATCTTCCCTTTGCACTTGGCGGGAAAATTTTAGTATTAATCTCTGTTAGCGTTTTTCCTGGCACCCTGTACATTCTGATATAGTATTGATTACCTTCATTAATTATCTCAGCAGAACCTTCGCCATAGTATCGATTAAAAAACTCGACCTCTTTCGTGTGTACTTCGGTAATCAGCACCTTGTCTCGTGTAAATAATTTCTTTAAAACAAAACCCGGGTTATTGACGTCAAGGTAAACATCTCCAAACATGCCTCTACCAATTCTTTTACCTAACTTTATTTCAGGGTTAAATTCAAGGCTAGAACCTTTTGATTGCCCCGCGCCGCCGCCCAATAGCTTGCCCTGTTTGATAAATTCAGGGCCTTGTTTCAGGACAACACCCAAGTCCTGACCGGTGGCTAAATCGACCTCCCAATAGGCACCGCTCCCCCCCTGCCGAACCCAAGCTTGACGTGCTCCGCCTGATACTGACGGGTCTTTAAGCCGAACCTGTTGCACTTCAATTTCTGTTCCACGCGGGCTTTGAATCATCTGGCGGTTCACTTCAGTGATACTTGGGGCGGGCTCAGAAGCCTCAAATGATTTTATACCCTGCGGGGGATTCTCCATCACTTTAACTCCCCTTTCCATGCCCCTCAACTGGCCCGCCTCCATTACCATTGCTGACATCCCTGCCGCCATACCTTCCTTATCATTACGATAACGCGGGGCCTCAACTCTGGCGATGGTGCACATCGGATTCGGTAGCGGTACTTTACAAACCCAATGACTTTCCAAGGATGTCCAGGCATTGCCCCAAAAACGCGTGTTTTCAGATTCTGGCTGATAGTCTTCGGCAAACGCATTGATTTTATGTTGCAGTCGACTGCCCTCTGGCCGCTCTCCGCTATTAATTAATGCTTCAATAGCTTGCGCGCGAAGTGCCGGATGAGCTTTGATGTGAGCATAATATTGGGCTTTTTTCGCATCCAGCGTATCAAACACATTAATCGGCCTGCCGTTATTGCCCGGCATCGACATATTGGCAACAAAGTGATTGCTGGCATTTCGCCGCCGTTTAAATTCATCTACAGGTGAATCAAATTCTTTCTGTGGAAAGCCATGCTGGAGATCCCGCCGATAGGTATATTGCCGAGGGAAATAAATGTCTCTGACACCCTTTTCTCTCAGGATTTCTCTTATCGCCTGATCTTCATCAAAAGCGGCGGGAGGATGGCGATAGGCCAAACGCATGTCGAGATAATCCAATTGTCGCGCTATTTTTTGTTGCTCAGTTTTATACAATCCGCGCTGTGTCAGAGCATATAGCGGTGGGTTTAGCGCAAAAAAGGGCTCAAGACTTTTGAGGTCCGACACAAATCTTTCTTGTTCCAAATCAATCGCTGCACCATCAATAATGTTGTCACCCAATAGTTGGAGTCGAATAAATGTACTCTGCGCCAAATCGGGCAAATCAGACGCATCAATGTCTCCCGCAATAGGTTTGAATGCGCGGGCTATTTGTTCGACCGTTAGGGGTTCGACTTCATTCGACTGGCTGAAATGAGAGAGGAAGATAACTGTCGGGCTGTAGCGCACCCCGCCAGCTTGGTGTAAATGTATTTCTTCTTCGACCAATAAACCATACAACTGCTCAGTATCCTTTCCATCCAGTTCATCAAGGTTTTTACCTTGTAATTGATAATGTAAATTGAGTGTGGTTTTTAGCGAAAATGCCAGACTGCCGACGGGATGTTGGAGAGCAAGAAATTGAGTAAAATCCTGCTGGCTGCACGTATCAAAACCAACCAAGTTGCATCCTTGCAAAATCATCTCTGGCAGTTGGTCTGTTAGGTAACTGCCTTGGGCATTCTTCGGTGCAAATCCATTGGCAAGATAAGCCGCCGGCGATTGCACTATCGCAGGAGGGGCACTCATCCCTTCATAAATGACTCTTAACGCCTTACTGGCGCTAAAAACCGGCTGCGCCGGTTCATCCAGTTGGCCCATGCCCCAATTGTCCAAATCCGTAGCCGGAATACCCGCGATATCACCATAGCGATGACCATAATGGGAATGGTTATAAAGTATTGTCGCCTGCATACGGATTTCTTTATATTCAGCCCGATAAATTGCAGCAGATAATTCAGCCAGAGTGGGCTGACTCTCTTGATGCAGCCACCAGACAAGGCTCAGGGCGGCGAGCGGAGTGAGTTCTTCTTCCGTAGATAGAGTCAGGCCTTTTTGGAATAACTTAAAAAGAACTTCCCGCTCTAAACTGATAACGCGCGCTTTTTCATAGCCTTGGGCTGCAGTCAATCCCGGTCTTAAATTCAGTAAACCAGCCAAACTATCCGCATGTTCAACATCTTCTGCATCATAGAGTTGCAAGTAAAGATCAACAATTCTGCCCACACGAGCATCGCTGATTTGAGGGAATTGCTGAACCCACATTTTCTGATCCATTTTTCGAGAATTATCAATTAATTGCATTGCCTGCCGAAATACCGGCTCCGCAGTAGAATTTACGTTGGGCAGGTTTTTTGCCATTTGTTCCAATACCAGATGATCTCTGGCCGTTACTTTGACGGGGAGTCCAATAAAATCAGCATGTTGGTTGATAGTCGTGTGTGGGGCGAGGGAATGGTTTTCCTCTGCAAACGGGGCTGAACAAGGCAGTACCGCAATCCATAGGCAAAATTGAGTTTTCTTGAACATCAATTAACTCCTTTAATTGAATACTTGAACAAGAAGAGTCGTTAACTATGACTCTCCGGTAGCTAATCCAAGATACTGCTACCGGCTCAATGACAGGACTTGTAGATTATTATTTATCTTTTGTCTCTCTAGCGAGCCGACAGACTAAGGCAACTGATTATTCGTCGCGAGGAAGATTAAGTATTTAGTGAAGAAATGAATGAGTTTGATGTTTAAAACAGAATTAACCAAAACGAGGCATCGCGAGCGGCAGTAGCCGTATATAAGACCCAACGAAAAAAGGTGTGCCAAGGCACACCAATCATCCAGCCATATTCGGCAGTGCCGGGATTTACCCCTTGCCTTTTACACTACCAATAAAGGTTTTTCGGGCTGAAGTTGAGCCCAAATGTTCCGCTTCGTTCAACAATTTCAGCGCCTTATCGACATCGCCGGCTTTCACCGCGTCTTTAATCGCTTGGTTGAAGTAGTTTTCAGTCTCGCTCAGCATTGGCTCTGCTGGTTTTGTCGGTGTAGGCGCTGCGGCTGCCATAGGTTGCACAGCACTGCCCACCACGACAGGAGCCGAAGCTGGCGCTGATTGAATCAAGCCAATCATCACGTTGCCCAAACCTTGCTCAGCGGTCGCTTTAATTCTCAAATTACCGGTCGGAGTATGTTTAGCAATCGGGTCTGGAATATCCGGCACCGCATTACCCACGCCCATCGCATAAGCTTTGGCCGGGTCCAGCAGCGTGGTAGTTTTGGCCAAGTCATCACGGGTGGTGTAAACCAGTAGATAGATTTGTTTTTGACCCAATGCTGGGGTCAGTTTCATCACACCTTGCAGCCGGTCGCTGGTCATGATGCCCGCTTTTTCATAAGTGAAATAGCTGGACGGGTAATAAGCCGCTGGGCGCATTTGTTCGTCTAACACCAATACGCTAGGGGAAAATAGTTGGTTATCAGTGACTAAGCTGCTGAGCGTGATCTCCATCGATCCACGATCCGCAGGTAAAGCAAAAGCGGCCACCGCCCCTTCCACATTCCCCTGAGAGATTTGCGGGCTGGCAGTAGTCAGTTTGATATCTTGCGTCGCCGGTGGCACTAAAGGCTGCCAAGGCAACTGTTGTAAAGTAGCAGTACTGATAGTTGGCGCGATAGAGACATTCGCCGGAGAAATAGTTTGCTCCGCATGCACCGCCAGAGGCGCGGTGACCCCTAGAGCCAATGCCAGACAGAGTGTCAGCAGATTCTTTTTCATTATTGTACCCTCATACATTGAGCGTCGGTGCTAACTGGGCCAGGCAAGGTCGGTAAAGTTAGCGAATTATTTAGGGTATATCGCTTTATCTGGTTAGAGGTGGGCCGCAGCCCGCCTCATCGAAACAGAACAGCCGCCCTAAAGGACGGCTGTATCACTGCTGTTACCACCAAGCTTCGAATTGCGCACCGAAGGTGACTTCGTTGTTTTTGCCGCGGCTGTTGGTACCAATAGTGCCGTCTTGTGCTACGCCGGTTGTATTGCTATAGCCCCACTTCTCATCCCAGTTGGCATAAGTTGCGAAGACACGAATTGCCGGACGTGACCAAATGCTATCACCTGCCTGCCATTGTTGGGCCAGAGTCAGTTTGTATTGACCGTTACGTTCACCGGTATGTTGTGATTTAACGTTGTCGTAGCCTGCTTCCAGCAACGTACTCATGATAGGTGTCCATTTGTACATCGGACGTACACCTACGCTGTACCATGTGTTGCCGTTATTGTTATCCAAGTCAATGTCTTGGTATAACGCGACATACATCATGTCCCACTTCTCAGCCAGATTGATGGCACCGTGGTCAATAACACGCAATAAGTGGCCATTATTATTTACTGACGTACCTTGCGAGTGACCGGTGTTATAGGACGTCATCGAGTCGGTAGCATATTGCAACACGAACTTGTTGAAGCCACCCATCATGCTTTGGGTATGCTCAGCGGTCAGCATCACACCATCTTTAGAAGCATTTGGTGCTAACGAGTAACCTTCTTGAGTATCCGCGCGACCATAATCAAAACCTAACTCCAATGAACCACCGGGGTTAGTTTCTAAACCGGCCAGACGCACGTCGTATACGTTGTTAACCGTATACTCTGCATCTTTACGTGAGTTATTGATCCAAGCACTTGAGCCGCCCGATTCTGAGTTACGAGTCGCAGCGACAGATAACTTACCAAAGCCCAGGTCAATAGTTTCAAGACCAGCACCTGGGCCTGAAATATCCCAGTAATAGAAGTCAATCATATGAACATCATGACGTTGATAGAAGCGCTTACCAGCCCACATGGTGGAGCCTGGCAACGCTTCAATCAGATTCTTACCCTGCACGTTGGCTTCACGGAAAGCCGGGTCAGTGGACTCCCAGTCATCACGTTGCGAAACGGAATACGCAACGTTAGTATCTAAGTAGAAGCTCTTATCACCTTCTTTCCACAATTCTTGGCCTAACTTAATTTCCGCATAAGTTTCACATTCGTTACCCAGACGGTATTTACTTTGAGCACCGGTTGTTTTGAAACATTGTTGTTCACCGCCACTTCCCGTCCAGCCGATACCGGAACGCGCATACCCGTGGAAATCAACAGCCATAGCTTGAGTGGAAAGGACACCAGCGGCAACAGCCAGTGCTATCGGTAACTTGCGCAGAGTAATCATCAGTAATCTCCTGTTATATTTGCCTGTCGGCATGCGTGCTTAACATTTGCCGTCACTTGACGTCGTGGAAACTAGACGCCCAGTTCTTGGTACAGCCGCTTGCACGCAGATCCATCTTCACGGAACAGATGACAGCGATAGGGCGGTAGACCGATGGAGAATGTTGCACCTTCTTCTACCAGCACCACGTCGTTCTGGCGGTAGACCAGGTTTTGACGTATTGCAGGGATTTGGATGTGAATTTGAGTCTCATTACCCAGTTGCTCTACCACCTGAATCTCGCCTTCCAGCGTGACTTCAGAGGCACTGCTTGGCAGCAGATGTTCCGGGCGAATACCCAAAGACATATTTGCGCCGACCTGAACCTGGTCACCTTCGACCGGCAGCCACACTAACTGACCATTTGGATTTGGCAGTTCAATCTGTACCTGACGAGGTTCAACGGCAGTCACTTTCACCGGTAAAAAATTCATTTTTGGCGAGCCGATAAAGCCCGCAACAAAGCGGTTAGCTGGGTAGTGGTACAGCTCAAGTGGCTTACCGACTTGCGCCACATTGCCCGCATCCAACACCACAATTTTGTCGGCCAAGGTCATGGCTTCGACCTGATCGTGGGTGACATAAATCATGGTGCGTTGCAGGCGTTTATGCAGGCGCGATATCTCGATGCGCATCTGTACCCGCAGCGCCGCATCCAGGTTGGAAAGTGGTTCGTCGAGCAGAAAAACGTCCGGCTCTGCAACCAAAGTCCGGCCAATCGCTACACGCTGACGCTGACCACCTGATAAAGCCTTAGGTCGGCGGTCCAACAGGTGAGCCAGTTGCAGCACTTCAGCTACCTGATTCACTCGCTGGTTAATTTCCGCTTTCTTCGCACCGGCCAATTTCAAGCCAAAAGACATGTTCTCTGCCACAGACAAATGGGGATAAAGCGCATATGACTGGAACACCATGCCGATACCGCGTTCAGACGGCGGCACTTCGTTCATCCGCTTACCGCCAATCAACAACTCACCCGAGGTAATGTCCTCAAGCCCGGCAATCATCCGCAGCAGCGTTGACTTGCCACAGCCAGATGGCCCAACAAATACCACAAACTCACCGTCATCAATTTCCAAATTGATGTCTCTGGAAATCACAGCCTCACCAAAGGCTTTATAAACGCCGCTCAGCGTTACATTAGCCATCTGTTACTCCTTTGCTTACGCAAACAACTTTTCATATGAACCTGACTGAAGAAAAATGGCGGAAGCAAATTCCGGCATGACCCGTCGATGACTCCCAGCCCCTGATGACTCTCTTGCAGCGCGCCGTACCGCCATGCTTGCACAAGGTTGCCCCGGACGACGTCGCGGCCTGAGTATAGGGCCGCACGTTGTTTAACGCTGCAACGTCCTGATCTGGCTGAGTAATAATTAACCGAACAACCACGTTTTGTTGGTGAACGCATAGCAAAGATGCTGAGTTTCAAGGGTACCGATGCTGTTTCAATGACGGTGCCGCTTTTCAATGTTGCCGATAATGCGGGAGTGTCACTATTTGGTAATCATCCGTAACAAGGTTTTTCATGGGGGAGGAGATGGGAGGATGAAAGAACGACCCTAGGGAGCAGAAGTTCCATCACAAATACAAATACGTGATCAGTCACGCAAATTTCGACCTACATTATTGTGTCTGACACCACAGAATAGGCAGCAGTGTTAAGTGGGTCACAATAACTCATTGGGGGGCGTAGAGAGGGGGAGGATGATGGTGTATCCAGTTGTGACTCAATATGTCAGCGTAATGTATTAGTCCCTGTAATAAATAAATGTATGTAATGACTCACAAGAAAGTCGGTACCCACAAAATTGGATAAAAGGATTGGATTATGACTCGCAGCTTCACAAAATCCGGCATTGGTAAGACCGCACGTGTTTTGGCCCTTTCAGCGCTAACCACGCTGGTGCTCTCTTCCTCTGCTTTTGCCAAAATTGAAGAAGGTAAGTTGGTTATCTGGATCAATGGCGACAAAGGCTATAACGGGCTGGCAGAAGTCGGTAAGAAATTTGAGAAAGATACCGGCATCAAAGTCACTATCGAGCACCCAGATAAACTAGAAGAAAAATTCCCGCAAGTGGCTGCCACTGGCGATGGCCCAGACATCATCTTCTGGGCACATGACCGTTTTGGTGGTTATGCACAATCAGGCTTACTGGCCGAACTGCACCCGTCTAAAGCTTTCCAAGATAAACTGTTCCCGTTCACTTGGGATGCTGTTCGCTTTAATGGCAAGCTGATCGGTTACCCTATCGCGGTCGAAGCATTGTCGCTGATTTACAACAAAGACCTGGTCAAAGAAGCACCGAAGACTTGGGAAGAAATCCCTGCACTGGATACCGCACTGCGCGCCAATGGCAAGAGCGCTATTATGTGGAACCTACAAGAACCCTACTTCACCTGGCCACTTATCGCCGCTGACGGCGGTTATGCATTCAAATCTGAAAACGGTGTCTATGACGTCAAAAACGTCGGTGTGAATAATGCCGGTGCGAAAGCCGGTCTGCAATTTATTGTCGATTTAGTGAAGAATAAACACATCAATGCCGATACTGATTATTCCATCGCAGAAGCGGCCTTTAACAAAGGCGAAACCGCGATGACCATCAATGGCCCATGGGCATGGTCCAACATTGATAAGAGCAAAATCAACTACGGCGTGACCTTACTGCCAACCTTCCACGGCCAACCTTCCAAGCCGTTCGTCGGTGTTCTGACCGCCGGTATTAACGCCGCCAGCCCGAACAAAGAACTGGCGACTGAATTCCTGGAAAACTATCTGATAACTGACCAAGGCCTGGCTGAAGTCAATAAAGACAAACCTCTGGGCGCGGTTGCATTGATTTCATACCAAGAGCAACTGGCAAAAGATCCGCGGATTGCGGCCACCATGGATAACGCCACTAAAGGCGAAATCATGCCGAATATTCCGCAAATGGCGGCCTTCTGGTATGCAACCCGCAGTGCGGTATTGAACGCCATCACTGGGCGTCAAACGGTAGAAGCGGCACTGAACGATGCAGCAACACGTATCGTCAAATAACAGTTTCACCTGCAAAAGGGGGGCGGTTCGCCGCGCCCCGACCCAGTTTTCAGTTGTAGAAGTCGCTAATAGAAGAAGATTAAGGGACCATTATGCAGTTATCCCACACCGAGTTCGAAAGCCGTAAAAAGAAAACCGCCTGGTGGCAAAGTGATGTACTTAAATGGCTGATTATCGGCACATTAAGTCTATTCACCTGCTATTTGATCGTGTTGATGTATGCTCAAGGTGAATATCTTTTTGCCATCGTGACGCTGATTCTGGTGAGTCTGGGGCTGTATGTTTTCGCTAACCGCCGCGCTTATGCCTGGCGCTATGTTTATCCCGGCGTGGCAGGGATGGGGCTGTTTGTACTGTTCCCATTGATTTGCACTATCGCCATCGCTTTTACCAACTACAGCAGTACCAACCAGTTAACCTTTGAACGCGCCCAATCCGTGTTGATGGACCGGCAGTTCCAGACTGGCAAAACTTATACTTTTGGTCTTTATCCCAGTCATGACCAATGGCGGTTACAGCTCACTAATCCGGATGATAATACCCTCCTGGTTTCTGAACCTTTCAACCTGAGTACCACCGGCGAGCAAAAAATAAATGTTGTGCCAACCAGCACAGAGCAAACCGCTGAACAAGCTTCCTTGCGAATTATTACCCAAAATCGCCAGGCGCTTAGTGAATTGGTGGCAATCTTGCCTGGTGGCGGTGAACTGCGCATGAGCTCACTGCGCCAATTCGCCGGTACCAGCCCGCTCTATAAGCTCGGTGCTGACGGTAAGGAATTGATTAATCAGCAGACTGGCGTGATCTACCGGCCAAATATTGATGTCGGTTTCTATCAGGCTATCAATGCTAACGGGCAGTGGGAGAATGAAAAACTCAGCCCCGGTTTTACCGTCACTATTGGCTGGAAAAACTTCCTACGAGTGCTGCATGACGAAGGCATTCAGAAGCCTTTCATCTCAATATTTATCTGGACCATTATTTTCTCATTGCTGACGGTCGTGCTGACAGTGGCGGTGGGTATGGTGCTGGCCTGTGTAGTGCAATGGGATTCCCTGAAAGGCAAAGCCGTTTATCGGGTATTGCTGATCCTGCCCTATGCGGTGCCCGCGTTTATTTCAATATTGATTTTCAAGGGGTTATTTAACCAAAGTTTCGGTGAAATTAACCTGATGCTAAACCATTTATTTGGCATCAAACCGGCCTGGTTTAGTGACCCAATCACCGCCAAGAGCATGATACTGATCGTCAATACCTGGCTCGGTTACCCTTACATGATGATTCTGTGCATGGGGTTATTGAAAGCGATTCCTGATGATTTGTATGAAGCATCGGCAATGGATGGCGCAGGCCCATTCCAGAACTTTTTCCGCATCACTTTACCTTTGCTGATTAAGCCACTGACGCCGTTGATGATTGCCAGTTTTGCCTTTAACTTTAACAACTTCGTGTTGATTCAGTTATTGACCAACGGCGGCCCAGACATGATTGGCACCACTACCCCTGCGGGGTATACCGACTTACTGGTCAGCTACACCTACCGTATCGCCTTTGAAGGCGGCGGCGGGCAAGACTTTGGTCTGGCGGCGGCAATTGCAACACTGATTTTCATCCTGGTAGGCGCACTTGCGATACTGAATTTGAAAGCCAGCAAAATGAATTTTGATTAAGGAGGAGATGCAGATGGCTATGGTTCAACCTAAATCCCAGCGTTTGCGTCTATGGGGCACCCATTTTCTGATGCTGTGCTTTATCGCGCTGATTATGTTCCCGCTACTGATGGTGATTACCATCTCGCTGCGGCCCGGCAACTTCGCCACCGGCAGCTTGATTCCCGATCAGATTTCTTGGGAACACTGGAAGCTGGCGCTGGGTATGAGTGTGACACACGCCGATGGCAGTGTGACACCGCCGCCGTTCCCTGTGATGCTGTGGCTATGGAATTCCATCAAGATTGCGGTTATCACCGCAATTGGGATTGTTACCCTCTCTACCACCTGTGCTTATGCCTTTGCCCGCATGCGTTTTCGCGGCAAAAGCAGCCTGTTGAAAGGGATGTTAATCTTCCAAATGTTCCCCGCGGTACTGTCTTTGGTCGCGCTATATGCTTTATTTGACCGCTTGGGACAATATCTGCCATTTATCGGGTTAAATACTCATGGCGGGGTGATTTTTGCTTATATGGGCGGGATCGCCCTGCACGTCTGGACCATCAAAGGTTATTTCGAAACCATTGATAACTCACTGGAAGAAGCCGCAGCTTTGGACGGCGCGACACCATGGCAAGCTTTCAGACTGGTGCTATTGCCGCTGTCTGTGCCGATTTTAGCCGTGGTCTTTATCCTGTCATTTATTGCCGCCATTACTGAAGTTCCGGTCGCTTCATTATTGTTGCGGGACGTGAACAGTTACACCCTGGCGGTGGGTATGCAGCAGTATTTGAATCCGCAAAACTATCTATGGGGTGATTTTGCCGCTGCCGCCGTGCTATCGGCCATTCCGATCACCGCTGTCTTCTTGCTAGCACAGCGCTGGCTGGTCGGGGGTCTCACGGCCGGTGGCGTGAAAGGTTAACGTTTTCGTACGTTTATGCCGCTGCTTGACTTGCTGTACTTTAATTCTCTGGTTCTGTGTCTTTAGGGCGGCCATCATGGCCGCCATTTTTATTCGCGTTTTAGCCGATCGGTATTGGCTAAATACAAAGTCACCACCAGCAGCAATATCGAACCGGAATAAATCAGCGTATCAATCGGATTTTCATGATCGACAATGATCAGCCGGATAATCGCAGTGATCCCGATATAAATAAAATAGCGCAATGGAAAGTGATAACCGGACTCAAAGTACTTAACAATCAACGCAATAAATTCGAAGTACAGGAAGTAAATCACAATCCCTTCAATCAGCATGTAAGAAGACGCATCCTGATTATTGACGAAGAGTACCTTTCCAAGATGAAAGGTTTCCTTTATCAGAAAGACCACCAAAATAGCGGCCAATGCAATCAACCCCACATTCAGTAAACGCTGTAGATTCTTGGCTATCCACTGTGAGCGCGAATTTTTGGCCATAAATAATCCTATTGAAAGTAGGTGAAATAATCCGGGCCGAAAAAAAGCCCCTTACATCAGTAAGGGGCTAATAAGCGCGGATCAAGGAGCTTAGCCCGTTAGCTTAACGCCAGTTCTTGAAACGGTTAATCAACGCATTGGTAGAACTGTCGTGGCTGGTCACTTCTTGGTCATCTGCCAGTTCTGGCAAAATGCGGTTCGCCAGTTGTTTACCCAGCTCTACACCCCATTGGTCAAAGGTGTAAATATTCAGGATAATCCCTTGTGTGAAGATTTTGTGCTCATACAGCGCAATCAAGGCCCCTAAGCTAAACGGCGTGATTTCGCGTAGCAAAATGGAGTTGGTTGGGCGGTTACCTTCGAACACTTTGAATGGCGCAACATGAGCCACTTGCTCCGGCGTTTTGCCCGCAGCGGCAAATTCAGCTTCAACTTCATCCAATGTTTTGCCAAAAGCCAGCGCTTCAGTTTGTGCGAAGAAGTTAGACAGCAGCTTCGCGTGGTGATCGCTCAGTGGGTTATGACTGATAGCCGGGGCGATAAAGTCACAAGGAACCAATTTAGTGCCTTGATGAATCAACTGGTAAAACGCATGTTGGCCATTGGTACCGGGTTCACCCCAGATAATCGGGCCAGTCTGGTAATCAACCGGGTTGCCATTACGGTCAACATATTTACCGTTGGATTCCATATTGCCCTGCTGGAAGTAAGCCGGGAAACGGTGCATATATTGGTCATAAGGCAGGATAGCTTCGGTTTCTGCACCAAAGAAATTGTTATACCAGATGCCAATCAATGCCAACAGAATCGGCAGGTTTTTCTCTGCTGGCGTTTCTGCAAAATGCTTATCCATGGCGTGTGCGCCACTGAGCAGTTCTTCAAAATGCTCAAAACCCACGGACAGCGCGATAGACAAGCCGATAGCCGACCACAGGGAATAACGGCCACCGACCCAATCCCAGAATTCAAACATATTGTCAGTATCAATACCAAACTCGCCGACTGCTTTGGCGTTGGTCGATAATGCTGCAAAGTGCTTGGCAACATGCTTCTCATCACTGGCGGTAGACAAGAACCAGTCACGGGCGCTATGCGCGTTGGTCATGGTTTCTTGGGTAGTGAAAGTTTTTGACGCCACCAGGAACAGCGTGGTTTCTGGGTTCAGCGGTTTCAACGTTTCAGCAATATGAGTGCCATCGACGTTAGAAACAAAATGCATATTCAGGTGATTTTTGTATGGACGCAGCGCTTCGGTCACCATGTAAGGGCCGAGGTCAGAACCACCGATACCGATATTCACTACATCGGTAATCGCTTTACCGGTATAGCCTTTCCAGTCACCACCAATCACGCGGTCACAGAACTGTTTCATTTTTGCCAGTACCGCATTCACTTCTGGCATCACATCTTTGCCATCGACCACAATTGGCGTATTGCTGCGGTTACGCAAAGCAACATGCAGTACCGCGCGATCTTCCGTGCGGTTAATTTTCTCACCAGCAAACATAGACTTAATTGCGCCCGCCAGATCAGTTTCTTTGGCCAGAGCTTGCAGTTTTTCCATGGTTTCACTGGTAATGCGGTTTTTGGAGAAATCCACCAGCATTTGATCGTCAAAAGTCGCTGAAAACTTGTTAAAACGCTGGTCGTCCTTGGCAAACAGACTGCTGATGGTGACGTCTTTCATCTGTTCAAAGTGTTGCTGTAACGCTTTCCAGGCAGCGGTTTGACTAGGATTAATATTTTTCATAGCGGCGCTCTTCTAGGCTTAAGGATTAATGAAACGAATACCCTGATTGTATCCTGTTACCCTGTGATTGAGATCTCTTTTCTTGCGATAGGTAATATCTCTCGAAACAACTTTTGATCTGCTCCCTGTTTTCTCAAAATGGCAGCCCATCTTCAGACTTTTAATCATAATCTTAAGACTTTCAATCATAGCAGCCGCTCACATTCGGGCCAGTATCCAATCAATTTAGTGATATGAGGGAACGTATTATTAAATATGAAAATACCTCATAGCCATTTCATTGACAGAAAGTGGATAACCCGTTATTTCCTTGTACAGAGAAAAATACAGCCGACTACCCGAGATGGCATCTGACACGAGGTTTTTTAGATGATTTCCGCTTCACAACGACAGGCTTCACAACAGCAGACTGATCCCCAACAGACTCGCAGCACAGCGTCCTCAACTGTCGTCGCCAAATTTGGTGGGACTAGCGTGGCTGATTTTGATGCCATGAGCCGCAGTGCTGATGTAGTTTTATCGAACCCGGATGTTCGTTTGGTGATTTTGTCGGCTTCAGCCGGGATTACCAATTTGTTGGTCGCATTGGCCGATGGTTGCGAACAGGAAACACGTGCCCTTCATTTAGATGAAATCCGCCGTATTCAATACAGTATTCTCACTAAACTTTCTGACCCCGCCGTTATCCGTGAAGAAATTGACCGCATGTTGGAGAACATTGCCATGCTGTCAGAAGCGGCTAGCCTGGCAACTTCGGCGGCACTGACGGATGAACTGGTCAGCCACGGCGAATTGATGTCGACCCTGCTATTTGTCGAACTATTACGCCAACGTCAGGTCGAGGTGGAATGGTTTGATGTGCGCAAAATCATGCGCACCAATGACCGTTTTGGCCGAGCCGAGCCGGACACCCAAGCATTGTCTGAACTGGCTCAGACCCAGTTAGCACCGCGTATTGAGCAAGCCATTATCGTCACGCAAGGTTTTATCGGCAGTGAAAGTAAAGGCCGCACCACGACTCTTGGCCGGGGTGGCAGTGATTACACCGCCGCACTGCTGGGTGAAGCGCTGAATGTTAGTCGGATTGATATCTGGACAGATGTTCCGGGGATTTACACCACCGACCCACGGGTGGTTCCGGGCGCAAAACGCATTGATAAAATCGCCTTTGAAGAAGCGGCTGAAATGGCAACTTTCGGCGCCAAAGTGTTGCATCCAGCCACCTTATTACCGGCAGTGCGCAGTGATATTCCGGTGTTTGTCGGGTCAAGCAAAGATCCTGAAGCTGGCGGCACGCTGGTGTGCAATGAAACTTATAATCCGCCATTATTCAGGGCGTTGGCACTACGCCGCAAACAAACTCTGCTGACCCTGCATAGCCTGAATATGCTGCACGCACGCGGTTTTCTGGCGGAAGTGTTTAACATTTTGGCGCGTCACAATATCTCAGTTGATTTGATAACCACCTCTGAAGTCAGTGTGGCACTAACACTGGATACGACCGGTTCGACATCAACCGGTGACAGCTTGCTGACCAGCTCGCTACTGACCGAACTCTCTTCTTTGTGCCGGGTTGAAGTGGAAGAAAACCTGGCATTGGTGGCAATTATTGGTAATAACTTGTCGCAAGCTTGCGGTGTGGGCAAAGAAGTGTTCGGCGTGCTAGACCCATTCAATATCCGCATGATTTGCTACGGAGCTAGCAGCCACAATCTGTGCTTCTTGGTACCGGGTAATGATGCAGAGAAAGTGGTACAAACGCTGCATCATAATCTCTTTGAATAATAAACTATTTCAATAACAAACAAACCGGGCGCTTTCGTCCGGTTTTCTTATCTCTAACACTGACGATTAAGGACTCTCGCCTCATGTTAGTAAAAATCACCCGGCTGTTCCCTCTCTGGGCATTACTGCTCTCAATCGCAGCCTATTTCCGCCCCACAACATTTATCGGCATTGGCCCTTATGTCGGCCCACTGCTGATGCTGATTATGTTTGCGATGGGGGTCACTCTGCGGTTGGATGATTTCAAACGGGTGTTATCACGCCCAGCACCGGTTGCGGCGGCAACTTTCCTGCATTATCTGATCATGCCGCTCACCGCCTGGATTCTGGCTATGCTGTTCCGTATGCCACCGGATTTATCTGCCGGTATGGTACTGGTGGGCAGTGTTGCCAGCGGAACAGCGTCTAATGTCATGATTTACCTGGCGAAAGGTGACGTCGCGCTCTCCGTGACTATCTCTGCGGTTTCGACCCTGGTGGGAGTGTTCGCGACCCCACTGCTGACTCGTTTATATGTTGATGCCACCATCAGCGTCGATGTGATTGGGATGCTGAAAAGTATCCTGCAAATTGTGGTTATCCCGATTACTGCGGGCTTAATTGTCCATCACTCCTTTACCAAAACCGTGAAACGCATCGAACCTTACCTACCGGCGATGTCGATGGTCTGTATCGTCGCCATCATCAGCGGCGTGGTTGCCGGTAGCCAGAGCCACATTGCCTCGGTCGGTTTCGTGGTAATTATTGCAGTTATTCTGCATAACGGAATTGGTCTGTTAAGTGGCTATTGGGGCGGGAAACTGTTTGGCTTTGATGAGTCAACCTGCCGCACATTGGCGATTGAAGTCGGCATGCAAAACTCAGGGCTGGCCGCCACTTTGGGTAAAATTTACTTCTCACCACTGGCCGCACTGCCTGGCGCACTGTTCTCTGTCTGGCATAACCTATCGGGTTCACTGCTGGCGGGTTATTGGTCAGGTAAGCCGGTAAATAAAGACAAAGAGTAATTCAGCCTATTCACCATGCCCGCTAGCAACGGGCATCTATTCCTTCCATTTTATCTTGCTGTGCCCCTCCCGTTGAAATTTAATCAATAACATCCTGTATTGACCTGAATAGAAATTAAATAATTATAAATTTCATTATTTATCTGTCTGCGAATATCAAAAAATTATTATATTTCAGTTTTTCCTGAATATAACTTAATTCCCAAGCCGCCCCGCCGTTTTTACTTATCAGGGACGGTAATAGTGCTGCCCGTAAATTTGACTCAAGGATGGAGGAGCTGAACCTATTCCGTCAGTGCTCTTCCCCACAGATATCATGATCAAAAAACGCACCGCATTATGTTTTTTATTGAGCACCGGCGCCTACGCTAATACCACTCCGGGGATGGATATTCCCTCTCCGATCAATGAATCACGCCAAAATTTACAGAACAGCAGTAATGAAATTAATCAATTAATAGAAGAGCGCCGTCAGCCTCATGCTAAACAGCCTGAAGCAGAGATAAATACGCCCAAAAATAGCGCCCCTGAATTAGAGGATAACGCACAATGCCTCCCTATCAGTGGAGTCTATGTTCAGGGCATTACCTTATTGACTTCAACAGATTTAGAGTCATTAAGCGCAATACCCGATCAATGTATCAATAGCGCACATGTCAATCTGCTGGCTCGAGAACTCACTCAACTTTATCTTAGCAGCGGCTATATTATGGCGCGTATCCGATTCATTCCCCCCGATGACGAGGGAGAACTCGGGCTGGATGTCACTGAGGGCTTTATTGAGAGTATTGAAAGTGATGATCCCGAATTAAATAGTGAAACTATTTTCCCCAATATGTTGGGTCATCCATTAAATATTAAACAACTCGATCAAAATTTAGATCAAGCTAATCGCCTCCCCTCCAACAAAATTACTGTCGACATATTACCGGGAAGTGAATCTGGCGGGTCAATTCTAAAAATCAGTAATACCCGGTCAAAACCCTGGCATCTGACAGCGTCTCTCGATAATTATGGTAATAAAAACACAGGGAAATGGCTGAGCCGAAATACATTTTCTTTCGATAATCCGTTTGGATTATCAGATTCCATCAGTTTGAATATTTCCAGCACCACTGATAACCCGCAAAAAAACTACAGCCGTGCCTATTCACTCTTTTATTCCGTACCTTATGGGGCCTTAACGCTCAGTGGTTTTGCCAGCTATTCAGAATATCTTTATCCGGTGCAATTACAATTTAATACCATCGAGCTACAAGGTAAAACCCAACAGCATGGTTTACGTTCTGATTATGTTTTCTATCGCGATCAAGACCAGATTAATGGCTTAAGTGCCCAATTGACCTATAAACAGGCCGAAAACTATTTTAATGACCAAAAAATCGCGGTCAGCAGCCCAACACTGACAATATTTGAATTAGGTGTTAACCATCTGCATATCCTGCCCACAGGCATATTCAATGTAAATCTCAGTATTGAACAGGGATTATCGTGGTTGGGTGCCGATCAGAACTTGTCAGCCAGTTATCAAGATAGCCAATTTACTAAAACCAAAGCCACCATTACCTCCAACCAATATTTCAAATTGTTCGATGACTTTTATTTGTTTAGTCATCAGTTCTATGGCCAATACACCCACGACCGCTTGCCGGGTGTTGAATGGTTGAGTGTCACCGACAGCAATGCTGTTCGCGGTTTTAGCCGCAATACCTTATCTGCGGATAAAGGTTGGTATTTACAAAATACTCTGTCGCGCAATTTCTCTCTCGGCAACACCACTATAACGCCACGGTTAGGGGCTGATATAGGTCGTATTCAGCAATCATCACAAGGCTGGAGCAGCGCCATGGGGTTGAGTGCTGGCATCAATGTTAGCTACCGCGATATCAAACTGGATATTGAAGCCAGTCGTGGTCATCTGCTGTCCGGTAAATCAGAAAATAAAGATCCGGTTCAAGTTCTGGCGCGCTTCTCTTATTCCTTTTAATTAACCGCTGCCAGTGAAATCCCGTTTTCATCAACACCAAATAATATGAAAAATGGAGAAGTAAAATGAAACAAAATAAGTTCAAGCTCTCCCCGACAGGAAAGCTGGCGGCAGCCGTCGCTATTATTTCAGTATCAGTAGCCACCTGTTATGCCGCAGGTATTGTCGGTGCGGGCGATCCCGCTCATAACCCAGGGATTAATTCAGTCAATGGGGTTACGGTTGTCAATATCGTCAAACCCTCGGCCTCCGGTTTATCCCATAACCAATATAATGAATTTAATGTTAATAACGCGGGGGCTGTACTTAATAACTCCCTCAGTTCTGGTCAATCACAACTCGCAGGGCAATTAAGTGCTAACCAGAATTTAAATGGTCAGGCGGCCAATATTATTCTGAATGAAGTAATTAGCCGTAATCCGTCATTATTATTGGGGAAGCAAGAAGTCTTTGGGATGGCAGCTGATTATATTCTGGCTAACCCCAATGGTATTACCTGTGACGGCTGCGGTTTTATTAATACGAATCGGACTTCATTGGTGGTTGGTAATCCATTAGTGGATCAGGGCAATCTACAAGGTTTTGATACCAGAAATAACACCAACCTATTGAATATTGGTAAAGGTTATGCAATTTTTGGTGGGCCACTGGATTTAATTGCGCCACGCATTAATATGCTCGGAAGCATGGATTCCAGAGATAATATCAATATTATATTGGGCCAAAATAAAGTCAGTGCGGATGGAAAAATACTCAAATCAGACGCCTATACTGGCGTCGCATATGACAGTAAAATATTTGGCAGTATGGTGGCTAACAGAATTCGTATTATTAATACTGCGGAGGGGAATGGTGTCAATATGTCGAAAGGGTATACTGGCCGTGAATCAATAGAGATTTCAACGCCTGGCAGACTTAATCTTGATGTCGATTCCGATCCTGAATTGAATTATAACCCTACTCCCGCCAGCTTAAGTGGTGAAAATATAACAATCAGCGCCGGTGATATTTTCACCTCAGGCGATATAATTGAAACCTCTTCTAATGGTTCGACGACACAAACACTCGATCGCACCAAAATTAAAGGTTCTAATATTTCTATTGTTGCCAAGAGAGATAATCACCTTGATGCCGCCATCATTGATGGTAAAAACGTTATTATGCAAGGTGATAATATTCAATTAGGTACAGAAAAAATTACTAATACTCAATCGAGTAGTTCTAAAGATGGCGCTGATGGATTTTTGGGGATAGGTAAGTGGAATAAATCTTCCAATAAAAAATCTGAACAACAAAAAAATATTGGCACCACTATCACTGCAGGGAACAACCTTTCTCTTCAATCAACTAATGGAGATATAAAACTCTCTGGAGCTTCTATTGAGGCAGGTAACAATCTCTCTATCAAAGCCAAGAAAGACTTAAAATTAGAGAGTGTGATTAATAATAATTCAATCCACGATAAAGGCCATGATTATGCACATACCATCAAAGATATAACCTGGGATAATGAAACTGACACCCAAACACTGAATAAAACCACGCTACAAGCAGGTGGCAATATGGGGCTGGCCGCAGAGGGGAAAATCAGCGCCAAGGGGATTAAGGCTGCTGCTGGCGGTGATTTATTAATCAATGCTAATGAGGTTAATATTAATGTGCAAAAAACCCGCGATCAAAAAATCTCAAACGGTAAAAATGAGCAAAACATGGGGTTGGGGGGGATAGACCATAATAATAACAATAAAAATGCAGAAGACAGCCACCGCTCAGAAATAACCGCCGACGGTAATATTCTTGTTGTGGGTAATAAAGGTGTTTCTATTACTGGCAGTAAAGTCAAAGCCAGCAAAGATGGTTATGTTCAGGCGGCAGATGGCGGAATTAAAATCGATAATGCCATCAGTACCACCACCACAAAAATTGATGAGCGCACCGGGGTTGCTTTTAATATTACGGGCAGTTCACACAAAGCCAATAATCGTGATGAAAAAGTCACCGGCAGTGAATTAGTTTCAGACACCAATCTTAAAATCATCAGCAAAGATAATGTCGATGTGATTGGTAGCTTGGTAAAAAGTGCCGGAGAACTCGGTATTGAAACCTTGGGCGAAATTAACGTCAAAGCTGCGGCAGAACAGCAGAAAATTGATGAGCAAAAGACCAAGCTGACCATCGAGGGCTTCACCAGTGATGATGGGAATAATCAGTTCCAGGCGGGTATTAAACTGGAGCATACCAGCGAAAGTGAAAAAACAGAGAGCGTTCAACACCATGGCGCAACCCTTGAGGGCGGCACAATTACGCTGGATGCAGGGAAAGACGTCACATTTACCGGTTCAAACCTGACCGCCACCCAAGGTAATGCCGAGATTAAAGGTGAAAATGTCTCATTCATCGCAGCACAGGACACCCTCAGCAGCAATAAAGAAAAAGAGACTGTCGGTGTTGATGTTCATTACGACGGCGGGATGGATAAAGCGGGCAGCGGGGCCAACGTCAGTTATGAAGACACGCAAGCTACCACAGATAAATCCACCGCCGTGGTTTCGGGTTCACAGGTCGCCGGTAACCTGAATATCAATGCCGCAAAAGATGTCACTAACCAAGGAAGTGACCATCAGGTCGATGGTTCGTACAACGTCAATGCGACCAATGTTAATAATCTCGCCGCTGAAAACAGTGAAAAAACCGTCACCAATACCACCACAGTCGATGTCGGTTATGGTGCCAATATTGCCTACGGCGAGGTCACCCGCCCGATTGAAGATATGGTAGAAAAGGCACAAGAGCTTGATTTAGGGGGCATGCTTGATGCCGCAGATGAGTTCGGTGGGCCTAACGCCGGGCTGGATGTTTACGCCAAAGGTGGAACCAAAGAGACCAGCCTCAGTAGCAACACATCCACCGGAACATCAATCAAAGGCGGCGACATTAACATCAATGCGACGGGCGCGGTCAAAGACCAAGGGACTGAATATCAAGCAGATAAGGGTTCCATCACGTTGAATGCCGCCAGCCACACTTCTGAAGCGGCGGTTAATCGAGTGGAACAGCACATCAAAGAAACCTCTGGCGGCGCTGATATTCGAATTTATACCACCACGGGTAAAGACATTACCGTTGATGGCAAAGGCAAAGGCGGATCTAAAGTTCAGCTTGTCACAGGTGAAATTGCGCAAGTTGGCAGCATGAACGCAGCAAATGGTATCAATATCAATGTTAAAGAAGATGCTATTTATCAAGGCACCAATATGGATGCAGGGGATGGCAAAATCTCGGTCAATGCGGGCGGCGATATTCGTTTTGATCAAGTCACCAACCTGACCAGTGAAAGCCATAATAACGTTGATGCTAATGCCAAAATGAATCTCGGCACCAACACCAACAGCAAAGAATTTGGTGCCGGATTAGGCGGTGGGCACAGTAAAGGCGAAAGCAGCACGTCTATTGCCCAAGTCAGCAATCTTCAAGGTCAACAAGGGGTTGAACTGAATACTGGGAAAGATCTAACACTGACGGGCACATCATTCGGCAGCAAAGAAAAGGCCACGGGTGATGTTCTGCTGGCAGCTGCTGGCAAAGTCGATATTAAAGCTGCTGAATCTCAGGGGTCAAAACAGGATATGACCTGGTCAGCCAGCGCCAATGCGGGTATCAGTAAAAGTAAAGGCACGGATAATGGCAAAGGAATTAGCGCAGGTATGCAAGTCGATGTCGCCAAAACAGACGAGTCGGCCACGAAATACCAAGGGAGCGTTATCAATAGCTCCGGGGCATTGACGGTTAAAGCAGGCAGCGCTGATAAGCAAGCCATTCACATGCAAAATACCCATATCAATAGCCAAAAAACCACTCTAACAGCAGATAAGGGCGGTATTTTGCTGGAGTCCGCTCAGGACAAAGAGCATAAGAGTAACTGGAGCTTTGGAGTAGAGGCCAATGCGCAACAAAACAGCACCTTTAATAAAGATGATAAGGGAATTGCGGATAATAAAAGTAATGAGAAAATCCATGATATCGGAGCCAAGCTTAAAGTTGACATTGATAATGTGAATGCCATAACACAGCAAAACACCCAGATAAACAGCGACAATATTAATTTGCATACCGCCAAAGATCTGATGCTGGCGGGGGCTCAGCTCAAAGCAGAGCATATTAATGGCAATGTTGGCGGTAATCTGGTCGTCGAAAGCCGTTTAGATCAGTTGCATAAAGTCAATGTCTCAACCGCGTTGGGTGCCAGTCACAGTAACGGAAAACAGGACAGTCTGAACACTCAATTGGCCGATTCCAGCCCAATCGGCTCAGACAAGGTCAAGAAAAAACTAGACACCAAATCCAACAAACTGTTCGACAAAATCAAAAAGCAATACGACCAAATATCCAGCAAATTCACCACGAAAGAAGAAGATAATGTCAAAACTCTCAGTTACACCAAAGAGGGCAAAAAAATGACCTTGGACGAATCAACAAGTGAGGAAGAAACTAAAGATAAATGGTGGCAAAAAGGCGCAAAAACCGTCGGTAACAAGGTCAAAAACAAAGTACAAAATGAGTCTGTCAAAGGTGGCAATGGCAAAGGCAAAATTGAAGTAGAAGTCGTTGAAAATGAAGCCGTTGAAGAACAATCCTCCATTAGCGGTCAAGAAACGGTTAACCTGAAAGTTGGTGGGAAAACACAACTGATTGGCGGGAAAATATCTAACCAGAACAGTGATGTAACACTGGAAACCCATGGCCTTGAGTTACAAGATATCAATGGCAAACACACTGAGGGCGGAGCCAGGATAATGGCCTCTTCCAAAGTGACCGAAATGATTGGCAGTGGACTCAGTGATTTGAAAGACGGTAAAACGCCGGTGCTTGGTGCTCATGGCGGATCTGAACAGAAAAATGCTATGGCCGGGGTGACTCGAGGCTAATATTAGCCAGATAACTCAGCAAAAGTGTGATTAAAAAAGGAGATAGCCTATACGGTTATCTCCTTTTTCTTTTCCGAATCATTAAGTTAACTATCAGTCTGCATCATAGCCCAAATTGGGTGCTAACCAGCGCTCAACGTCACTGACGGGCATCCCTTTACGGGCGGCATAATCCTCAACCTGATCCCGCTGAATCTGCGCCACAGCAAAATATTTGCTGTCCGGATGACTGAAATACCAACCCGATACTGATGCCCCCGGCCACATGGCGTAGGATTCAGTCAGTTTCATGCCGGTGTGAGTTTCCACATCCAATAGCTGCCAGATTTGGCCTTTTTCTGTATGTTCTGGGCAAGCTGGATACCCCGGTGCTGGACGAATTCCTTGATAATTTTCCCGCACTAACTCTTCATTACTCAGATTTTCATTGGGTGAAAAGCCCCAATACACTTTACGCACCCGCTCATGCAGATATTCTGCAAAAGCCTCGGCCAGCCGGTCAGACAGCGCCTTGATCATGATTTTGTTGTAATCATCATGCTGAGCATCATAAGCCTCGGCCAGCGCATCCTCTTCCAGCCCACCGGTGACCGCAAAGGCACCGTAATAATCAGCTTTACCACTGGATTTAGGTGCAATGTAATCCGCCAGACAATAGTTCGGGAAGTCAGTTTTCTCAGTTTGTTGGCGTAAATGGTGGCTAACCACCAGCACTTCATCGCGCCGCTCATCACGGTAAATTTCGATATCATCGCCAACACTGTTAGCGGGGAACAGGCCGACGACCCCTTTGGGATGCAGTAAATCTTCGGCTGACAACTTATCCAGCATCTCATTGGCATCGGCGAACAAGCGCTTAGCTTCTTCCCCAACCACTTCATCTTCCAGAATGCGCGGATACTTACCCGCCAGCGCCCAGGTCATAAAGAATGGCGTCCAGTCGATATAATTGCGCAGGGTTTCAATGCTGGCTTCCACCGCCTGAACCCCCAATTTGTGCGCCACTGGCGGAGTATAATTCGCCCAATCAATGACAGTTTGATTCGCGCGTGCGGCCTGCAAGCTGACCGGTGGTGTGCGCGGCTTCTTACGCGCATGCTGAATACGCACAGTTTCATATTCTTTGCGTGTTTTTGCTATAAAATCATCGCGTTGCGTATCAGATAACAGCGCTGAAACCACCCCGACGCTGCGTGAGGCGTTAGACACATAGGTAGTGGAGCCGCTGTAATTTTGCTCGATTTTAACTGCGGTATGCGCTTTGGAGGTGGTCGCCCCCCCAATCAGTAACGGTAAATTAAAGCCCTGGCGCTCCATCTCTTTGGCGACGTTCACCATCTCATCCAATGACGGCGTAATCAGACCAGACAAACCAATAATATCGACCTTTTCTTCCCGCGCGGTACGCAGAATTTTTTCGGTCGGCACCATCACGCCTAAGTCAATGATTTCATAGTTATTACATTGCAATACTACGCCAACAATGTTTTTGCCGATGTCATGCACATCGCCTTTGACCGTCGCCAACAGGATCTTACCGTTGGTGGTGCCTTTCTGTTTGCTGGCTTCAATATAAGGTTCGAGATAGGCGACCGCTTGTTTCATCACTCGCGCGGATTTTACCACCTGCGGCAGGAACATTTTCCCCTCGCCGAACAAGTCGCCCACCACATTCATCCCCGCCATCAGCGGCCCTTCAATAACCTCAATTGGCCGCTCGGCCTGCTGGCGGGCTTCTTCCGTGTCCAGCTCGATAAACTCGGTAATCCCTTTAACCAGCGAATATTCCAGCCGTTTTCCCACCGCCCAACCGCGCCACTCGGCTTGCTGAATGGCGACTTCACCACTTTTACTGCTGCGGTATTTTTCCGCCAAATCCAACAAACGCTCAGTGCTGTCGCTGCGGCGATTAAGAATGACATCCTCAACCGCATCACGCAGTTCATCCGACAGGTCGTCATAGATAGCCAACTGCCCGGCATTGACGATACCCATATCCATGCCATTACGAATGGCGTAATAAAGGAATACCGCGTGAATAGCTTCACGCACCGGATCATTGCCACGGAAAGAGAATGAAACATTGGAAACACCGCCTGAAATCATCGCGTGCGGCAGTTCGGCTTTGATATCAGCACAAGCTTCAATAAAGTCGACCGCATAGTTGTTATGTTCTTCAATCCCGGTCGCGACAGCAAAAATATTCGGGTCAAAAATAATATCTTCCGGCGGGAAACCAACAGTTTCAGTCAGAATTTTATAAGCTCGACGGCAAATTTCGATTTTACGCTCACGGGTATCGGCCTGCCCGGTTTCATCGAACGCCATCACCACCATCGCCGCGCCATAGCGGCGCACTAATTTGGCGTGATGGATAAAGGCGTCCTCGCCCTCTTTCATCGAAATGGAGTTAACAATCCCTTTGCCCTGAATACATTTCAGGCCTTTTTCGATGACATCCCACTTCGAGGAGTCAATCATAATCGGCACCCGAGCAATATCAGGTTCACCGGCAATCAGATTAAGGAAGCGCACCATAGCGGCTTCGGCATCCAGCATGCCCTCATCCATATTGATGTCGATGATTTGTGCGCCACTTTCAACCTGCTGGCGGGCAACATCCAGTGCTTCGTCGTACTTTTCTTCTTTTATCAACCGCTTGAAACGGGCCGAGCCAGTAACGTTAGTCCGCTCGCCGACGTTAACAAACAGCGTATTCGCATCAATCGTCAGCGGTTCCAGCCCCGCTAAACGGCACGCGACCGGGATATCCGGCAACGGCCGCGGTGCCACGCCAGCGACAGCTTTGACCATCGCGGCGATGTGTCGAGGTGTCGTCCCGCAGCATCCACCGACAATATTCAAAAATCCTGCCCGCGCCCACTCGCCAATCTGCTCGGCCATCTCTTTGGCTTCCAGATCATATTCACCAAAGGCATTTGGCAAACCAGCATTCGGGTGCGCACTGACATAATATTCAGAGATACGCGATAACTCCGCGACATATTGACGCAACTCATCTGGCCCCAGAGCACAGTTTAGGCCAAAAGAAAGCGGCTTCACGTGGCGCAGAGAATTATAAAAAGCTTCGGTGGTTTGGCCGGATAAAGTCCGGCCCGAAGCATCGGTAATGGTGCCGGAAATCATCACCGGCAACAGCACCCCCATAGCTTCAAATTCAGATTCAACCGCAAAAGTGGCCGCTTTGGCATTCAGGGTATCGAAAACCGTTTCAATCATAATCAGGTCAGCACCGCCCTCAATCAGGGCGCGGGTCGACTCACGATAAGCTTCAACCAACTGATCAAAACTGACATTACGGAATGCAGGGTCATTCACTTTAGGCGAGATAGAGGCGGTGCGGTTGGTCGGCCCCAGCACCCCGGCGACATAGCGGGGTTTTTCGGGCGTGCGGGCAGTCCATTCATCCGCGCAGATTCGGGCCAGACGAGTAGCTTCATAGTTAATTTCAGCTGACAGTGACTCCATCTGATAATCCGCCATGGCGATGGTGGTGGAGTTAAAGGTATTGGTTTCGAGAATATCAGCGCCGGCTTCAAGATAGGCATTGTGAATGGCAATGATGACTTCGGGCTTGGAAAGCACCAATAAGTCATTGTTTCCTTTCAGATCACTGGGCCAATCAGCAAAACGCGCGCCCCGGTAATCCTCCTCTTCCAGCCGATAGCTCTGGATCATAGTCCCCATACCACCATCCAGCACTAAAATCCGCTGTGCTAATTGCTGGTGTAATTCCTTAACCTTATTATTCGTAACTGTATCCACCACTGTCGCCTCTTTACCCTGTTGCCTTGCCATTATCCGATGCATCTTTTGTTGTTTATTTGTATCAGATATGCTGAAAAATCCATTTGCTACAAAAATAAGCCATTTAACAGACCGCCAGTCATCCTAGCACAAGTTGTCAATGTAATGAGTCCAGTCACAGTTGAGACTTTTTCAGGTAGAAAGCCATACTCATCGGATGAGCATTTTTGACTGTTTGCATGCATAATTGAAAAACGAAAATGAATTCCATAATAATAGATAAGAGGCTGATTTATGGCGCTACCTATTTCGATCAAACGGGGAAAGAAACCCAAGGCAGCCGCGCAAACTACCCCTGCGGCGACAGGTCAGGTTCAATCATTGACTCGTGGACTTAAATTACTGGAATATATTTCCGAATCGCAAGGAAGTGTCGCGCTAACAGATTTAGCCCAACAGGCAGGTTTACCTAACTCAACCACCCATCGCCTGTTAACTACCATGCAACAGCAAGGTTTTGTCCGTCAAGTGGGTGATTTAGGCCTTTGGACCATGGGCGCACATGCCTTTATTGTTGGCAGCAGCTTTTTGCAAAGCCGCAATTTGCTGGCTATGGTTCACCCGATGTTGCGCCGTTTAATGGATGAATCCGGTGAAACCGTGAACTTGGCGGTACTGGATCACAGTGACTATCAAGCCATTATTATCGACCAAGTGCAATGTACCGCACTGATGCGTATGTCAGCGCCGATTGGCGGTAAGCTGCCCATGCATGCATCTGGGGCGGGCAAAGCTTTTCTCTCCACCCTGTCAGACGAGCAACTGGTGCAGCTTTTACATAAGAAAGGGCTGCATGCCTATACTCAACACACCCGCACCAGTCCAGCCAGTCTGAAAGAAAATTTGGCCCTGATCCGCAAGCAAGGTTATTCATTTGACGACGAAGAACATGCTCTCGGCCTGCGCTGCATCGCCGCCTGCCTGTTCGACGAACACCACGAAGCCTTTGCCGCAATTTCCATCTCCGGCCCAGTATCGCGCATTACCGACGATCGCGTCACAGAACTTGGCGCGCTGGTTATTCATGCCGCAAAAGAAATTACTCAATCTTATGGTGGTGGGAGTCGCGGTTAAGGAAATATTCCCCCCGAATCAAGGCGTAGCGAGCTAAGTCAATCTGAGTGCGCCCAGCGCAGAGTGCCCCGGAGTGTACATGCAGCGCCATCTCAGAGTGACAACGCGCAGTCGCCGTTAATTTAAAACCCTTTGGGAGAAGCGCTGCTTCCGCCGATAGGCAAAAACATCCTCCACATGCCCGTCTTTAATACGCTGCTGCAACCCTCGCCAATAGCTGGCGTGGAACAAGTCACTGTGCGTTTCCTCAAAAAAGTGCCGCACTTTCCGGTCACTGCACAAGAAATGACGAAATTCTTCTGGGAATACATCATTGGGTGACACGCTATACCACGGCTCGCTGGCCATCTCATCTTCCGGATAGCGCGGGGGCGGAATATCGCGGAAATTCACCTCCGTCATATAGCAAATTTCATCATAATCGTAGAACACTACGCGCCCATGGCGGGTTACGCCGAAGTTCTTAAACAGCATATCACCGGGGAAAATATTCGCCGCTGCCAGTTGCTTGATAGCATTGCCGTATTCTTCAATCGCATCCTTCAATTGCTGATCATTTGCCTGCTCCATATAGAGATTCAATGGCGTCATCCGCCGCTCCATATACAGGTGCTTAATAATGATTTGGTCGCCTAAATCTTCCAGTTTCTCCGGCACTTCCTTCTGCAACTCCGCCAGCAGTTCAGCACTGATACGATGCTTATCAATCACGAAATTCTCATACTCTTGGGTATCGGCCATTCGCCCTACCCGGTCATGATCTTTAACCAATTGATAGCATTCTAAAACTCGCGCCTGACTGACCTCTTTTTGCGGCGCAAACTCATCTTTAATCACCTTAAACACCCGATCAAATGACGGCAGGGTAAACACCAACATCACCATGCCTTTGACCCCTGGCGCGATAATAAATTGCTCGTTAGATTGATGAACAAAGGTGAGATATTCACGGTAACTTTCGGTTTTACCGTGCTTTTGACAGCCAATCGCCATATACAATTCAGCGGTCGATTTGCCCGGTAATATTTCCCGTAGCCATTCCACCATCGCCGCGGGCAATGGCGCATACACCATAAAATAAGAGCGGGCGAAGCCGAACACGATACTGGCCTCTGCCTTGCTGGTTAGGCAGGTATCGATAAATAGCGCGCCTGATTCATTGTGATGGATAGGCAACAGGAATGGATAGACCCCATCCGCTAGCCGCATTTTCCCCACCAACCAGGCAGCTTTATTGCGATAAAACAGTTCATTAGCAATTTGAAAGCGGGCACCCGCGAGTTGCTCATCAGTAAAATTTTGCCGCAGGGCCGCCACGATATAGCCAATATCGCGCGGCAGATCTTCCCACGGCAAACGCAGCGGTAAATCACTGAGCATCAGCTGCAACATGCCGCTTAAATTGCCCTGAGGAGCAAACTCGCGCGCTAATGGGCGGGGGATTTCCCGAAAGCGCTGCTCGGGTTGTGAGCTGAACACAAACAATTTATCTGGCGTTAAATCTCGGTGTTTGAACAACCGGCAATAGACTGAATTAAAAAAACTTTCGGCGATTTCGAAGCGCGGATAATCCGGCAGCAACTCGGTGTAAATCTCTTTTACTCGAGTCAGAAAATCCACATCAAAACAGCGCTGGTCAGTGATATGTTTCAATTGCTCGACCACCAGACCCACATGGTGGTCATACAGATGAATACGCTTTTTCATCGCCTGTTGTACAGCATGCCACTCTGCTTGTTCAAAGCGATGCTGAGCGCCAGCAGTGACCTCCAGAAATCGGCCATATTGCGCATCGAACCCCTGCAAAATTGTCTGAGCGATTAAGTGTTCCAGTTTTACCGCCATGATAACCCCCCAGCCCTACGGAACAGAGCCTGCATATGCAGGCTCATGATAAAAAACACTTTTATTCAAACCGCGGGTTAAAATTGCTGTTCTTCCGTCGAGCCAGTCAATGCCGTCACGGAGGATTCGCCGCCCTGAATGATATTGGTGACTTTATCAAAGTAGCCGGTGCCCACTTCTTGTTGATGAGATGCAAAAGTATAGCCGCGCTCAACAGCGGCAAATTCTGGCTGCTGAACCTTCTCAACATAATGCTTCATACCCTCGCCCTGTGCATAAGCATGGGCCAGGTCGAACATGTTGAACCACATGCTGTGGATGCCCGCGAGGGTAATAAACTGGTATTTGTAACCCATGGCAGACAGGTCATCTTGGAAGCTGGCAATCTGCTGGTCAGTCAGGTTCTTTTTCCAGTTAAATGACGGCGAACAGTTGTAAGCTAATAACTTACCAGGGAATTGTGCATGAATCGCATCGGCAAAACGTTTAGCCAGCGCTAGGTCGGGGGTTGAAGTTTCACACCACACCAAATCGGCATAAGGGGCATAGGCCAGACCGCGGCTGATGGCTTGTTCAATACCGGCATGGGTGCGGAAGAATCCTTCGGCGGTGCGATCGCCACTAATAAATTCGCTATCATGCGGGTCACAATCAGAGGTCAGCAGGTCAGCAGCATCGGCATCAGTACGGGCGATCAGCAGAGTTGGCACCCCCAGCACGTCCGCAGCCAGCCGGGCGGCGACCAACTTTTGAATTGCTTCTTGCGTCGGCACCAAAACTTTACCGCCCATATGGCCGCATTTCTTCACCGCCGCCAGTTGATCTTCGAAATGCACACCGGCGGCCCCTGCCTCAATCATGGCTTTCATCAGTTCAAACGCGTTCAACACACCGCCAAAACCGGCCTCGGCATCAGCCACAATCGGTAGGAAATAGTCGGTATAACCTTTGCTACCCGGCTCAATATTATTCGACCACTGAATCTGATCTGCGCGGCGGAAGCTGTTATTGATACGTTTAACCACCGCCGGCACCGAGTCCACCGGGTACAGTGATTGGTCCGGATACATGCTTGATGCAGTGTTAGCATCAGCCGCGACTTGCCAGCCCGACAGATAAATCGCCTCGACCCCCGCTTTCGCTTGCTGCAAGGCCTGACCACCGGTCAACGCGCCCAAACAGTTGATATAATCTTTACGCGATTTGCCGTGCAACAATTCCCATAATCTTTTCGCACCGTGCTGCGCCAAGGTGCACTCAGGATTCACTGAACCGCGTAATTTAATCACCTCTTCGGCACTATATGGGCGAATAATGCCCTGCCAGCGCGGTGATTTCCATTCCTGTTCCAATTGCTGAATTTGTTGAGTACGAGAGGTAGTCATAGCGATATTCCTTATTATTCAATTTTGTAGGGTTATGCCAACAGCGCGTAGCCAGGCAGGGTCAGGAAGTCGATAAGCTCGTCTTGTGTTGTAATTCGCTCCATCAGACGCGCAGCTTCTTCAAACCGCCCGCCATCGAAGCGCTCTGCGCCAAGTTCAAGCTTCACTACCTGCATTTCTTCACTCAACATGTTACGGAACAGCTCTTTCGTCACCGTCTGACCATTACTCAGGCTTTTCTGATGATGTATCCATTGCCAGATAGAAGTGCGGGAAATCTCAGCCGTTGCGGCATCTTCCATCAGGCCATAAATCGGCACGCAACCATTACCCGATATCCATGCTTCAATGTATTGCACCGCCACCCGGATATTGGCGCGCATCCCTTCTTCCGTGCGTTCACCACTACATGGCTCCAGCAACTCAGCGGCGGTGATCGGTTTATCCTGCTCGCGGCTAACCTCTAATTGATTTGGTCGTGCCCCTAATACTTTGTTGAAAACTTCCATCACGGTATCAGCCAAACCTGGGTGCGCGACCCAAGTACCGTCATGACCATTGCTGGCTTCTAACTCTTTGTCAGCACGGACTTTATTCAACACTAACGCATTCTTTACTGGGTCTTTATCCGGAATAAATGCCGCCATGCCGCCCATTGCTAAAGCTCCGCGCTTATGACAGGTTTTGATCAGTAAACGGGAATACGCGCTGAGGAAAGGCTTAGTCATGGTGACTGATTGGCGGTCTGGCAACACACGGTCGCCGTGGTTTTTCAGTGTTTTGATATAGCTGAAGATATAGTCCCAGCGGCCACAATTGAGGCCCACAATGTGGTGGCGCAGGTGGTAGAGAATCTCATCCATCTGAAACACTGCAGGTAATGTCTCAATTAATACCGTGGCTTTAATGGTGCCTTGCGGTAAGTCGAAACGCTGCTCGGTAAAGGTGAAAACATCACTCCACCACGCAGCCTCTTGATAAGATTGCATTTTCGGCAAATAAAAATAAGGCCCGCTGCCATTGGCCAGGAGTTGCTTATAGTTATGGTAGAAATACAACGCAAAGTCGAACAGGCTGCCAGGAATAGCTTCACCCTGATATTTCACATGTTTTTCTGGCAAATGCAGGCCGCGAACTCGCGCAATCAGTACCGCTGGGTTGGGTTTGAGCTGATAAATTTTACCGGATTCATTTGTATAGGAAATTGTCCCTTTAACCGCATCGTGCAGGTTAATCTGGCCATCAATCACTTTGTCCCAGCTTGGTGCCAATGAATCTTCAAAATCGGCCATAAAGACTTTCACATTGGCATTGAGGGCATTAATCACCATTTTCCGCTCAACTGGCCCGGTAATCTCAACGCGGCGATCACGTAAATCAGTAGGAATCCCTTGGATTTTCCAGTCATCATCACGAATGGAATTAGTTTCCGAAATAAAATCCGGCAACGCTCCCTGATCGATATCTTTCTGCCAGGATGCCCGTACTGCAAGGAGTTCGTTACGTGGCTGAGCGAATTTCACCACCAATTCTGTTAAGAATTCGATAGCTTCATCCGGCAAAACCTGACGTTCCGCCGCATTAAAATGCTGTGTGAAAACTAACTCCGTGCCGACTAACTGTTGTGTCATTTCCCTTCCCCTTCCCAATCTCACAACTTTCACACCAACGCTAATACAGCGTCACTCTTGGATTTGTATCGGATGATGCATTCCAACCGGAAATTGAAGGCTAGATTTTATGGTTACTTTTCATCCCGACAGGACTAAGAATAATCAATTAATTTAGAAAATCAAAAACGATTTCCATTTTTATTTAAAATAATTTTTTAATCTTTTATTATCATACTGTTAACAAGATGATTAATATTAAACAGATAGGAACCAGATTCCATTAACGGATTTTTCACGCGATAACTTATTGTTTTATAAAGAGATCAGACCAGTTTGGGTGGGATTAATGGTGCTTATTAGAACAATAAATACAAAGGCGGCCTCGATTCAGCCGCCTTTATTGACATTTAGAGAAGGGAAAAATTAGTCGAGGGTAGGATTCATATGACGCAAATCAAATGGTGTGATTTGGTAAACGTAGTAGTTCAGCCAGTTAGCAAACAACAGGTGCCCGTGGCTACGCCAAGATGCTTTTGGGGATAATGAAGCATCGTCATTAGGGAAATAATTGAGGGGAATTTGTGGGTTAAGGCCCGCGGCCAGATCTCGTTGATATTCACCTGCCAAGGTATCGACATCATACTCAGGATGGCCTGTTACGAAAGCAACCCGCTTATCTTTACTGGCAAATAGATAGGCACCAGCTTCTTCCGATGAGACCAGAATATCTAAATCAGTGTATTGCTGTAGCACCTCAACGGGGAAATCTGCATAACGGGAATGAGGGGCCAGGAATGTCTCATCAAAGCCGCGCGTAAGTAGCGCCTGGGGTTTATCTGTTTGATGTGGGTAAATGCCTGAGAGCTTGGTCTCACGCGTCATTTTAGGGATACCATATAAGATATTTAATGCCGCCTGTACCGCCCAACACACAAATAAGGTCGAGGTCACATGATCTTTTGCCCATGCAATAATGCGCTCAATTTGCGGCCAATAAGCCACATCACAAAAATCAACTAAACCTAGCGGAGCGCCGGTCACAATCAACCCATCAAAATTTTGCTCTTGAATGTCTTCAAAGTCGCAATAGAAGTTGTTTAGATGCTCGGCTGGCGTGTTTTTTGACTCACGGCTATCAATACGCAGCAATTGGATATCGACCTGTAAGGGCGAGTTAGAGAGTAAACGCAGGAATTGATTTTCCGTCTCAATTTTTTTAGGCATTAGATTCAAAACCAACACCTTCAGGGGACGAATTTCCTGAGTTTTTGCGCGCGATGAGGTCATGACAAAGACATTCTCATTACGCAAGAAACTCACCGCAGGTAATTCATCAGGAACCCGAATTGGCATGCCATATCCTCAATATATCCATTTATACGTTTAGACTTCTAGATGCCTGAAGATAGCCGCTTTTTGATAAAAAGTCGAGTAATCTGCGACAACCTGAAAATGTTTCATTGCTGAAATTTCAACATATGCAGTATAGCAAACGGCAGGTATTCATTTTATATATGGCAGAAACGCAAAAATCCTCTGTAACAACAGAAGGATCGGTCATAACTATCAATATGATTTTTAATGAATTATAGGAAAGTAACTGATATTAAGATGATAAAACACTGCGAGTATGGGCTACTGACTCTCTATCAAAAGATAGAAGTATAGATATTAACGGGATAGCAGAAACGCAAAAACCCCACGCTTTTGGCATGGGGTCTTTACTTTATTTGATACCTGGCAGTGTCCTACTCTCGCATGGGGAGACCCCACACTACCATCGGCGCTACGGCGTTTCACTTCTGAGTTCGGCATGGAGTCAGGTGGGACCACCGCGCTATTGCCGCCAGGTAAATTCTTTTCTACAACTACCGAACTTTAACCCATGTAACTGGTGCTGATACCCAGAGTCGAACTGGGGACCTCACCCTTACCAAGGGTGCGCTCTACCAACTGAGCCATATCAGCACGCTAAATTTGATGCCTGGCAGTGTCCTACTCTCGCATGGGGAGACCCCACACTACCATCGGCGCTACGGCGTTTCACTTCTGAGTTCGGCATGGAATCAGGTGGGTCCACCGCGCTATGGCCGCCAGGCAAATTCTGTTTCAATTAACCCGCTATGCAATATCACACAGCCAGCCAATCCAATCTCGGAACTTCGCTGAAAATCTTAATTTCTCTCAAATCAC
>NZ_CAMPQA010000010.1:0-174030 GCF_946902935.1 Yersinia sp. Marseille-Q5920 | reverse complement strand
AAATAAAGGGTTACATCTGAGGTATCAGGCTAACAGCCTTAAGTCACGACGGGTTATATCTTATCTGACATTAGCGGAGAATATCTTGCGACACTCTCCGCTAATTTTAACGCGAACAGCACTGGATGCAGTTCTTAATCACCTCGCCAAAACCTACCGAAGTATGGTGTTGGTTTATTAGCGCTGAATTAGTGGGGATCCCTCAGCGCTTGGCGGGGTTTTTGCGATTGAGAACTGATCGGCCTAAACTTATTTCAGGCCAGCAGCATCACGCAACAACGCGGCTTTGTCAGTTTTTTCCCAAGGGAATTCTTCACGGCCAAAGTGACCATAAGCGGCAGTTTTGCGATAGATCGGGTGCAGTAGATCCAGCATTTGGATCAGGCCATAAGGGCGCAGTTCAAAGAACTCACGTACCAAAGTGACCAATTTATCTTCAGAGATCTTCCCGGTACCAAATGTTTCCACCATGATGGAAGTCGGCTCTGCCACACCGATAGCGTAAGAAACCTGAATCTCGCAACGGTCAGCCAAGCCAGCCGCGACGATATTTTTTGCCACATAACGAGCAGCATAAGCGGCAGAACGGTCAACTTTGGATGGGTCTTTACCCGAAAATGCACCGCCACCATGACGTGCCATACCGCCGTAGGTATCAACGATAATTTTACGGCCAGTCAGACCACAGTCACCCATTGGACCACCGATAACAAAACGGCCTGTTGGGTTAATATGATATTTAGTGGCAGCATTGAGCCACTCGGCCGGCAGAATCGGCTTGATGATTTCTTCCATCACCGCTTCTTGTAAATCCGTCAGGCTAATATCTTCTGAATGCTGAGTTGACAGAACAACCGCATCAATACCGATAATTTTTCCATCGTCATATTGGAAGGTAATCTGGCTTTTCGCATCCGGGCGCAACCATGGCAAAGTACCATCTTTACGCACTGCAGCCTGGCGCTCGACCAAACGGTGAGCATAAGTAATGGGTGCTGGCATCAAGACGCTGGTTTCGTTGGTGGCGTAGCCAAACATCAAACCTTGGTCACCCGCACCTTGCTCCAGTGGATCAGCACGGTCAACTCCCTGATTAATATCAGGAGATTGTTTACCGATTGCACTCAAGACAGCACAAGAATTAGCATCAAAACCCATCTCAGAATTGACATAACCGATTTCGCGCACAGTACGGCGGGTAATTTCTTCGATATCTACCCACGCGTTAGTGGTCACTTCCCCGCCAACTAATACCATACCCGTTTTGACATAGGTCTCGCAGGCAACACGTGCTTTTGGGTCTTGCTCCAGAATTGCGTCAAGTACAGCGTCTGAAATCTGGTCGGCAACTTTGTCAGGATGTCCTTCGGAAACTGATTCCGACGTAAATAGGTGTTTAGCCATTGTTTTTCTTTACCTTGAATACAAGTGAAATGTCACTGCATAGCATTGAAGTCAAGCAACTAGAGCCGCGGTTTGTATGGGCTTTTCGCTGTATTGCACTTTACAACGCCTCTTTAGGCAAAGCCTTTAGCAGTCTATCCCTTTAGAAGTCCGTCATAATTATAATGACACAGACATTCTAGCAATTAAAATGGATGGATGTATTAACATCTGGACGTCTATTTTAGGTCAGCTTTTGCTATTAACGCCAGCCCTTTTTGCATCAAGATATTTCTCACTTTGGTTGTTACTTGATTTATTTACCGCTTGATACAATTATGCCCGTCATACTTCAAGCTGCATGTGCGTTGGCTACACTCAATAACCCGAATCACTTACTACAGTAAGCTCGTCGGGATTATCTCGCTTGCCGCCTTCCTGCAACTCGAATTATTTAGGGCATGCAAGCCATTTTCATTTTGCATTTTTCTTCCGTTATAGGTATAAACTGCGCGCGCAGCTTATTCGATACGCAATGATGAAGATGGCAGAAGATGACATTAGCTCATTGTTAGATTCTTAGTGTTTCGCACTTAGTGAGAGGCGCTCAATCTTATGAGCGCATCATCGTGATGAGCACTAAAATGGCAGCGTCATTTTACTGTTACTTAATTTGTTTATTAATAAAGTCTTGTCCGTTCATTATGAGCGGCATGCGTGGAGGTGGTTGGATTAATGATCCATTGTCTACTGGTTGCTGCACATCAACAGCTGCGTCGTTCTGACGTTCAATCCCCCCTTGCAACCTCCCTTTCTTGTACACCATCAACCCGATGTTATACCCACATGGGTGCAACTCAGGATTCGCGGGCGGGTTAATTACCCCCTGAAGCACTGAATCCGGCTAGCTTGGCGACTTTGCGGCTAATCCGATTCACAAAATCTCAATACGTTATTTACAGTCAAACGTATTTTACATTTAAACGTGATTTACCCTGTTTGGGGTAATGAATAGCCGAGATAAACTGCTAGTGGATTGCGCTTTATAGCGCAATATTCTGCCAATTTGGCATTCACGCGGGTTGTCCTTGCTGGTTGTAGCTGCGATAGTAGCTGACTTTATCGTCAGTATCGCAATAGAGGCGAATTATGTCTGATGATAACTTGATTGGCCGTCCGTCAGCAGCGGGCGCACATGTTTCTTTACGCTCCATGCAGGAGGTTGCCATGAATGATCGTAATGCTAGCAAGATGCTGAGCACGTATAACGTCGCCTACTGGGGTGGCAACTATTTTGACGTCAATGAACTAGGCCATATCAGTGTTTGCCCTGATCCGGATGTTCGCGAGGCGCGTGTCGATTTGGCGGAATTGGTCAAAAAAATGCAGCTTGAGCAAGGGCAACGCCTGCCTGCGTTATTCTGTTTCCCCCAGATTTTACAGCATCGCCTGCGCTCAATTAATAGTGCGTTTAAACGCGCGCGTGAGTCGTTTGGCTATGAAGGCGATTACTTCCTGGTTTATCCGATTAAAGTTAACCAGCATCGTCGGGTCATTGAATCACTGGTTAATTCCGGTGAGCCGTTAGGGCTGGAAGCGGGTTCTAAAGCTGAAATGATGGCGGTTTTGGCGCATGCGGGTATGACTCGCTCGGTCATCGTTTGTAATGGCTATAAAGACCGTGAATATATCCGTCTGGCATTGATTGGCGAAAAACTGGGCCATAAAGTGTATCTGGTCATCGAAAAGATGTCAGAAATCAAAATGGTACTGGAAGAAGCCGAGCGTCTGAATGTCGTCCCGCGCTTAGGTGTCCGCGCGCGTTTGGCATCACAAGGCTCTGGCAAATGGCAGGCTAGTGGTGGCGAGAAATCCAAATTTGGCTTGTCTGCGACTCAGGTATTGCAGTTGGTTGATATGCTGCGTGAAGCCAATAGCTTGGAAAGCCTGCAATTATTGCATTTCCATTTAGGTTCTCAGTTATCCAACATCCGTGATATCGCCACCGGTGTACGTGAATCTGCCCGCTTCTATGTGGAGCTACACAAACTGGGTGTCAATATCCAGTGTTTCGATGTGGGCGGTGGTCTGGGTGTGGATTACGAAGGGACGCGCTCCCAATCTGATTGCTCAGTAAACTATGGCCTGAATGAATATGCCAACAACGTTATCTGGGGTATCGGTGATGCTTGTAATGAGCACGGCTTGCCGCACCCCACGGTGATTACGGAATCGGGCCGCGCAGTTACCGCGCACCATACCGTGCTGGTTTCCAATGTTATCGGCGTGGAACGTAATGAGTTCAATGAGCCACAACCACCGGAAGAAGATGCACCTCGTGCGCTGATCAGCCTGTGGGATACTTGGTTGGAAATGCAAGAGCCAGAAAACCGCCGTTCCCTGCGCGAATGGCTGCATGATAGCCAGATGGACTTGCACGATGTCCATTCCCAGTATGCCCATGGGATATTGGATCTGACCCAACGTGCATGGGCTGAAGAACTGTATTTGAGCATTTGTAATGAGATCCAAAAGCAGTTGGATCCGAGCAACCGTGCGCATCGGCCAATCATTGATGAGCTGCAAGAGCGTATGGCCGACAAGCTGTATGTGAATTTCTCGCTGTTCCAGTCAATGCCGGATGCATGGGGTATTGATCAGCTCTTCCCTGTTTTGCCATTGGAAGGGTTAGATAAGCCACCAGAGCGCCGTGCGGTGTTGCTGGATATCACTTGTGATTCTGATGGCACCATCGACCACTATATTGATGGCGACGGAGTGGCAGCCACCATGCCAATGCCGCCTTATGATGTTGAGAATCCGCCGTTGCTGGGCTTCTTTATGGTCGGTGCCTATCAGGAAATTCTGGGCAATATGCACAATCTGTTCGGCGATACCGCCGCCGTAGATGTGTTTGTCTTCCCTGATGGTACGGTTGAGTTTGAACAGACCGATGAAGGCGATACTGTCGCGGATATGCTGGAATATGTTCAATTGAACCCAGAAAAATTGCTAAAACAGTTCTCTGATCAAGTGAAAGAAACGGATCTGGATACCGAGCTACAAGCTCAGTTTATGGAAGAGTTTGAAGCTGGTCTGTACGGTTATACATATCTTGAAGATGAGTAATCATTAGTAACTGATTAATATCACTTAAGGGCAAACTCAGGTTTGCCCTTTTTGTTTGCGCGACGACTGGTGATTGTCTGATTATCAACCACACTAATATTGTGATTTCTGACGATAATCTGCGAGGTGCTTTCATGGGATGGGTCAGTGTTTGTAAGATAAACTACGTCAAACCGGACTTTCCTTTCTCAGCTCAGGTGAATGATAAAAGGATTGGCGTCTATGTCATTGATGGTGAGTATTTCGCAATGGAAGATGTTTGCCCTCACGCCAATGCATTGTTAAGCCAAGGTTTTATGGATGGCGAGACGGTCGAGTGCCCATTGCATGGCGCGCTGTTTGATATCCGAACCGGGCAATGCTTACGTGAACCAGGGGATCGGGATTTGAACACTTACCCGGTGCGGATCAATGGTGATCATCTTGAGGTTAATCTGGCGGTGGAATAAGTCATAACGCCCCTATTGTGGGGGGCGTTTGCATTGACAAGAGAGTGGCGGTAACTGTTATTTCTCGGCGGCGATGCGCTGGCGGATATGATCGGCGCGAGCCTGTGAGGACGGGTGATCATCAAACATGCTGCTACTGCGGCCGGCTTCCATGGTAGCCAGTTTTTCGAAGCTGGTGACCAAACCCTTGGGATCGATACCGCGCTTTTTCAGCAGGTCGAATGAGTAATCATCGGCCTCGCTTTCTTGTTTTTGTGAGAACTGGGCATTCACCAATTTCTGGCCAATATCGGCTAACTGAGACTGCGACAGTTGCCCGGCAATGCCACCGGCAGAGGCGGCGGCAGTGCGCAGGGCGGTGGTGCCATAGGCAACTTGCATCGCTTTACGCGTATGCCCCAACGCCACATGGCCCATCTCATGGCCGACGACCGCTTCCACTTCATTGTCGTTCATCATGTCCATCAAGCCGCTGTAAACACGAATACAGCCATTGGCCATCGCCCAAGCATTGACATCTTTTGTGACGTAAACCTTATAGTTAGCTGGTGTGCCATTGATATTATCACCCAATGCTGCTGAGATTTTTGCCAGGCGTTTGCCATAGGCGCTATCAGCAGAAGCTATCTGGGCTTTTTGATCCATTTCCACACAAGATTTTTCACTGAGGTTTTTGACATCAGCATCACTCAGGGTTGCAGCCTGGAAAGCCTGGGCACCGGATTGCATCAAACTATCGGTATTTATATTCTGGCAGCCGCTAAGTAATGCCGTCAGGCTCAGGGCAATCATTGAGGTACGCATTTTCATAACACTTTCTTCCTGTGGTTATGGGGCTTTTATTGTTACATTACATCAATTGCATTAATAGCTATTGTATCAGCGCAGCTTCTACTACTCTGGGCAGCACTGGTGAGATACCCAAGGTATGGCCTGATTGACAATGGATAGCGGAGATTAATGCGCTATTGGCGTCAGAGCTATAGCTTTATTCTGAAAATCAGCAGACTCAATTTGTCATTAGTATGGAAGTTATAGCCAATAGATTTCAAGATGCAGGAAGGCGGCAAACCAGAGACAAATTGGTTGTAAACCATTTTGAACAGCGCTTACGCTGGCCCGCAGGGTGAGCCTCTTGAGACTCATAATCCCGATGAGCTTACATAGGTAAGTGATTCGGGTGACCGAAAGCAGCCAACACATCTGCAACTTGAAAGATGAGGGTATTGCTCATTTGTTTTTAGTGATTGCCGTTTCAATGCTTAATCTGAGAAAATGGCAAACTTGAACGCTTTTTTTAATCCGACCTGGAGTAAAACATGTCCTCTCGTAAAGAGCTTGCCAACGCGATCCGCGCACTAAGCATGGACGCAGTGCAAAAAGCGAATTCCGGCCACCCCGGTGCCCCTATGGGTATGGCAGATATTGCCGAAGTTCTGTGGCGTGATTACCTGAACCATAATCCAACTAATCCACACTGGGCTGATCGCGACCGTTTCGTCTTGTCGAATGGTCACGGCTCCATGTTGATCTATAGCTTGTTGCACCTCACAGGCTATGATCTGCCGCTGGAAGAACTGAAAAACTTCCGCCAGTTGCACTCTAAAACGCCAGGTCACCCAGAATATGGCTACACCGCTGGCGTAGAAACTACTACTGGCCCATTGGGTCAGGGCATTGCCAACGCAGTTGGTTTTGCGATTGCAGAACGCACCCTGGGCGCGCAGTTTAACCGCCCGAACCATGAGATTGTTGATCACCACACCTACGCCTTTATGGGTGACGGTTGCATGATGGAAGGCATTTCTCACGAAGTTTGCTCTCTGGCGGGTACCATGAAGCTGGGCAAATTGACGGCTTTCTATGATGACAACGGCATCTCCATCGACGGTCATGTTGAAGGCTGGTTTACTGATGATACCGCCGCGCGTTTCGAAGCTTATGGTTGGCATGTCGTTCGTGGTGTTGATGGTCATAACGCTGATTCCATCAAAGCGGCCATCGAAGAAGCCCACAAAGTGACCGACAAACCATCATTGCTGATGTGCAAAACCATTATCGGTTTTGGTTCACCGAAGAAAGCCGGCACCCATGACTCACACGGCGCACCATTAGGTGTTGATGAAGTTGCCGCGACCCGTGAAGCATTGGGCTGGAAATACGCAGCATTCGAAATTCCACAGGATATCTATGCCGCGTGGGATGCTAAAAAAGCCGGTCAGGCCAAGGAAGCTGCTTGGAATGAGAAGTTTGCTGCATACGCTAAAGCGTATCCGGAACTGGCTGCTGAATTCAAACGCCGCATCAGTGGTGAGCTGCCAGCTAACTGGGCGACTGAATCCAAGAAATTCATCGAACAGCTGCAAGCTAACCCGGCAAATATTGCCAGCCGTAAAGCCTCACAAAACTCGCTGGAAGCTTTCGGTAAAGTGTTACCTGAATTCCTGGGCGGCTCTGCTGACCTGGCACCAAGTAACCTGACTATCTGGTCTGGCTCCAAATCTCTGAACGAAGATCTCGCGGGTAACTATATTCACTACGGTGTACGTGAGTTTGGTATGTCTGCCATCATGAACGGCATTGCTTTGCACGGCGGTTTCATCCCTTACGGCGCGACTTTCCTGATGTTTGTGGAATATGCCCGTAATGCAGTGCGCATGGCCGCGCTGATGAAAATTCGCAGCATCTTTGTTTACACCCATGACTCTATCGGCTTAGGTGAAGATGGCCCAACCCATCAGCCCGTTGAGCAGATGGCCAGCTTGCGTGTGACACCAAATATGAGCACTTGGCGCCCATGTGACCAGGTTGAATCTGCGGTGGCATGGCAGTATGCATTGGAACGTAAAGACGGCCCAAGCGCACTGATCTTCTCACGCCAAAACCTGGCACAACAGCCGCGTACTGCTGAGCAGTTAGCCAATATCTCTAAAGGCGCTTATGTGCTGAAAGATTGTGCTGGCTTTCCTGAACTGATCTTTATCGCGACCGGTTCTGAAGTTGAATTGGCGGTTGCTGCTGCTGATCAACTGACTGCCGCTGGCCGCAAAGTGCGTGTTGTGTCTATGCCATCGACTGATGCATTCGACAAACAAGATGCAGCTTACCGTGAATCTGTATTGCCATCTGCTGTTAGCGCGCGCGTTGCGGTTGAAGCCGGTATTGCTGATTACTGGTACAAATACGTCGGTCTGAATGGCGCAGTAGTGGGTATGCACACCTTTGGTGAGTCTGCTCCGGCTGAATTGCTGTTCAAAGAGTTCGGTTTCACCGTAGAAAACGTGGTGGCGAAAGCTCAGGCGTTGTTGAAGTAATTTTTTTTAAAACAGCATCACGTTATCAATGCTATAAATCACTGTAAAGGGTGATGAGAAGCTCGGTAATGCAGCTGTTAAAAGACCGCTTCGGCGGTCTTTTTTTTCGCCAATTGATGGATGAATTGTGCCCTTTATCAGGCAGATATTCCTTTTATGATTAGTTTGGTTTATTCTGGCTGAAGCGTTTCAGTCATAATTCACTTTCCATTTCAGCCAATTTCGCTGAGGAAAAAGCCGGAAGTATTCTGGCTGAATTGTGATAAGGCGATTAACATCTTAGGGTGCGCTGCAGTACGCTATGGGGTTGCATGATAATAACCAGAAACAGGGAGTAACATGACAATCCGTATAGCGATAAATGGCTTTGGCCGTATTGGCCGTAGCGTTTTACGCGCATTATATGAATCTGGTCGCCGGGCAGAGATTTCAGTCGTTGCAATTAATGAGCTGGCTAATGCAGAGGGGATGGCCCATCTGTTGAAGTATGACTCCAGCCATGGCCGGTTTGCCTGGGATGTTCGTCAGGAATGTGACAAATTATACGTCGGGGACGATACTATCCGGTTGATACATCAGCCAGAGATTGGGCAGTTACCCTGGGGTGAGTTAGGAATTGATGTAGTTCTGGATTGTAGCGGCGTTTATGGTAGCCGTGCAGATGGCGAGGCGCATTTAACCTCCGGTGCCAAAAAGGTGCTGTTTGCCCATCCCGGTGGACATGATTTGGATGCTACGGTGGTTTATGGTGTTAACCATCAAGATTTACGGGCAGATCACCGAATTGTTTCTAACGCGTCCTGTACCACGAACTGTATTATTCCTATTATTCAGTTGTTGGATATTGCTTATGGCATCGAATCCGGCACTGTCACCACCATTCATTCATCAATGAATGATCAGCCCGTTATTGATGCTTATCATCAAGATTTACGCCGTACCCGGGCAGCAAGTCAGTCAATTATCCCGGTAGATACCAAACTGGCAGCAGGGATTACCCGCATTTTTCCGAAGTTTTGTGACAGGTTTGAAGCTATCTCGGTGCGGGTGCCAACTATCAACGTAACGGCTATCGATTTAAGCGTCAGCGTAACAAGCCCGGTTGGTGTGACTGAGGTTAACCAGCTTTTGCAAAAGGCAGCAAGAGGCTCATTTCGTGGTATAGTTGACTATACGGAATTACCATTGGTGTCGACCGATTTTAACCATGATCCGCACAGTGCAATTGTCGATTGCACTCAAACGCGAGTCAGTGGGCAACACCTGATTAAGACGTTGGTATGGTGTGATAACGAATGGGGTTTCGCCAATAGAATGTTGGATACGACATTGGCGATGGCCAAAAGCGGTTTCTAGTATGGCATGTTAACGTGTTGTTTTTCCGTGATTTAATGCGGATATATCAACGGTAATGTGCAGCTTATGCAACTTTAAAGAGAATCAACAAGAGGATTCACCATGTCTGTAATTAAGATGACCGATCTGGATCTAGCTGGCAAACGCGTGCTGATCCGTGCGGACCTCAATGTTCCGGTAAAAGATGGCAAAGTGACTTCTGATGCGCGTATCCGTGCATCTCTGCCGACAATTGAAGCGGCACTGAAGCAAGGCGCTAAAGTAATGGTTACCTCTCACCTGGGTCGTCCGACCGAAGGCGAGTACAATGAAGAGTTCTCCTTGCTGCCAGTCGTTAACTACCTGAAAGACAAGTTGTCTGCTCCGGTACGTTTGGCGAAAGATTATCTGGACGGCGTTGAAATTGCAGCTGGCGAGTTGGTTGTTCTGGAAAACGTTCGCTTTAACAAAGGCGAGAAAAAAGACGACGAAACTCTGTCCAAAAAATATGCCGCACTGTGTGATGTGTATGTGATGGATGCTTTTGGTACCGCTCACCGTGCACAAGCTTCTACTCACGGTGTAGGTAAATTTGCACCTATCGCGTGTGCTGGCCCGCTGTTGTCAGCAGAGTTGGAAGCCTTGGGTAAAGCACTGGGTAACCCAGCGCGTCCAATGGTTGCTATCGTCGGCGGTTCAAAAGTTTCAACCAAACTGACCGTGCTGGGTGCGCTGTCTAAAATTGCCGACCAATTGATTGTTGGCGGCGGTATCGCGAATACCTTCGTGGCAGCTCAAGGTCACAATGTCGGTAAATCTCTGTACGAAGCAGATCTGATTCCAGAAGCTAAACGCCTGCTGGAAACCTGCGATATCCCAGTCCCTACTGATGTTCGTGTTGCCACTGAATTCTCTGAAACTGCGGCTGCAACACTGAAGCCAGCTGATCAGATCAAAGATGATGAGCAAATTCTGGATCTGGGCGACGTATCAGCAGAGCGTCTGGCGGAGATCTTGAAAAACGCCAAAACCATTCTGTGGAATGGCCCGGTTGGTGTGTTCGAATTCCCTAACTTCCGTAAAGGGACCGAAATCGTGGCTCGCGCCATCGCAGAGAGCGAAGCATTCTCAATCGCGGGCGGCGGTGACACTCTGGCAGCCATCGATCTGTTCGGTATTGCTGACCAAATCTCTTATATCTCCACTGGCGGCGGTGCTTTCCTTGAGTTCGTAGAAGGGAAAAAACTGCCAGCGGTTGTGATGTTGGAAGAGCGCGCTAAGCAGTAATTTAGATAACGGGGGGCGAGAGCCGCCCGTTTCGCTTTTAGCTAATGAAGCTTGCGGGCTTTGGGCTGGCGAAAACCGATTTACATTTAGGGCCTATCCTCCCGGATAGCTGCTATCTTCAGTCGACGAAACAGGACAACGTACATGTCTAAAATTTTTGATTTCGTAAAACCAGGTGTCATCACAGGTGATGACGTTCAGAAAGTGTTCGCAATAGCAAAAGAAAACAACTTTGCTCTGCCAGCAGTAAACTGTGTCGGCACCGACTCTATCAACGCAGTGCTGGAAACAGCAGCCAAAGTGCGTGCGCCGGTTATCGTTCAGTTCTCTAACGGTGGTGCAGCATTTATCGCAGGTAAAGGCGTGAAGACTGACGTGCCACAAGGTGCTGCAATCTTGGGCGCTATCTCTGGTGCGCACCATGTGCATCAGATGGCTGAACACTACGGTGTTCCGGTTATTCTGCATACCGACCATTGTGCTAAGAAGTTGTTGCCATGGTTAGACGGTTTGTTGGATGCAGGCGAGAAACACTTCGCGGCAACGGGCAAACCACTGTTCTCTTCTCACATGATTGACCTGTCTGAAGAGTCCCTGGAAGAAAACATCGAAATCTGTAGCAAGTACCTGACTCGTATGTCAAAACTGGGTATGACGCTGGAAATCGAACTGGGTTGCACCGGTGGTGAAGAAGATGGCGTGGACAACAGCCATATGGATGCATCTTCTCTGTACACTCAGCCAGAAGACGTTGATTACGCTTACGAAAAACTGAACGCAATCAGCCCACGTTTCACCATCGCAGCTTCTTTTGGTAACGTGCACGGTGTTTACAAACCAGGTAACGTGAAACTGACCCCAACTATTCTGCGTGATTCTCAGAATTATGTTTCTAAAAAACACAATCTGCCGCACAACAGCCTGGACTTCGTGTTCCACGGCGGTTCAGGTTCTACTGCAGCTGAAATTAAAGAAGCAGTAAGCTACGGCGTAGTGAAAATGAATATCGACACCGATACCCAATGGGCAACATGGGAAGGTATTCTGGATTACTACAAAAAGAATGAAGGCTATCTGCAAGGCCAACTGGGTAACCCAGAAGGTGCTGATAAACCTAACAAAAAATACTACGATCCGCGCGTATGGCTGCGCTCAGCGCAGGTTTCAATGATTGCCCGTCTGGAACTGGCATTCAAAGAACTGAACGCAATCGACGTATTATAATTCAGTCTCATTCTGACTGTTTTAAAAGGCCCTTAGGGCTGATACTGACCGTTTAAGGAGCGTTTGAACGATCCTCTGGCGGATATAAGAAGGACTCATAATTTTTTATGAGTCCTTTTTTACGGCACTTTCTCATGTAATTTAGAGCCAATGAATGTGCATTATCAAGATTTGGCGCGCATAAAGAACCAAGATATCAATTAAGACTCTTGGTTCTTTATATTAAATACAGATAATTAGTCGTTATTTATTGAGTTAGCAAACTTGCATAATCGCATTCTTATATAAAAAACAACCATTTTCGAGTATTTCATAATCATCATTACTATTTGTTAATGAATTAATGACTGAAGAATTATCCAACAATTGACCGGATACTCCCCCTTCGTAATTATTTGCAGCCATGCTGGTAGCAGAAGTAAACATTATTACACTGAATAAGAATAATTTTTTCATTATTTATACCTTGTTTTATTGTGTGCCATTTGGCGGTAAGTACATTATTATGAAATGAAAATTATTAAAATTTAAATAAATTTAACACATGCAATTAAATTGTTATTTAATGTTTATGCATTACTCTGTTAATATTATTTAGATTGTTCTTATAAAAATAGACTATGAAATACTGGTTTGAACTAGCCGCTTGAATGACGGAGTGTATAGCGAGTCATTGGACGAAATTGATAGATATTTTATTATTATTCCTTTTAGGAACTTTCAATTTCATCTCATAGCAGCCAATATCAATGTTATTTACTGATTCTAATATGAAGTTTGTCTTAACTGCTTCATCGTTGATGATTAGAGGAAGATGGGTATAATTTTTTATCTTTGGTTTTTCTTATCAATTCCTACTATTTCATTACCTAAATATTATATTTCATCTTTAAAAATGGCTTGATATTTATGAACGTTTTTTTGAATGTACCAATCTCAGTTAAAGGGTGAGTTTTTTATTTTTAGAGTAAGAGGGTGGGCAAAATATCTGCCAATTCTAACTGTGTTTTTCCCTTGCGATTGTTTAATCAATATTTGTAATGGTCTCAATATAAATCTCGCCATTAAATTCGTACTATTATAAGTAAACAGTTATTTCTATTATTTTAAACCTAGCGATTAGGTACTCGCTCGCTGCTTTTCACTCCATTACTATCAAAATTGGCAACATTCTCCATTGTTGGTTACCCTAAACAAGCTGTCTGCTATGTCAGCTAGCATTTTGAGGTGATTTTTTTGCGTAATCTCTCCCGCAGGGAGCTTTTTGTAGGATGGTTTAAATGGAAGAGTTAAACGTAGTTGATGGTATCAATGAAGCGAGCACTTGGTTGGTGAATAATCAGGAGCTACTGATTCAATACGCGGTCAATATTGTCGCGGCGTTACTGACCCTAATTATCGGTTCGATTATTGCCAAAGTGGTTTCCGGCATGCTCAGCCGGGTCATGAAGTTACGGGGTATTGATCTCACCGTAGCAGATTTTCTGGCGGCAATGGCGCGCTACAGTATTCTGGCTTTTACTATCGTCGCGGTGTTGGGCCGCCTTGGAGTACAAACAGCATCGGTGATTGCGGTTATTGGTGCTGCCGGTTTAGCGATCGGTTTGGCGCTGCAAGGCTCACTGTCCAACTTTGCCGCTGGCGTGTTACTGGTGGCCTTCCGACCATTTAAAGCGGGTGAATATGTCGATCTGGGTGGCATAGCCGGTACCGTGGTGCAGGTGCAGATTTTCTCAACCACATTGCGCACCGTCGACGACAAAATTATTGTTGTGCCAAATGGTAAAATTATCGCCAACAACATCATCAACACCAGCCGTGAACCCAATCGCCGTACTGATATGGTTATTGGCGTGGCCTATGATGCTGATATTGATGTGGTGAAGAAAGTGCTGGGTGACATCATTGCAGCCGACCCCCGCATTATGCATGACAAAGGGGTTACCGTGCGTTTGAATGAGATGGCGGCTTCGTCATTAAACTTTACCGTGCGCGTCTGGACCACCAACGGCGATGCCATGGAGGTTTATTGGGATCTGATGGAGAACTTCAAACGCGCGCTGGATGCCCACAAAATTGGCATTCCTTACCCGCAGATGGATGTGCATTTGCATCAGGTGGATAAAGCAGAATCTGCTCCAACAGCATAAAACCTGATAGCAATAAACTCAGTCAAAACGGGCTATTATTAGTCCGTTTTTCTTGCGTTTTTCTCACTCGCGAGTTTCTGCTTATACCCTAAATAATTCAAATTGCAGGAAAGCAGCTAACACACATGCAGCTTTAAGTATGACAGATATATTCATTATTAGTTTTACTTATAGTAGATAAGAAATATCAATTTCCTCTGATGATTCTCTCCCCGTAATATGCTGCTAATTCTTCAACAATTCTCTCAGTTTGTTTTGAGTATTATTTAAAGGTAACAGTATGTTAGCTGTCTATTTGCAAGGCTTTGCCCTGAGTGCGGCCATGATCCTTCCCCTTGGGCCACAAAATGCCTTTGTGATGAATCAGGGCATTAAGCGGCAGCACCATTTGATGAGTGCCGCGTTGTGCGCCCTCAGTGACATCATATTGATTTGTGCAGGTATTTTTGGTGGCAGTGCTCTGCTGAATAGTTCTCCATTGTTACTGGCTCTGGTGACTTGGGGTGGCGTGGCATTTCTGTTGTGGTATGGCTGGGGGGCATTAACGGCTGCATGGCGTGGCGATAGCTCGTCATCAACTGTTGCTGCAGGTGCGCAAGGGCGCTGGCGCATTCTGGTTACGCTATTGGCGGTAACCTGGCTTAACCCGCATGTTTATCTGGATACTTTTGTGGTGCTGGGAAGCTTAGGGGGCCAGTTATTACCGGATGTTCGGCCGTGGTTTGCTTTTGGTGCCGTAAGCGCCTCTGTAGCTTGGTTTTTTTCTCTGGCGTTGCTGGCTGCGTGGTTATCACCGTGGCTCAACCGTCCAACTTCACAGCGAGTCATCAATCTGCTGGTGGGGAGCGTGATGTGGTTTATTGCTTTTCAGTTAGCGCGGCAGGGATTAAGCCTGTGAATTTTTATCATTAATCCGAATCCCTAATTGAGTTAGATATGCTACGGTTGTCTTAGTTTTATTATGATTATCTTAGGAGGCTCCGTGAAGTTGAAGACATTGGCTTTGGCCGCAATGATGGGTTTAGGGACGTTACCTTTGGCGCTGCAAGTTCAGGCGGCCGAGCTACCAGAAGGGCCGCATGTTGTCACATCGGGCACCGCCAGTGTTGATGCGGCTCCGGATATTGCCACCATTACCATCGAAGTGAGTGTCTCTGCCAAAGATGCCGCCGATGCTAAGAAACAGGCAGATACCCGAGTCGCACAATATTTTGATTTCCTGCGTAAGAGTGGCATTGAGAAAAAAGATATCAATGCGGCTAATATCCGGACTCAAGCTGAATATGATTATCAGAAGACCGGTGAAGCGGTATTGAAAGGCTACCGTGCGGTACGCCAGGTTCAAGTGACACTGCGCCAGTTGGATAAGTTGAATGAGTTACTGGATGGCGCACTCAAGTCGGGTCTTAATGAAATTCACTCCGTCGAGCTGGGTGTTGCCAACCCGGACACTTATCGTGAACAGGTTCGTCAAAAAGCCATCGAGAATGCCATTAGTCAAGCTGGCGCTTTGGCTGACGGATTTAAGGTTAAATTAGGGCCGGTATACAGCATTCGTTACCGTGCTGCTAACTACCAGCCTATGCCGGTAGCGCGTATGTTCAAGAGTGCTGACGCCGCACCAGCCAATGGTGCAGCCCAAACTTATGAGCAACAAACCATCCATTTTGATGATCAAGTTGATGTCGTGTTTGAGCTGAAAACCAGCACCAACACGCCCGCAGCTGCCGCCAAATAAGCTAATCTTGCCGTAATACCTGATGCCCGTGAGATAACAGGGCATCAGTTACCTTTCTCATTGTCCGGCTTTCTGGTGCAAATCGATGCCAGTACAGCATCCGTCGTTGCAATAACCCCGGGGTTAGATCAATTAATTCACCGGATGCCAACTCTTTTTCGATTTGTAAATGCGGGATCATACAGCAGGTAGTACCTTGCCTTGCTAACTGTACAAAGGCTTCCGACGAGTTAACGATATGGCACGGCACACTGCCGGGTGACAAATCGAAATTCTGCTGTAAAAATGCCTGATGCATATCATCCAAATGGTCAAAGGCCACGGCGGGGGCTTTCAGCAATGCCGAGCGGGTCACGCCATTGGGAAAGTAGCGGTCGGCAAAGGGTTTTGACGCCACAAACAGATAATCCAGTGCGCCGAGCTGATCAACCAGACAGCTTGGCAGCGGTTGAGGCTGGATACTGACCGCGCCCACCACCTCGCCACGGCGTAACCGCTCTTGAGTGCGGGTTTCATCTTCGACTTGTAAATTCAGCCGGATAGGAGAGTCCGCCAACACCGGTTTTAGCGCCGGTAGCAGCCAGGTTGCCAGACTGTCGGCATTAACCGCCAATGACAGCAATAGCGGGGTATCGCCGCCGTTATCATTGCCGAGCCACTCTTCTTCCAGCAGTTCAACCTGATGCAGTAAGGCAAGCAATTTCTGCCCTTGTTCAGTTGGACGCGGGGGCACGGTGCGCACCAATAGCGGCTGACCGAACAGGTTTTCCAACTGCTTAATGCGTTGAGATACCGCCGATTGGGTGATGCAGAGTTTTTGTGCCGCGCGTTCAAAACCGCGTTCACGGATCACCGCGTCCAGCGCTTGTAGCGTACGGTAGTCTGGGCGTTTCATCGGAGTCATCTCTCCAAATATTTAAGTTAATACCGCACTATGCCACATTTTGTTCATTTTTCTATGTTGGAATACCGGATGGCTCGCCATAAATAAACCGACGTAACTGTGATCTAGCTAGAATTACCGCCTATATGAGCCGGCTTTATTGCGATGTTTTATCATATATATGCTCTATAATGACGTCAGGTTTTCTTTCACATCAAGGCGTGAACTTACCATGACTCAGGATGAACTTAAAAAAGCAGTGGGCTGGGCAGCATTAGATTATGTCAAACTCGGCACTATCGTTGGGGTCGGCACCGGCTCTACGGCGGCACATTTTATTGATGCCCTTGCCTCCATCAAAGGCCAGATTGAAGGAGCGGTTTCCAGCTCTGATGCCTCTACCGCCAAGCTGAAAAGCTATGGCATTCAGGTGTTTGATTGCAATGAAGTCGATGTGCTGGATATTTATGTTGATGGCGCTGATGAAATTAACAGCCAAATGCAGATGATTAAAGGCGGTGGCGCAGCACTGACCCGCGAGAAAATCATTGCGGCCATTTCCCGTAAATTCATCTGTATTGCAGATGCTTCCAAGCAGGTTGATGTTTTGGGTAAGTTTCCACTGCCGGTCGAAGTTATCCCGATGGCGCGTTCTTATGTCGCCCGCGAGCTGGTGAAATTGGGCGGGTTACCTGAATATCGCCAAAATGTTCTGACGGATAATGGCAATGTTATTTTGGATGTGCACAACCTGACTATATTGGATGCCATTGCGCTCGAAAATAAAATTAATGGCATTGCCGGTGTTGTCACCGTGGGGTTATTTGCCAACCGAGGTGCTGATGTGGCGCTGATTGGTACTGCCGATGGTGTTAAGACGGTCGTGCTCAAGTAGTTGAATGAATATTATTTAGGGTGAGGTTTTTGGCTTCACCCTGATAAATTGTGCCTTTAAATATCTTTTCTTAAAATCATTAAATTTGGTGATATATATCACATTTAATCATTTCATTTTCTTAACCTGCCATTAACTCACTCCCTGCCAGTTTTTTATTCCATAAATTAACATTTGCACTGCTTGTTATGCTGACGGGTGGGCAATCGTTTGTATTGCCGCCCGCGAAATATTTGTTATGTTGACGGGGTGCTGACCGGATTCATTCGATATCGTCAGCCACATCTGAAGTCTGAAAATAGGGTCGGGGACATGGCAAAAGTATCACTGGAGAAAGACAGAATTAAGTTTCTGTTAGTGGAAGGGGTGCACCAGAGCACGGTTGATAATCTGCGTGCAGCCGGTTATAGCAATATTGAATATCATAAAGGTGCCTTAGACACCGAATCACTGAAAGAATCTATTCGTGATGCTCACTTCGTTGGGATTCGATCGCGTACACATCTGTCCGAAGAAGTCTTTGCTGCAGCAGAAAAGTTGGTTGCAGTAGGTTGTTTCTGTATCGGTACTAATCAGGTTGATTTAAAAGCGGCGACTAAACGTGGTGTGCCGGTATTCAATGCGCCTTTCTCCAATACCCGTTCGGTCGCTGAAATGGTACTGGGCGAGTTACTGCTAATGTTCCGCGGTATTCCATCTGCTAACGCTAAAGCACACCGTGGCGAGTGGAATAAGCTGGCTGTCGGTTCCTATGAAGCCCGTGGCAAAAAACTGGGGATTATCGGCTATGGTCATATCGGGACTCAGCTCGGTATTCTGGCTGAAAGTGTCGGGATGAAAGTGTTCTTCTACGATATTGAAAATAAACTGTCGTTGGGAAATGCGCAGCAGGTTCGCCATCTGTCTGATTTGCTGAATATGAGTGATGTGATTAGTTTGCATGTGCCAGAAAATCACTCCACCAAAAATATGATTGGCCCTGAGCAGTTGGCTCTGATGAAACCGGGCGCGATGCTGATTAATGCTTCTCGTGGGACGGTAGTTGATATCCCGGCACTCTGTGATGCGCTGGCGAGCAATCATCTGGCAGGGGCGGCAATCGACGTTTTCCCTGAAGAGCCAGCAACCAATAAAGACCCGTTCAATTCACCATTGTGCGAGTTTGATAATGTGTTATTGACTCCGCATATTGGTGGTTCCACTCAGGAAGCACAGGAAAATATTGGTGATGAAGTGGCCGGTAAACTGGCGAAGTATTCCGATAACGGCTCAACGCTGTCTGCGGTTAACTTCCCAGAGGTTTCTCTGCCAGCCCATGGTGATAACACTCGCCGTCTGCTGCATATTCATGAGAACCGCCCTGGTATTCTGACCAGCATTAACAAAATTTTTGCTGAGCAGAATGTCAACATTGCGGCGCAGTATTTGCAAACCAGCGCTGATATCGGTTATGTCGTTATTGATGTTGAAACTGATGATGCAGAGAATGCAGAGAATGCATTGCAGGCTATGAAGGCGATTCCAGGGACTATCCGTTCGCGTTTGCTTTACTAGTCAATGTGGTACTGATATGACTAAACACCCGCTATGTATAATATCGGGTGTTTTTTTATGTTGAACGCCCTGGCTCACCAGCGCCATATTTTTGTCGGTGTCACAATCTCTGGCAACGGCACATCCCAATGTTCATTCGGCAAATGCTCGACTCGCTGGCAATCATGAGCCAGACCAATAGGATAGGGGCCACCCTGCTGCCAGTTTTGCAGTGTTCGGTCATAGAAGCCACCACCCATACCTAAACGCTGCCCGTGGCTATCAAATGCCACCAGCGGGGTTATCACCACGTCTAATTGGTTTAAGGGCAGCACATCGCGTACATCTAATTGGGGTTCCAAGATTTTCAAACGATTACGAATGAGCTGGCTATCAGGGTGATAGTGGAGAAACAGTAAATGACCGGGGCTGAAAGGATGAAGAACTGGGAGATAAACTTGTTTTTTCTGCTGCCACAATAGTTCGATAACTGGGGCGGTATCTAACTCGCCATCAAAAGACAGAAATAGGGCAATAGTATGGGCTTGTTGGATTTTGTCGTGGGAAGCGATTTGTTGAGCTGCGAGATTGGCGGATTGCTGCTGTTGTTCGGGAGTCAAAAGACGCCGACGTTCACGAATTTCACTGCGGATTTTTTTTCGCTCAATGGCATGCAGTTGATTTGAAAGCATATTATTGACTTAAAAAACATACGATTGAGGTAAATGAATAGAAAGTTGTCTGTATCAAAACGAGCGTGATAACCGAAATGCGTGTTACACGATAAGAAAGGGATCTCCGAGATGCCGCCGCAGGCTGTAACCCTTGAACCCATGGTTCAAGGTGAACGCAGCGTCGCAACCTTAAGGCTTCTCGGCGAACCGAGCATGCGCACCAGTTACGGAGTCGCTACATTCTGTTGGTATTAATTATCGGCTCAGGGGACGGGCCCGCTGGCAAACATCTCAGAGAAATTCTTTACTCACTGCTGAATCTATCATTCAACAGAGATTTATTCAAACTGTGCATCCTGACGTTCAGAGATGCGACCCTGTTCAAGCAATGCTTGTTCAATGGTCTGTTGTAACATCCGAATACGTTGCTCCATATTGGATGCATAGTCACGGGTTTTCAACCTTTCCTGAGCTAATTCGTGACATACGTTCAACGCCGCGATGAAAACTAACTGCTCAGTATTGGTGACTCTAGTGCGAACTTTCAGATCTTGCAACCGTTGGTTAAGATCTTCTGCTGCCATGTTCAACGCATCTTGTTGTTCTGGCGGGCAGTTCACTCTTAACGATCGACCAAAAATTTGAATATCTACCGGTTGTGCAGACATGCGACCTTCCTGACTAATTTCGCGCCAGCCCTGAAAACCAGAGGCAAAATGCTCGTAGCGGCAAAGCGGGCGTCACTATATATACCTCGATACCAAGATTCAACCCCTTTTGGGTGTTGCGTTTTCTGGTATAGCGACCTTTCTTGGTGGTAGCATAACACGAACTTATCCTGCCAACGATGACCAATACGCATGTCTATAGAGAATACATTACCGACTTACCAATCACTTGCCCTAGCATTGAACCAGCAAGCAGTGGCATTAACCCCTGCTGAAATGCATGGTCTGATCAGTGGCATGCTGTGCGGAGGCAGTAAAGACGATGGTTGGCGTGCACTGGTGCATGACTTGACCAACGAGGGCGTCGCCTTTTCGCAAGCCCTTGGTTTGCCGTTACAACAGTTACATCAAGCAACACAAGAAGCGCTGGAAAACGAAGGTTTTATGTTCCAGTTGTTGATTCCTGAAGGGGAAGAGATCACTGTTTTTGATCGTGCTGATGCATTATCCGGCTGGGTAAATCATTTTCTGCTAGGTCTTGGGATGCTGCAACCAAAGTTGGCGCAAGTGAAAGATGAAGTGGGTGAAGCCATTGATGATTTGCGTAATATTGCTCAGTTAGGATATGACGACGATGAAGATCAGGAAGAACTGGCCCAATCATTGGAAGAAGTCATCGAGTATGTCCGTGTCGCGGCTATCTTGTGTCATATTGAATTTACTCAAGAAAAACCGACGGCCCCGGAAGTACGCAAACCGACATTACACTAAGCTGGCCTGTGTCGTGTGTTGAATGATGGAAATCGGATATTTCAGGAGGGTGTAATGACTCAGCAAGAATACCAGAATCGCCGTCAGGCACTGTTGGCGAAGATGGCCCCGGGCAGTGCTGCCATTATTTTTGCCGCACCAGAGGCTACGCGCAGTGCAGATTCTGAATATCCTTATCGGCAGAATAGCGATTTTAGTTATCTGACCGGCTTTAATGAGCCGGAAGCGGTGCTGATTCTGGTGAAAAGCGATGAGACTCACAACCACAGCGTGCTGTTTAACCGAGTGCGCGATTTAACCGCTGAAATCTGGTTTGGCCGCCGTTTAGGGCAAGAGGCCGCGCCTGAGAAGTTGGGTATCGATCGCGCATTACCTTTTGATGAAATCGACGAGCAGCTCTATTTGCTGCTTAATCGCCTTGATGTGATTTATCACGCGCAGGGGCAATATGATTATGCGGATAAGATTGTGTTTGCCGCGCTGGAAAAATTGCGTAACGGTTTTCGTAAAAATTTGCGTGCACCCGCGACCTTAACTGACTGGCGGCCATGGTTGCATGAAATGCGCCTGTTTAAGTCAGAAGAAGAACTTGCTGTGATGCGCCGCGCCGGTGAAATTAGCGCATTGGCCCATACCCGCGCGATGGAAAGATGCCGTGCAGGGATGTTTGAGTACCAATTGGAAGGGGAGATTCTGCATGAATTTACTCGCCATGGTGCGCGTTATCCGGCGTATAACACAATTGTTGGTGGCGGTGAAAATGGCTGCATTTTGCATTACACCGAAAATGAGTGCGAACTGCGAGATGGCGATTTAGTGCTGATTGACGCCGGTTGTGAATATCAGGGCTATGCCGGTGATATCACCCGAACTTTCCCGGTAAACGGTAAATTTACCCCAGCCCAGCGGGAGATTTATGACATCGTGCTGGCCTCCATCAACAAATCTTTGGAATTGTACCGGCCAGGAACCAGTATCCGTGAGGTCACGGGGAAGGTGGTGCGGATTATGATTACCGGTTTGGTGAGTTTGGGCATCCTCAAAGGGGATGTCGAGCAACTGATTATTGAACAAGCGCACCGTCCCTTCTTTATGCACGGCTTGAGCCACTGGCTGGGGTTGGATGTGCATGATGTCGGCGATTACAGCAACAGTGACCGCGAGCGCCCTCTTGAGCCGGGTATGGTGCTGACCATCGAGCCGGGCTTGTATATCGCGCCAGATGCCGATGTTCCGCCACAATATCGCGGTATTGGTATTCGGATTGAAGATGACATTGTGATTACTGCGGATGGTAATGAAAATCTGACCGCCAGTGTGGTAAAAGATCCCGATGACATTGAAGCCCTGATGGCGGCAGCGAGATAACTGATGAGTGTGATAATTGTTGGTGGCGGTATGGCTGGCGCGACACTGGCGCTGGCTATTTCATCCCTCACTAAAGGGGCGGCACCGGTGGCGCTGATTGAAGCGCATCTTCCTGACAGCCGCCAACATCCAGGTTTTGATGCCAGAGCCATTGCATTGGCGCAGGGAACCTGTCAGCAATTGGATAGCATTGGCCTCTGGTCAGCATTGGCAGACTGTGCCACCGCCATTGAACATGTTCACGTCAGTGATAGTGGACATTCCGGCTTTGTGAATCTTCGGGCGCAAGATTATCGTGTTCCGGCTCTGGGTCAGGTCATTGAGCTGTTTGATGCCGGTAATCGGCTATTCGCCTTGTTACAGAAAGCGCCGGGTGTGACCTTACATTGCCCGGCAAAAGTGGTTGATGTGGTGCGCACGACAGAATCTGCCACGGTGACATTGGATAATGGCCAACAACTTAGCGCTAAATTATTGGTGGCGGCGGATGGCTCCCATTCCGCACTGGCTCAAGCTTGTAACATTCAGTGGCAGCAGCAGGATTACCAACAAATCGCGGTGATCGCCAATGTCACGACCTCCGAACTGCCCAATGGGCGTGCTTTTGAGCGCTTTACCCGCAATGGGCCATTGGCGCTACTGCCAATGTCTCAAGGGCGCAGTTCATTAGTTTGGTGCCATGCCAAACAAGATAGACAGCAGGTGGATAGCTGGGATGACATCCGTTTTCTGGCCGAGCTACAGCAGGCTTTCGGCTGGCGGCTAGGGAAAATGCTGCATGCCGGCAAGCGCCACAGTTACCCCCTGCAATTGCTCACCGCCTCGCGCCATGTCAGTCATCGGCTGGCATTAGTCGGCAATGCAGCTCAAACCTTGCATCCGATTGCCGGTCAGGGCTTTAATTTAGGGCTGCGCGATGTGATGTCACTGGCAGAAACTGTTGCACAAGCCGCCCTTGCAGGAAGAGATCCCGGCGATTATGCGGTACTCAGTCAATACCAACAGCGGCGGCAACATGATCAACAGGCAACCATCGGCGTCACCGATGGATTAATCCGCCTGTTTGCCAACCGCTATGGGCCGTTGGTGGTGGGGCGTAATCTGGCTTTGATGTCGATGGAACAGATACCTGCAATCCGTGATACTTTCGCCCGGCGGACATTGGGATGGGTTGAGCGCTAAAAATCCATAGGGTAAATAAAGTTCATATTTTCATAGGATATATCTCGGTATGCAATCATATGACGTAGTAATCGCCGGTGGTGGAATGGTCGGCTTGGCACTGGCCTGTGGTTTACAAGGCAGTGGCCTGCGCATTGCCGTTCTGGAACACCAACCCGCGCCTGAGCCGCTACCTGCGCCGGTGACCGGTGAGTTGGCGCTTCGGGTTTCGGCGATCAATGCGGCCAGTGAGCGATTACTGCAAAAAATTGGTGTGTGGGAAGACATCTTAGCGCTGCGCGCCAGCCCTTATAGCGGCATGGAAGTGTGGGACCAGGACAGTTTTGGGAAAATTGCTTTCCACGCCGATGAATATGGTTTTAGCCATCTCGGGCATATCATTGAAAACCAAGTGATTCAGCAGGCGCTATGGCAGCGAGCCAGCCAATTGGTTGATGTGACTTTGCTGGCGCCCGCCAGTATCAAACAGGTGGCTTGGGGCGAAAGTGAAGCATTTATCACTCTGACGGATGACCGGATGCTCAGCGCCCGGTTGGTGATTGGGGCTGATGGTGCGAACTCTTGGTTACGCCAACATGCTGATATCCCACTGACATTTTGGGATTATGCCCATCACGCGCTGGTGGCCACTATCCGCACTGAAGAAGCGCATCTGGCCACGGCACGGCAGGTATTTCACGGCGACGGCATTCTGGCATTCCTGCCATTTAGTGACCCGCACCTTAGCTCGATTGTCTGGTCATTACCCCCGGAACGCGCTGCCGAGTTAGCCACTCTGCCCGCGGAGCAGTTTAATCGCGAGCTGGGAATGGCATTTGATATGCGGCTGGGGCAATGTCAGCTTGAAAGTGAGCGCCAAACTTTCCCACTAATGGGGCGTTATGCACGCAGTTTCGCGGCACACCGGCTGGCTCTGGTTGGCGACGCCGCCCATACCGTGCATCCGTTGGCCGGGCAGGGCGTGAATCTGGGCTTTATGGATGCCGCCGAACTGGTGTCTGAACTCCGGCGCTTGCAGCGTCAGGGTAAAGATATCGGCCAGCATCTTTATCTGCGCCGCTATGAACGCCGCCGTAAGCACAGCGCCGCAATGATGCTTGCCAGCATGCAGGGTTTCCGCTCACTGTTTGCGGGTGATAACCCGGCTAAAAAACTGTTACGCGATATTGGTTTGACATTGGCGGATAATTTGCCGGGGGTAAAACCGCAGCTAGTGCGCCAGGCGATGGGGTTAAATGATTTGCCCGATTGGCTGGATGAATAAATAATCCTCTATCCCGCTAAATCCGCCTCAGTTGAAATAATCTAATTCCAACCTGCTTTTCGCATTAGTTTTTCTCACACGCAACCAAAACCTGATAAGTTGATTCTGACAGGGTTTTGGTTGTTTCGTTATATAACATCGCAATTTTTACGTTTTAATTGTTAATTATGTGCCTCCGTGCGCAGTTTTACAGTGGAAAACTCTGCACAATACCCCTGCCTTTTGTTGTTTTAATCTGTGCTATTGCCTATTTTACCTTATGGTTACCTGATGAATTCGGTGATAACGTTGGGCAAAAGGTATCGTTTGCGTAGACCCGTCATACTTCACGTTGCAGGTGTGTTGGCTGCTTTCGTTCACCCCAGTCACTTACTTGAGTAAGCTCCTGGGGATTCGCTTAATTGCCGCCTTCCTGCAACCCGAACTATCTAGGGTATAGGCCTGTTTATGGTGAGTTAGAGTCTCTAACACTCATTGCATGAAACTGTTTGAGGGAGAGTAGATGTCTAAGCAGACCCCGCTGTATGACCAACACGTGGCGTGCGGTGCGCGCATGGTAGATTTTCATGGTTGGATGATGCCATTGCATTATGGCTCTCAAATTGATGAGCATCATATCGTGCGCCAAGATGCCGGTATGTTTGATGTCTCGCACATGACAATTGTCGATCTGCACGGTGCCCAAACCCGTGAATTCTTGCGTTATCTGTTAGCCAATGATGTTGCCAAACTGACCCAACCGGGCAAAGCCCTGTACACCGCGATGCTGAATGCTTCCGGCGGTGTTATCGATGATTTAATTGTCTACTTCCTGCGCGAAGACTATTTCCGTTTAGTGGTGAACTCCTCCACCCGAGAGAAAGATCTGGAATGGATCATTCAGCACGCTGAGCCTTATCAGGTGGGCGTGACGGTGCGTGACGATTTAGCGCTGGTGGCGGTGCAAGGCCCGACAGCGCAACAGAAAGTGGCGACCTTACTGACTCCTGAGCAGCAACAAGCGATTACAGGAATGAAACCATTCTTTGGTATTCAAGCTGGTGATTTGTTTATCGCCACCACCGGTTATACCGGCGAAGCAGGCTATGAAATCGCGCTACCGAAAGAACAGGTGGTTGAATTTTGGCAACAATTGCTAGCCGCTGGCGTGAAGCCCGCCGGCCTTGGTGCGCGTGATACTTTGCGCCTGGAAGCGGGGATGAATCTCTATGGCCAGGAAATGGACGAAAGCATTTCGCCACTCGCCGCCAATATGGGGTGGACAGTGGCCTGGTTGCCAGAAGACCGCCAGTTTATTGGTCGCGAAGCCCTGGAAAAGCAGCGTGCGAACGGCACTGAGCAACTGGTCGGCTTGATCATGACTGAAAAAGGCGTATTGCGTAATGAGTTACCGGTGCATTTTTCTGATGCTTTAGGTAACCAGCATGTTGGTGTGATAACCAGCGGATCATTCTCGCCGACACTGGGCTTCAGTATTGCTCTGGCTCGTGTCCCTGCGGGGATAGGTGAAAGTGCGGTGGTGCAAATTCGTAACCGTGAAATGCCGGTGCGCGTCACAAAACCGGGTTTTGTGCGGGCGGGTAAGCCGGTCGTGCTGTAATTATTTAGAGTATTCCGCATTCTACGAGCCACACTTTTTGGCTCTACCTTTTTAAGGAGCAGCAATGAGCAATGTACCAGCAGATTTAAAATATGCGTCATCCCATGAGTGGGTTCGTGCCGATGGCGATGGTGTGTATAGCGTCGGGATCACTGAGCATGCGCAAGAGTTACTGGGCGACATGGTGTTTGTTGATTTGCCGGAAGTGGGCAGTGAAGTTTCTGCGGGCAGCGACTGCGCTGTTGCCGAGTCAGTTAAAGCCGCTTCTGACATTTATGCCCCAATCAGTGGTGAAATTATCGCCGTGAATACTGAGCTGGAAAGCTCCCCAGAATTGGTGAATAGCGCGCCTTATACTGATGGCTGGCTGTTCAGCATCAAAGCTTCTGATGAGGGTGAGTTGGCGAATTTGTTAGATGCCGAGGCTTATCTGGCGACCATTGAAGAATAAATGAAAAAAGCCTGAGGTGAGTGAAGTGCAATGAGCTAAGGGTTGACCACGTCTACGGGTGCTCCGGTGGCTTACGCCACTACGACCCGAACGACGTGCTTCCCCTTAGTTCGGCTTTGTGAGTATTTCTAAAACCTCTCCAAGGCGCGGTTAATTTCAAATATCTCCCGTCCCATGCCCTATTCAGGAATGTGTAGCAAATGACTCAGAATCTCAGCCAGCTTGAACATAACGATGCTTTTATTCAGCGCCATATCGGCTCCTCAGCTGAACAACAACAGCAAATGTTGGCCGCTGTTGGTGCCAGCTCGTTAAGCAGTTTGATCCAGCAGATTGTTCCGGCAGATATCCAATTGCCAAGCCCACCACCAGTGGGCGATGCCGCGACCGAACATCAGGCGCTGGCGGAACTTAAAGGGATTGCCAGCCAGAATCAGCGTTATAAATCCTATATTGGCATGGGCTACAGCCCGGTTCTGACCCCGCCAGTTATCTTGCGTAATATGCTGGAAAACCCCGGCTGGTACACCGCCTATACTCCTTATCAGCCAGAGGTTTCACAGGGCCGTCTTGAAGCATTGCTGAATTTCCAGCAATTGACTCAGGACTTGACCGGTCTGGATCTGGCTTCTGCTTCTTTGCTGGATGAAGCCACCGCAGCCGCAGAATCTATGGCGTTGGCAAAACGTGCCAGTAAGCTCAAAGACGCCAATCGTTTCTTCGTCGCCGATGATGTCCATCCACAAACCCTCGATGTAGTGCGAACTCGTGCTGAAACCTTTGGTTTCGAAGTGATTGTTGATCGCGCAGAAAAAGTGCTGGAGCTAGAGGGAGTATTCGGGGTGCTGCTGCAACAAGTCGGTACCACTGGCGAGCTGCATGACTACTCAGCACTGCTATCTGAGCTGAAAAAACGCAAAATCATTACCAGTGTGGCCGCTGATATTATGGCGTTAGTGCTGCTGACAGCACCGGGTAAACAGGGCGCTGACGTGGTATTTGGCTCTGCTCAGCGTTTTGGGGTGCCGATGGGTTACGGTGGCCCACATGCTGCTTTCTTTGCTTGTCGCGATGAATTTAAACGCTCAATGCCGGGCCGGATTATTGGGGTATCGCGTGATGCTGCCGGTAATACCGCGCTGCGTATGGCGATGCAAACTCGCGAGCAACATATCCGCCGCGAGAAAGCCAATTCCAATATCTGTACTTCTCAGGTTTTACTGGCCAATATCGCCAGTTTGTATGCGGTTTATCATGGTCCACAGGGCTTGCAGCGCATCGCTGGCCGTATTCACCGTATGACCGATATTCTGGCCGCGGGCTTGCAACAAGCGGGTCTGACCCTGCGTTTCCAGCATTGGTTTGATACATTAACGGTCGAAGTGAAAGACAAAGCCGCGATATTGGCCCGTGCATTGAGCTTCGGTATTAATCTGCGCACTGATATTCATGGTGCTGTGGGTATCACGTTGGATGAAACCACCTCTCGCGAAGATCTTCAAACCTTGTTCACTCTGTTAGTCGGTGATAATCATGGTTTGGATATTGATCAACTTGATGCCCAAGTCAGTCATAATAGCCAGTCAATTCAATCGACTATGTTGCGCCAAGACCCGATTCTGACGCATCCGGTGTTTAACCGCTACCATAGCGAAACTGAAATGATGCGTTATATGCATCGTTTAGAGCGCAAAGATTTGGCGCTGAATCAGGCGATGATCCCGCTGGGTTCTTGCACTATGAAGCTCAATGCCGCTGCGGAGATGATCCCGATCACTTGGCCGGAGTTTGCTGAATTGCACCCATTCTGTCCGCCGGAACAAGCTGCAGGTTATCAGCAAATGATTGGCCAGCTGTCACAATGGCTGGTGCAACTGACTGGTTATGATGCTGTTTGTATGCAGCCAAACTCGGGTGCGCAAGGTGAATATGCGGGGCTGCTGGCCATTCGCCGCTACCACGAAAGCCGCAATCAGGCGAGCCGCCATATCTGTTTAATCCCAAGCTCTGCCCACGGTACGAACCCAGCATCGGCACAAATGGCCGGGATGTCGGTGGTGGTGGTGGCCTGTGATAAGCAAGGTAATATCGATTTGCACGATTTGCGCCAAAAGGCGGGCGAAGCGGGCGATGAACTCTCTTGTATTATGGTGACTTACCCGTCGACTCACGGCGTGTATGAAGAAACCATCCGCGAAGTTTGCCAAATTGTGCATCAGTTTGGGGGCCAAGTTTATCTCGATGGCGCAAATATGAATGCGCAGGTGGGGATCACCACACCGGGCTATATTGGCGCGGATGTATCCCACTTAAACTTGCATAAAACTTTCTGTATTCCACACGGCGGTGGCGGCCCAGGTATGGGGCCAATTGGTGTTAAAGCACACTTAGCGCCGTTTGTTCCCGGCCATAGTGTGGTGCAAATTGACGGCATGACCACCCAACAAGGTGCGGTTTCGGCGGCACCCTTTGGCAGTGCATCAATTTTACCTATCAGTTGGATGTACATCCGCATGATGGGGGCCGATGGGCTGAAGCAAGCCAGTCAGGTGGCGATTCTGAATGCCAACTACATTGCAACTCGTCTGAAAGAAGCTTATCCGGTGCTGTATACCGGTCACGATGGCCGGGTGGCGCATGAATGTATTCTGGATATTCGCCCGCTGAAAGAAGCGACGGGAATCAGCGAGATGGATATCGCCAAGCGCTTGATTGACTTCGGTTTCCATGCGCCCACCATGTCCTTCCCGGTGGCGGGCACACTGATGGTGGAGCCGACAGAATCTGAAAGTAAAGTCGAGTTAGACCGCTTTATTGATGCCATGCTGGCTATCCGCGCGGAAATCGAGAAAGTTGCCCGCGGTGAATGGCCACTGGAAGACAACCCGTTAGTGAATGCGCCGCATACTCAGGGCGAGCTGGTAGGTGACTGGCAGCATCCTTACAGCCGAGAGCTGGCGGTGTTCCCGGTCGCGGGTGTGATGGAGAATAAATACTGGCCGACCGTAAAACGTCTGGATGATGTGTACGGCGACCGTAATTTGTTCTGCTCGTGTGTGCCGATTTCCGACTATGAATAATACGTGTTGTAAATGAAAAAGGGTCGCGCAAGCGGCCCTTTTGTTTTATTGGTATTTACCTGGCTAATGGCTACGCTTACTCTTCAAATTAAGAGAAATACATACGGCTGAATAAGGGGCAGGGAGATGCATAAAAAAGTCGCGTTAGTGACAGGGGGCAGCCGGGGGATTGGCCGTGCTACGGCATTGTTGCTGGCAAAGCATGGTTATCGGGTCGCAGTAAATTATATCAATGATGAACAAGCCGCTCGGCAAGTGGTTGCCGAAATTGCCGCCTCGGGTGGGCTGGCGGTGGCAATACAGGCAGATATTGCCGATGAATATCAAGTGGTTGCGCTATTTGAAAAGCTTGAAGCCCAGCTAGGGCCGATCACCGCGCTGGTCAATAATGCCGGTATTTTATTCCCGCAAACCACCATCGAGGGGTTAACTGCCGAGCGCATTAATCGAGTGTTGAGCACCAATGTGACGGGCTATTTTTTATGTAGCCGCGAAGCCGTCAAGCGCATGGCATTGCGCCATGGTGGCAATGGCGGCGCGATTGTTAATGTCTCTTCTGCCGCAGCCCGCTTGGGCGCACCGGGGGAGTATTTGGATTATGCCGCCTCCAAAGGGGCTATTGATACGCTGACGACCGGTTTATCATTGGAAGTGGCCGCAGAGGGCATCCGAGTTAATGGGGTTCGGCCGGGTTTAATCTATACCGATATACATGCTAGCGGCGGTGAGCCGGGCCGAGTTGACCGGGTGAAAAATTCACTGCCAATGAAACGCGGCGGACATCCACAAGAAGTGGCAGAAGCCATCGTCTGGCTGCTCTCAGAAAATGCCTCTTATGTCACTGGCAGTGTGTTGGATTTAGCTGGTGGGAAATAAGCGGGTATTTGGTTACTTCAACCAGCCTTTTTGCTGTGCTACCTGCAACTGTGGCAGCAAATACTGCCAAATTTCAGGATAGTATTCGGCAACTAATTGGTTGCGATCCAGCACTTGCTGCAACCGAATGCCATTTTCTATCCAACTTTGACCCTCAGTATGCAGATTAATCAGCATGGGTAAAATGCGATCCAGCACCGTCGCAAAGCGCGCCTCGGCAGTTTCTTCCGCTTCATACTCATCCCACAGCGCCATAAATTGTGCCCCTAATGCGGGGGGCAGTATGCCAAATAAGCGCTTGGCGGCAGCCACTTCTTGCTCATGAATAGCCGCTCTGGCCGCCAGATCATAAACGATGACATCACCGGCATCTATTTCGACAATATCGTGCAGCAGCGCCATTTTAATCACGCGATTAATATCAATATCTGAGCCAGCGTAAGGAGCCAAACTCATAGCCGCCACCGCGAAATGCCAACTGTGCTCGGCTGAGTTTTCCTGACGCAAACTGGCAATCACTTTGGTTCGGCGCTGGATATCTTTCAGCTTATCGATTTCCATCAGAAACTGAATGGTTTCGGTTAGTGGGCCGAAATCTAGTGTTGCTAATGACATAAATTACCCTTCGTTTTTGGCTGTTTTTGGCGCTGAGTAATAATTGCTGTTCCCAATAGATTTGTCACCTGAATACTTTGAACCACAGACATGACGGGTTACATGTATTGACAGAATATTTAAGCGTACACGTGTACACTGGAATTATTCTCAGTTAATCTGTTGGCAGTTTTTCTGTACCGATTTCGTACGGATTTCATACAGTCATTGTGATCAGCAGATGAGATAACGATTCATTTTCAGGATAATCAGTATTGAAGAATAAATCAGTTATACCCACGGCCCCAGCCGCTCCAGGGGTAGCAACAACACCGTCTTACCCATGGGCGGAAGAAATAGCCAATAGCATCAGCCATGGTATTGGCGTGGTGTTCGGGATTATCGGTTTGGTTTTGCTGTTAGTGCAGGCGCTAGATAATGGGGCCGATACCAAGGCGCTGACCAGCTATAGCCTGTATGGCGGCAGTATTATTTTGCTGTTTTTGGCCTCAACTTTGTATCACGCCATCCCACATCGCAGGGCAAAGCTCTGGCTACAAAAATTTGACCATTGCGCCATTTACATATTAATCGCCGGGACATATACACCGTTTCTATTGGTGGGGCTGGATTCTCCCCTGGCTCGCGGTTTGATGGCCGTGATATGGGGGCTGGCACTGGTGGGCGTCATTTTCAAATTGGCCTTTGCGCATCGGTTTGAAGTGTTGTCATTAGTGACTTACCTGACGATGGGTTGGCTGTCATTGATTGTGATTTATCAACTGGCGGTAAAGCTTGAGATTGGCGGGTTAGCATTATTGGCGATTGGCGGCTTGTTATACACATTGGGGGTGATTTTCTACGCCTCTAAGCGCATTCGCTTCGGCCATGCTATTTGGCACGGTTTTGTGCTGGGCGGCAGTGTTTGCCACTTTATGGCGATTTATTTGTACGTTTAATCGTTGATTTTTAGGAGGCTGGAGAAGCCAGCCTCCCAGTATTAAATATTATTTATCTTCAGCCAATGAATAGGGTAACTGCTGAATACTAAGCACGCTTTCTACATCATCACGTACACGCAGCACACTGTCGGCGGCCAAATCATTATTCAGCACCGCTTGAACCCACACCGTGCCATCATTGAGCGCTATGGCGGCCAATACGCTACCGGTACGCCGCCAGTTATCACCTAATTGCCATTCTAAATCTTCACCGGCTGTTGGCACGCGACTGGCGCTGCCCGCTAACCAGTAAAGTGCGCGTTTGTTGGCACCCCGGTATTTTGCTCTGGCGACCATTTCCTGCCCGGTATAACAGCCTTTACTGAAGCTAATGCCATTCAACGCCTGAATGTTTGTTGCTTGCGGAATAAATTGCGCACTGTTATCGGTATCAATGATAGGAAAGCCCGCTTCTATATCCAATGCCAGCCATTGTTTACTGTCATTAAGCTGTGCTTGGTCAGACAGCTTTTCGACTAACTGCTGCGCTTGCTCGGCATCCGTCACCAGCAAGAAACGCTCGGCGGGCAGTGAAAAATGCAACAGCGTGCTATTACCTTGCTGTACCACTGGGTGTTCAGCATCAGGCAATTCGGCGAAAATACTCGCCAGCGCGGTTTTTGCCTGTGCGCCCGCCACTCCTAATAAAGCGGCATCAGGTTGCGCGGCAATCACCACTTTGGAGAACACCGCATATTTCTTCAATTCTCTTAACTGGTTATCAAGCACACTGCGACGTTCGATAAAGGCCAGCCCTTCACCACGATAAAATAACCGCAGGTTGCTCCACATTTTCCCTTTAGCATCACAATGGGCGCACAGAACATGTTGGTCAGTGGGCAAAGCATCAATATCCGCCGTGACTTGCCCTTGCAGATACTTTACGCGGTCCGCACCAGTTAATGTCACCAGCGCCCAGTCATCAAGTGAAATCAATGTTAGTGGCAGTTCGGAAGAGGCGACCGGTGGTCGTGCAGTAAATGGAGTGTTATAAGCCATGGTTTACCTGAAAAGAAAGAGTACCTGCGGATAAATAACCTCTGCCCGCAAAATACAGTGAACCGATACCCCAATGGTAAAATAGCCGGGTTGCTTTGCAAGCAGTAATTCCACGGATTGAGGATTATTATTCAATATCTAAATTCGACGATATCTGAGGTACAATAACCACAGATTTTATGGCGGAGTGCTGAATATGATTAAAAAAACAGCAAAAAACCGCCATTTTCCTATCAGCATCCTTCATTGAGGAGTCAATCAGGACATGGAAATCGATAATAAAGCCCGCATTCACTGGGCATGCCGTCGGGGTATGCGTGAACTGGATATCTCTATCATGCCATTTTTCGAACATGAATATGATGGCTTGAGTGACAACGAAAAGCAGGTTTTTATTCGTTTACTTGAATGTGATGACCCAGACTTATTTAACTGGCTGATGAATCACGGGGAGCCGCAGGATAGCGAGCTGCGCCAAATGGTCAAACTGATTCAAATACGAAATAAAGCCCGTGGCCCAGTGGCGATGTGACCTGCGGGTATCCTGGCACACTCAACTCTTCTCCTTATTAGCGCATGGCGTTTTGGTGATACTTACATTGGTTGCGCCTTGGCCTCAGGGCTATACCGCACTGTGGTTAGTATTACTGACGCTGGTGGTGTTTGAGTGTATCCGCAGCCAGAAAAACATTAAGTCTTGTCAGGGCGAGATCAGGCTGAAACCCGGTAATGTGGTGCTCTGGAAAAGGCATGAATGGGTGGTCGTTAAACAGCCTTGGATCACTCGCTATGGCGTGTTATTGAGTTTACAACAGACAAGCAACCGCTCAACCCGTAAGCGTTTATGGTTGGCTGCTGACAGTATGCCAGAAGAGGAATGGCGGCAATTATGTCTGCTGTTGCGTCATTCGTTTGGCTCGGATGAGGGCATTAATTAGTGAAGCCCTTAATCTGGCTGGTGGAAGATGAGCCGAGTATCGCCGACACCTTAATTTATACCTTGGAAAGCGAAGGTTTTACCCTCCGGTGGTTTGACCGGGGGCAACCCGCTCTTGACGCCCTTGCTGATGGCCCGCCTGCGTTGGCGATAGTTGACGTGGGCTTACCTGATATCAATGGTTTTGATCTGTGCCGCCGCATATTGGCTCTGGTGCCGGAGCTACCTGTGGTGTTTTTAACCGCTCGTAGCGAAGAATTAGATCGGATTGTCGGTCTGGAAATCGGCGCTGATGACTATATTGCCAAACCTTTTTCACCGCGTGAGGTGAGCGCCAGAGTTCGCACCGTGTTGCGGCGGCTGCAAAAATCACAAACACGAACTGTCTCTGCCACACTGCATCAATTCGGCCCTTTCACTCTGGACGAAGCAGGGGTGCGAGTTACTTATCATCAGCAGGTTTTATGGCTCACCCGCTATGAATATCTGTTGCTGAAAACATTATTACTGGCCCCTGAGCGCGTATTTTCACGCCAGCAATTGATGGATATTGTCTGGGCGCAGGCGGAAGAGAGCCAAGACCGCACCGTTGATACTCACATTAAAACCCTGCGCTCAAAGCTGCGTATGACCTGTGATGAAGAATCACCGATCCGCACCCACCGTGGGCTGGGTTACAGCTTGATGTATCGAATATGAGCCATCACCCATGAAAATAGGGGTGCGTTTGTTGCTGGGCTATTTTCTGATAGTCGCCATTGCCGGTTACTTTGTCATTCGTATTTTCGTGCAGGAAGTAAAACCTGGCGTGCGGCGCGCCACCGAAGGGACATTGGTTGATACTGCCACTTTGCTGGCACAATTCGCCCGCCAAGATATGTTGCAAGATAAAGTCGCCGGTGGTCAGTTGGCGCAAGCTTTTGCTTCATTAAATCTGCGTCCAATCGGCGCGAATATTGAAGGTATCCGCAAGGATCGCAACGAATATCGGGTTTATTTAACCGATGCTGATGGGCGGGTGATTTTTGATTCATCCGGTAAAGCTGTCGGGCAAGACTATTCACGCTGGAATGATGTTTGGTTGACTCTGCGTGGCGACTATGGCGCACGCAGCACCCGCATCGACCCCACAGACGAACAAAGTTCGGTGATGTATGTGGCAGCACCAGTTATTGTTGATAATAAAATTATTGGCGTGCTCAGTGTAGGCAAACCCAATATCTCTATGGCCCCGGTTATCAAGCGCAGTGAGCGCAAAATCTTGCTGGCGGGCGGGGTGTTGCTGGGGATTGCGTTGCTGATTGGTTTGGGATTTGTCTGGTGGATTAACCGGGCGATTGGCAAGTTGGTGGATTATGCCGAACGGGTTTCTGAGGGGCAGCGCGTTGCACTACCCGCGATGGGCAGCAGTGAACTGAATGATTTGGCGCGAGCATTGGAAAGTATGCGGCTCAAATTGGATGGCAAAGCCTATATTGAGCAATATGTCCATACGCTGACTCATGAGTTGAAAAGCCCGTTGGCGGCGATTACTGGCGCGGCTGAATTATTACGGGAATCCCCACCGCCGGCCACGGCTCAGCGTTTTTTACTCAATATTGAACAACAAAGTGCGCGTATTCAGCAATTAGTGGACAAAATGCTGGTACAGGCTCGGCTGGAAAGTCGGGTTGATTTGCAACTCTCCCCAGTAGAAATAAGCCATATTATCAAACAAGCCATTAGCGCCAAAGAAGCTCAGGCAGCCAGCCGGGGAATTGCCTTGCGGCTCATCCGTGCCGATAGTGCAATGTTAACCGGCGATAGCTTGTTACTCAGTCAGGCGCTGACTAATCTTATTGATAATGCACTGGATTTTACTCCAGCGGGGGGCGAGGTGACAGTCAGTGGTGACCGGCAAAATGATAAATATCTGATGACAATTGAAGATACCGGCAGCGGTATCCCAGATTATGCGCAGGAGAAGATTTTTGACCGTTTTTATTCATTACCGCGGGCCAATAGCCCAAAAAGTACCGGACTGGGGCTGAATTTTGTGCGTGAAGTGGCAGCCATTCACCAGGGCAATATCTCCCTTGAAAACCGCCAGCCGCACGGGGTTTGTGCTCGTTTGACCCTGCCGCTAGATATCACTTAAACCGCTAACTTCACTTTCACTTCACATAGCCTCATTTTCCTTTCACTTCACTCACTTAAGCTGCTCTCCTGACCTTAAAAGGAGCGCAAGTCATGTTCAAATCTGTACTGTTTTGGAAAATAGCCGCGTTATTGGGACTCATTCTTTTGATGATGATTCCGAAAGAAATGCTTTTGAATGTTATTAATGAGCGCAGTGGCTATCGCCAAAGTGTGGTCGAAAAAGTCAGTGACAGCACCAGCCGCGCACAAAAGATCCTTGGCCCGCTGATTGTGGTGCCTTACAGCGAATGGATTGAAACTGAAGTTGACGGCAAGAAGCAGGGGCAGCGGGTGAGCCGTCATCGCTACTTATTGCCAGAGGTGATGACAGTCACCGGCGCACCGGATGTAGAAGTCCGCCAATTGGGTATTTACCAAGCTCAGGTCTATCAGGGGAAGCTCAATTTCCATGGGCAATTTGAATCATCCTCGCTAGATGATTTAGACCGTGAAGATATCACCATCGGCACACCGTCACTGGTGTTGGCGCTGAGTGATTCGCGGGGTATTCAGCAGATTTCGCCGTTAAGTCTGGGCGATACAAAAATTAATTTCGAACCGGGGTCTTTCTTGGGGCGCAAAGCGCAGGGGGTACATGCGCCGCTGACTATCGAGCAGGTTCGCCAGAGTAAATTTGATATTAACTTTACACTCACTCTCGCGGGCACGAATAGTCTGGCGGTGGTGCCTGTCGGGCGCAGCAGCGAACTGACTTTACAAAGCAATTGGCCGCATCCTAATTTTGTCGGTGAGTTTTTGCCCTTACAACGCAAGGTGGATGAAAAAGGTTTCCGCGCGCATTGGAGCAGTAACTGGCTGGCTAACAACATGAATATCAATTTTGCCGGTGACAATGTGCGCTTTGATTTTGACGAATTACCGGCTTTTACCACCAGCTTGATTGAGCCGGTCGATCACTATCAACTCACCGCGCGGGCCATTAAATATGCCATTCTGTTTATTGGCTTAACATTCTTTAGCTTCTTCCTGTTCGAGAGCCTGACGTCACTGCGAGTCCACCCGATCCAATATCTGCTGGTGGGTGCGGCATTGGTTTTGTTCTACTTAATGTTGCTGGCGTTCTCGGAACACTTTGGTTTTACGTGGGCTTATATTATCGCCAGTATGAGTTGTAGCTTATTGATTGCTATATATTTAAGTGCCGTATTAGGTGGGTGGCTACGCGGCGCATTATTTGCTGGAGGGTTATTGTTGCTGTACGGCGTATTGTTTGGTTTGCTGCAATCAGAAGACAATGCCCTGTTATTAGGCGCGGGTTTACTGTTTATTATTCTGGCCGCAGTAATGTTACTGACACGGCGGCTGGATTGGTACCAAGTGGCTTCCCCGCAACGTTTTGCTGGGCAGAAAGATTCTGCATCAACAGGCAGCGAACTGAACACCGAAGCGATATCGAGCTGCGCTACTACGGCTGGAGGCGGCTCTCAAGATTCCTTCCGATTATGGAAGTAACATAGCAGAAGTCAGCGCAGGGATAGCAAGCGGGCACAATAAGTGCCCGTTTGTCACATCCGTGCCACTACCATCAAAGCAAGGCGTCCATTTCGAGCAGGATTTGCTCACACCAATGTTCGATGCGCTCTTCACTTAAATCGTATTGATTGACCTCATCTAGCGCCAGGCCGACAAAGTGTTTGCCGTCAGTACTGAGCGGTTTCGGGCTGGTAAACTCAAAGCCTTCTGTTGGCCAAAAACCAATAAATTTCACCCCCAGCGGGGCAATATGGTCGTGCAGCATCCCAAGAGCATCGAGGAACCATTCGCTATAACCGAATTGATCGCCCATGCCATACATGGCGACAATCTTTCCCTTCAGATTCAGTTGGGTTAATTGTGGCCAGACGGCTTCCCAATCTTCCTGTAATTCGCCGAAATCCCAAGTAGGAATACCCAGAATGAGAATGGAGTATTCTTCCATCAGGCGCGGGCTGACATCTTTTAGGTTATGTAAATCAACCAAATCTTCGCCGAGGATGTCGCGGATTTTTTCTGCCACCATTTCGGTATAGCAGGTGCTGGAGCCGTAAAAGAGACCAATCTTCATGATGTATAGCCATAGCATTACTAATAAGGAATAGTATCGAGTGTATCAGATTTGTCCCGTCATCAGGCATAATGGCAGCCCATCCCATCAAAGAGAGGAACAGTCATGCAACAGCAAAATAACCCGCTGATTGAACAGTTTCTTGATGCCTTGTGGCTGGAGCGGAATTTGGCGGAGAATACATTGGCCTCATACCGTTTGGATTTACATGCATTGAGCGGATGGTTAGAGCATCACGGTAGTGATTTATTGCGCGCCGGTTCGCAGGACTTGCAGTCATTCCTTGCCGAGCGTATTGAGGGCGGTTATAAAGCCACCAGCTCAGCCCGCTTGCTCAGTGCGATGCGCCGGCTATTCCAATATTTATACCGCGAAAAATTGCGCGAAGATGACCCGACCGCATTGCTGTCATCACCCAAATTACCGCAGCGCTTACCTAAAGATTTGAGTGAGGCGCAGGTTGACGCGTTGCTCAACTCTCCCAATGTCGATATTCCGCTAGAGTTGCGTGATAAGGCTATGCTGGAGGTGCTCTATGCCACCGGTTTGCGGGTGTCGGAACTTGTTGGACTGACCATCAGCGATGTGAGTTTGCGCCAAGGGGTGGTGCGAGTTATTGGTAAAGGGAATAAAGAGCGGCTGGTGCCTTTGGGCGAAGAAGCAGTGTACTGGATTGAGAATTACATGGAGCACGGCCGCCCGTGGCTTATCAATGGTCAATCGTTGGATGTGCTATTCCCCAGTAACCGCAGCCAGCAAATGACGAGGCAGACTTTCTGGCATCGAATCAAACACTATGCGATCCTTGCCGGTATTGATAGTGAACGGCTTTCGCCCCACGTATTGCGGCATGCTTTTGCCACGCACCTGTTGAATCACGGTGCGGACTTGCGTGTGGTACAAATGTTACTGGGCCACAGTGATCTGTCGACGACCCAGATTTATACCCATGTAGCGACTGAGCGTTTGAAGTTGCTACATCAACAGCATCATCCGCGCGCATAGTTGTTTTTTATGAAAACCACAGCGTGTGGAATAAGGATAGGATTTATAAATGAAAAGAAGTTTATTGCTGCTGCCGATTGTTATCGCCGCCCTCACTGGTTTGGCTCATGCTGATGATGCCGCTATTCAACAAACACTGAAAAAATTGGATATCCAGAAAGCTGACATCCAACCATCGCTTATTCCAGGGTTGAGTTCAGTGATGACTGACAGCGGTGTGCTTTATATTTCCGCCGACGGCAAACATCTGCTGCAAGGGCCACTGTATGACGTGAGTGGTAACCAACCGGTGAATGTGACTAACCAGATGCTGCTGAAAAAATTGGAAGCATTGAGCAGCGAAATGATTGTGTATAAAGCGCCACAAGAGAAACACGTTGTCACGGTATTTACCGATATCACCTGCGGCTATTGTCATAAATTACACGAGCAGATGAGTGACTATAACGCGCTGGGGATTACCGTACGGTATTTGGCCTTCCCGCGTCAGGGTTTAAGCTCTCAGGCAGAAAAAGACATGCGTTCTATCTGGTGCATGGCTGATCGCAATAAAGCTTTTGATGATGCAATGAAAGGCACCGCGATATCACCAGCTACCTGTAAAACTGATATTTCCGAACACTATAAGCTCGGTGTTCAGTTTGGTATTCAGGGTACACCGGCCATTGTGCTACAAAATGGCACTATCGTTCCGGGATATCTGGAGCCGAAAGAAATGCTACAGATGCTGAATAAGCATCAGGCTTCCTCAAAAGTGGCGGGTTAATCACTCGTGACATTGAAAACTCAGCTTCGCCGTCGTGAGGCGGCTGATGATAGCCACTTGCCCACACAGTTACATCCGCTGTTGCGCCGTCTCTATGTCAGCCGTGGGGTAAAAAGTGCCGAGGAACTTGAACGTGGTGTAAAAGGCTTACTTGCATGGCAGCAACTCGACGGGATTGATGCCGGTGTTACTCTATTGCAGCAAGCATTGGCGGATCGACGGCGCATCGTGATTGTCGGTGATTTTGATGCTGATGGCGCGACCAGCACGGCGCTGGCAGTGCTGGCGTTGCGTAGCATGGGCGGCAGCAATATTGATTATCTGGTGCCCAATCGTTTTGAAGATGGCTACGGGCTTAGCCCTGAAGTCGTCGAGCAAGTTGCTGCCCGTGGTGCAGAACTGATTGTTACTGTTGATAACGGTATTTCCTCCCATGCTGGAGTGGACTTGGCTCATGCCATGGGTATCCAAGTGTTGGTGACCGACCACCATCTGCCGGGTGAAACCTTGCCAGCAGCTGAAGCTATCATTAACCCGAATTTGACCGGATGTGATTTTCTCTCCAAATCACTGGCCGGGGTGGGTGTGACTTTTTATCTGATGCTGGCGTTACGTGCTCGTCTCAGAGACAGTGGTTGGTTTGAGCAACGGGCTTTAGCGGTACCTAATTTAGCTGAGTTGCTGGATTTGGTGGCATTGGGGACTGTGGCTGATGTGGTGCCATTGGATGCCAATAACCGAATTTTGGTACATCAAGGGCTAAGCCGTATTCGCGCTGGAAAATGCCGCCCAGGGATTCGTGCATTATTGGAGGTTGCCAACCGTGATGCTCGCCAATTGGCGGCAAACGATCTGGGCTTCTCCCTTGGCCCACGGCTCAATGCTGCCGGGCGTTTGGATGATATGTCCATCGGAGTGGCGCTGTTACTTAGTGATGATATTGCTCAGGCCAGAGCACTGGCAATTGATCTTGATGCGCTAAACCAAACGCGCCGCGAGATAGAGCAAGGTATGCAAGTTGAAGCTTTGCAACTGTGTGACCAATTAGAGCGCACCAGCACAGAATTACCTTACGGTATCGCGATGTACCATCCAGAGTGGCATCAAGGGGTCGTCGGGATTCTAGCTTCACGTATTAAGGAGCGTTTCCACCGGCCAGTGATTGCTTTTGCTCCAGCAGGTGACGGTTTACTTAAAGGTTCGGGGCGCAGTGTGGCTGGCCTACATATGCGGGATGCTCTGGAACGACTGGACACCTTGAACCCAGGATTGATGTTGAAATTTGGCGGCCATGCCATGGCGGCGGGATTATCGTTGGAGCAGGATAAGTTCGATGAATTTCGTCAGCGCTTTGCAGATTTAGTCGGTGAATGGATGGATGCCTCACAGTTAGAGGGCGTTATCTGGTCAGACGGCGAACTGAAAGGCAACGAATTGTCGCTGGAAACCGCAGAGTTGCTGCGTGATGGTGGCCCATGGGGGCAATCCTTCCCGGAACCCACATTTGACGGGAAATTCCGCATCTTGCAACAACGGCTGGTGGGCGAACGTCATCTGAAGCTTATGATTGAACCCTTGAATGGTGGGCCTTTGCTGGATGCTATCGCCTTTAATATTGATACCACTTTATGGCCTGACAGCAGTGTGCGTGAAGTTAAGCTGGCTTATAAACTCGATATTAATGAGTATCGCGGCAATCGCAGTGTGCAATTACTGGTTCAGCACTTATGGCCTTATTAATTAGCTACGATATTGTTATATACCCAAAGTAGTTGGTGTTGCAGCAAGGCAGCAAGCGAATGACCCCCGATGAGCTGACATTAGTCAGTGATTCGGGTGAGAGAGAGCCGCTAACACAGCTGCAGCAGCAAATAGGAAAGGGATAGCTATAAATACAGTCAACTTGCTATAAACCGCCGTACAGATCCGTTAGAATTACTGGTTCTAATGACATTCCGTCATCTACGACCTAACGTAAGACTTTAAATTATGTTTGAAATAAACCCGGTAAAAAACCGAATTCAGGACTTGTCTGATCGGACGGCCGTTCTTAGGGGGTATCTTTGACTATGATGCCAAGAAAGAACGGCTGGAAGAAGTAAACGCCGAGCTGGAACAGCCCGACGTCTGGAATGAACCTGAGCGCGCTCAAGCGCTGGGTAAAGAGCGTTCAACGCTAGAAGAGATTGTCACCACCATTGATCAACTGGATCAGGGGATGGAAGACGTGTCTGGCTTGCTGGAGTTGGCTATCGAAGCTGACGACGAAGAGACATTTAATGAAGCGGTTGCCGAGTTAGATATCCTTGATGGAAAACTGGGCCAACTTGAATTCCGCCGCATGTTCTCCGGTGAATATGATAGCGCCAACTGTTATCTGGACCTGCAAGCTGGCTCCGGTGGTACAGAAGCTCAGGATTGGGCCAGCATGTTGCTGCGCATGTACCTGCGTTGGGCTGAAGCTAAAGGTTTCAAAACCGAAATTATTGAAGAATCTGATGGTGATGTTGCGGGCCTGAAATCTGCCACTATTAAGATCATTGGCGAATATGCGTTTGGTTGGTTGCGCACCGAAACTGGCGTACATCGCTTGGTTCGTAAAAGCCCATTTGACTCCGGCGGCCGTCGTCATACTTCCTTCAGTTCTGCTTTTGTCTATCCAGAAGTTGATGACGATATTGATATCGAAATCAACCCGGCGGATTTGCGTATTGACGTTTACCGCGCATCTGGTGCGGGTGGTCAGCACGTCAACAAAACAGAATCTGCGGTGCGTATTACCCATATTCCGACCAATATTGTGACTCAGTGCCAGAATGACCGTTCTCAGCATAAGAACAAAGATCAAGCCATGAAACAGCTGAAAGCGAAGCTGTATGAGTTTGAGATGCAAAAGAAAAATGCTGATAAACAGATGCTGGAAGATAATAAGTCCGATATTGGCTGGGGTAGTCAGATCCGTTCTTATGTACTGGATGATTCCCGAATCAAAGATTTGCGTACCGGCGTGGAAACACGCAACACGCAAGCGGTACTGGATGGTGATCTGGACAAATTCATTGAAGCAAGTTTGAAAGCTGGGCTATAACGCTGGGCTATAAGGAACTGAGATGTCAGAGCAAAAACCACAAGTCGCTGAGCAAGCGCAAGAACTCAATAGTGAGTTACAAGCTCGTCGGGAAAAACTGGCTGCACTGCGGGAGAAGGGAATTGCTTTCCCTAATGATTTCCGCCGTGAGCATCTCTCTGACCAGCTACATGCTGAGTACGGCAGCAAAGAGAATGAAGAATTAGAAGCGCTGAATATAGAAGTCACTGTTGCTGGCCGTATGATGACTCGCCGTATTATGGGGAAAGCATCATTTGTGACGCTGCAAGATGTCGGTGGCCGTATTCAACTGTACGTTTCCCGTGATGACCTGCCGGAAGGCGTGTATAACGAAGAATTCAAAAAGTGGGATCTGGGCGATATCCTGGGTGCGCGCGGTAAGTTGTTCAAAACTAAAACCGGTGAGTTGTCTATCCACTGTAGTGAATTGCGTTTGCTGACCAAAGCACTGCGCCCATTGCCGGATAAATTCCACGGCCTGGCTGATCAGGAAACGCGCTATCGCCAGCGCTATCTGGATCTGATCGCTAACGATGAGTCCCGCAATACATTCAAAGTTCGTTCGCAAGTGATGGCCGGTATTCGTAGCTTCATGGTGGAAAAAGGCTTCATGGAAGTCGAAACACCTATGATGCAAGTGATCCCTGGCGGTGCTTCAGCACGTCCGTTTGTGACTCATCACAATGCGCTGGATATCGATATGTATTTGCGTATCGCGCCAGAATTGTATCTGAAACGCCTGGTTGTCGGTGGTTTTGAACGTGTGTTCGAAATCAACCGTAACTTCCGTAATGAAGGTGTTTCACCGCGCCATAATCCAGAGTTCACTATGATGGAACTCTATATGGCTTACGCGGACTACAAAGACTTGATCGTGCTGACTGAAGAGTTATTCCGCACTCTGACTGAAAATGTGCTGGGCAGCAGTGTGGTGCAGTATGGCGAACAGACATTTGATTTTGGTAAGCCTTTCGCCAAATTGACCATGAAAGAAGCTATTTGCAAATACCGTCCTGAAACCAATGTGGCAGATTTGGACGATATGGACAAAGCTGTGGCAATTGCCGAGTCATTGGGTATTAAAGTTGAGAAAAGTTGGGGCCTGGGCCGTGTTCAATGCGAGATCTTTGAAGAGACCGCCGAGAGCCATCTGATTCAGCCAACTTTCATTACTGAATACCCAGCCGAGGTTTCTCCATTGGCTCGTCGCAATGACGATAATCCGTTTATCACTGACCGTTTCGAATTCTTCATCGGTGGCCGTGAGATTGGTAACGGCTTCTCTGAGCTGAATGATGCTGAAGATCAGGCTCAGCGTTTTGCTGATCAAGTCAGTGCTAAAGAAGCTGGTGATGACGAAGCGATGTTCTACGATGAAGACTATGTTACCGCGCTGGAACATGGTTTGCCGCCAACTGCGGGTCTGGGCATCGGTATCGACCGTATGGTCATGTTGTTTACCAACAGCCATACTATCCGTGATGTTATCTTATTCCCGGCGATGCGCCCGGTAAAATAAGTTTATCCGGTTAACAGTAAATCTTATTAGGGCGCTATGGCGCCCTTTTTACTGAGCAAAACATCCGTGGTTATACTTTGTTTAATCTAATCGCTTAAAATACCGACGCTTAGACTATATCTTCACTTGCCCATGCCAAATAACCGGTTATAATGCAAACCGCACACCGAAGCGGGTGTAGTTCAATGGTAGAACGAGAGCTTCCCAAGCTCTATACGAGGGTTCGATTCCCTTCACCCGCTCCAACTTAACGTCTCGCAGTATCTCCCGAAGTCCATAAAACCCAGTAAATCTGCACTTCTCAGGCTAATCTAGTTATTCCTATATACATGTTCGTCTATTGAAATCTACTTATAGCGGGGGGTATATATGGGGGTATCAAATTGTACCCACCTAAAAGGTACCCCCAGATGAAGCTAAACGCCCGGCAGGTTGAAACAGCCAAACCCAAAGACAAAGCCTATAAGCTCGCGGATGGGGGCGGTTTGTACTTATTAGTCAATACCAATGGCTCGCGTTATTGGCGTTTAAAGTACCGCTTTGCGGGGAAAGAGAAGTTGTTGGCCGTGGGGGTGTATCCAGACGTGTCGTTAGCGGTTGCCAGAGTAAAACGTGACGAGGCTAAGAAGATTGTCGCTGGTGGCGGTGATCCCAGCCAGAACAAACAACAGGAAAAACTAGCCCGACAAGGTGAAGCGACGAATACCTTTGAAGCTATCACCCGAGAGTGGTATCAGCGGCGTTATGATAGATGGTCTGAATCCTATCGTTTAGAAATGATGAGCACGTTTGAAAGAGACGTTTTTCCATATATCGGTTACCGGCCAATCAAAGAAATTAAACCACTTGAGCTAATGGCCGTGCTGTCCAAGTTAGAAAAACGGGGTGCCACTGAGAAAATGCGTAAGGTTCGGCAGCGATGTGGTGAGGTTTGGAAATACGCCATCATCACAGGCCGAGCCGAATATAATCCCGCCCCTGACCTTGCCAGTGCTTTTGCTCCCCATAAACGCGAACACTATCCACATCTTACGATTAATGAAATCCCTGAATTTCTTTCTAGCCTTGCCAGTTATAGCGGCAGCATGTTGGTTAAATTAGCTATGCGGTTGCTGATCCTCACAGGTACCCGCCCGGGTGAATTGCGGCAGGCCGAATGGGCAGAGTTTGATTTTGATAATGCCTTATGGGAGATCCCCGCGGTGCGAATGAAGATGCGTCGGCCACATATGGTGCCGCTTCCGGATCAAGCCATTACGATTCTAAAGCAGATTCAACCTATCAGCGGGCGCTATCAGTTTGTGTTCCCCGGCAGAATACAGCACAGCAAGCCTATCAGTGAGATGACACTCAATGTACTAATCCGACGTATCGGTTATGGCGGCAGGGCCACCGGCCACGGTTTTCGCCACACAATGAGCACTATTTTGCATGAGCAGGGTTTCAATACTGCCTGGATAGAAACACAACTGGCTCACGTCGATAAAAACAGTATTCGCGGCACCTATAATCACGCCCAATATTTGGATGGTCGCAGAGAAATGCTGCAATGGTATGCCGACTATATGGATAGTTTGGAAAATGGCGAGAATGTGATTCACGGCAGATTTGGGAAGCGGGCATAGGGGAGGGATATTGATTATCTGGCTGAAATAGTTATCCAAACTTTTGAAAGGTATCTCAGGCATCTCACGATGCCTTTTTGCATTTTGAGATTATTCAGCCTCGAGAGGCTCGCTGGTGGTTTGATGATAAGTTTGATGTAGCAGGTCTATTTGCTACCATAGGACGAGATTGAGTATTTCTTTTGCAGCGGGTTGATCAAGCACGACAACGGCGTAAATGAGCGCACGGCAATGATCAATGAGATCTTCCACTTCGCGGGGCGAGTTATCGTACATGGCGCACCTCCGGCCGGAGAGTGGTGGCCAGTGATGCTGGCAGGTGAAGAAAAGCGGTACGGCAAGGGGCTTTAGTCGTCGAATCCATGATGACAACCTCTCAGTTGATGGCTTTATCCCACCACCAAGAGCTCCTAATCCCTTTGGGTGGTGGACTGAACGGGGTTAGCAGACCGGTCAACAGAGAACCCGGCGCATCTTTCGATGCCCCCGTCCAGCCCACCATTGTTTTTCACAGGTGTACTGTACCCGCACATAGTAACCGCCTGCGCGGTTGTGCGCTCTGTTTTGTCTCAGGCTGCTAAACCCAGCAACGGATTTTGCCGCTGCGAGGGCACTATATCCGGCCATTCTCTACTGTTCAATTAACCAGTGGTAAATTAGGACAAACATTTTTGTAGATGCGAGAGGGGCCGCATTTGTGGGGGGAATTGATCATTGAGTTTTTGTTTCAGTAAAACAGCCACTTTATATTATGTACATTTGACTCATATTTTTCGACATACTCTCATCATATGTCGATTGTATCGACATGTATTCACAACATGTACATTTACTCAATGATTTTAGACACGTAATCACTATGTGTCGATTGCATCGACATGTTTTCATATCATGTACATTTATTTCATATTTTTCGACATGTGACTTTGAAATTCGCAGATTTAGGTTTATAGTATTTTAATGTCGATAAAAGGATGAGGAATGAACATGATATGGAACCCTACACAACCGTATAATGACCTGCCACGATTGCCGCCAAAACAAGAAATTGAGACTAAGCGTGTACTAAAAGCATGCGTTGAAGCGAGAACTGCACTTGAAGGATTAAAACGGGCGGGCGAGTTATTACCGAATCAGAACCTTCTCATTAATCTAATTCCTATTTTAGAAGCTAAAGATAGTTCTGAGATAGAAAATATTGTGACAACTACTGATAAGTTATTCCAGTATTCCAGTGAGGACAGTAATGCTGATCCTATGACAAAGGAAGCATTAAGATATAGGACTGCACTTTATGAAGGTTATCAAGAATTAAAAGATAGACCGCTATGTGTAAATACGGCATTAAAGGTTTGTAATACGATCAAAAACTCAAAAATGGAGATCAGGAAAATTCCAGGGACAGCATTAAAAAACCAAGCTACTGGTGAGACCATTTATACACCTCCAGTTGGAGATAGAAATATTATAGAATTACTTTCAGATTGGGAGAAATTTATCCATCAAGAGGATGATCTTGATCCTTTAGTTAAATTAGCAGTTACACATTATCAATTTGAAGCTATCCATCCGTTTTCTGATGGAAATGGTCGCACAGGGAGAGTCATTAATTTATTGTTTTTAATAGATAAAAATCTAATCACCTTACCTATTCTTTATTTGAGTCGATACATTATTAAAAATAAAAATAGTTATTACTCCTTATTATTGAAAGTAACAAAAGATGGTGATTGGGAATCATGGATTTTATTTATACTGTCTGCGATTGAGAATACATCAAAATGGACGTTAGAAAAAATAAATGCAATTCGTGAACTAATGGAACATACGTCATTACATATGAAAAATGAAATTAACGATATTTATAGCTATGAATTATTGCAGTGTATTTTCGAGCAACCCTACTGTAGAATACAAAATTTAGTGAGTAATGGGATCGCAAAAAGGCAGACAGCATCAAACTATTTAAAGAAGTTGTGTGAAATAAATATATTGCATGAAATTCACTCAGGAAAAGAAAAGCTCTTTGTTAATTATAATTTAATTAATTTAATGAGCGATGATGAGAATAAATTCTCTCGCTATTTTTGATTTTATGGATGCTATCCATGAATACCAATAGGATGGCATTAATATATCATTTATTCTAAATAACTTACTATAAATTGAGTAGTAGCTTATTGAGGCTGATTCTATATTTCATCTATATGCAAAAATTACATAAATTCAATACATTTATATAACGCAACATCCCCACTCCCCAACTCCAACCCCACACTATTCACCCCCTTCACCAATCTACAAGATCACCCCCACAACCCTTGCCCGCTCTGGCCTCAGCCTCTCTGAACACTCCCCCTTAGACTCTTCAGCAACTGTTCAGGTGTTCAGTTTTTAATACCTACCTTCCATGAGCTAATGAACACCTCTGAATACTGACTGAACAGTTATTAGTAAACTATTCAGTCGGTTTTTATCTTTGTATTTCAATTGATTAAATCTATTTCTGAACACTCTGAATAAGCCAGAGGTGAGAAATAATTAGTAGGGTGGCTCTTCCGGTTGCGGATGGTGGGGCAGTGCCAGGGCGGGGAGCCAGTCATTGGCGGTGTCGGATAAATCCATGTTGTAGCGGAAGCCTTTGTCTGTTCTGGCTTTTTTGTATTCTGCGCCAAATTCTTTCATTACTTTGGGAAAGTCTTTGCCGAATTTGGTTAACGATAATGAACGCTGATGGCCGTAAGCCTCCATATAAGCCAGATAAGCGTGATACAGATAAATGCGTGGGGCGCGAGGGAAAATTGCCAGCGTTCTCATATACATACCGACCGCCTCGCCCAGCTCGACAATATGGGCGCAGAAACCATAAAGCGGATCGGCATCCCGCTTAACCCCCATCGCCTCCCGTGAATCTCGCTGCTCAAGTAGCAACTTTCGCGCCTTGTCCTGATCGACGCATTCGGCCAGCAGGCAGCGATCACAGGAGTCGGTATTACAAGATAATCTTTTGTATTTACTACATTTTAAAATCCCGTGCCTGAGATGTGCCCCCAATTATGCCCCCAAATACTTTTGCTTGATGGCTGGGGTGCTGAATTGAAATGGGCTGTGCTGGTGGCTCATAAAAGGATAGTTACCCGCAATGCTTTAAGGGACATTTTTGGATGGGTCGTCTCTTGCCATGAAGGCTCATAGCCGGTGGCTAAAGCAAAGATCTAGCCACAACAAGTATTACCGATAAGTTGTAATGCATCGTGTTGCGATTTATTTGCCGAGTCTCTTACTGGCGAACTTGTAAGAAAGGCTTACAGGTTACATTTTGCTCAAGCTCGCCGGTAGGTATCTGAGGTAAGTTTTCTCTATCTCCCTCGGCGTTTATTCGCCCTTATTCAGGTACTAAATTCCTGAAAGTTCGTTAATTAGGGAGGGGTGCCGATCAATCATTATCAATAGCTTAAGTGAACTACCTGATGGAATTCTTCTATGTTGCTCCCATGCTTCAACCAATGAAGGACTCACTCCCACAAGGTTTGCAAAATCTTTTTGCTTATACCCTGTTTTCTTTCTAATTTCTTTCACATCGGGGATGGGAATTTCTGTAACTCTGCCCGCTTTTAATTCATCATGACTAATAGCTACAGCCTGCTTCGCGGATGTCATTAAATCATTGAAAAAATCACTCATGCCATACTCCCTTTGATTTGTATTATCACATCTTTGAATTGCTGTTTCTCACGACTCGTCAGCGTATCTTTTTGATTTTTTGGGTAGACAGTAAAAAGCCATATCCTGCCTTGCGGTTCCTGATAGTAATAAATAACGCGGACTCCACCACTTTTCCCTTTCTGGCCAATAGCAAATCTTACCTTTCGTACGCCGCCAGTCCCCACAATTAATGCACCCGAAGATGGGTTTAATAACAAAACTTGCTGAAATTCTCTGAACTCATCTTCGGTCAGTAAGATATCCCGTTGTTTGGAAAAAAACGGCGTTTCAATAAACTGCAAAAAATCCATTATGTTGTCATCCTTGACGTCGCCTGATCTTAGGCTGTGTTAATTTTAGTCTTACATGGTAAGGATTTCAATCTATTTATTACGTCATTGCAGAAAAGGCATCTCACGATGCCTTTTGGCATTTAGGGGTTATTCGGTCTCGAGAGGCTCGCTGGTGCCTTGATGATAAGTTTGATGTAGCAGGTCTATTTGCTGTTGTAGGACAAAGTTGAGTATTTCTTTCACTTCCTGCGATTCGAGTGTGATAACAGCGTGGATCAGTGCACGACAGTGATCGATAACTTCTTCTAATTCCGGAGGCGTATTATCGTACATGGCGCACCTCCGGCCGGAGAGTGGTGGCCAGTGATGTTGGCAGGTGAAGAAAAGCGGTACGGCAAGGGGCTTTAGTCGTCGAATCCATGATGACAACCTCTCAGTTGATGGCTTTAAAATCACCACCAAGAGACGCTAACCTCAAGAGGGTGGTGAGCTGAACGAGGTTAGCGTAACCGGTCAACAGAGAACCCGGCGCATCTTTCGATGCCCCCGTCCAGCCCACCATTGCTTTTTCACAGGTGTAACTGTACCCGCACATAGTAACCGCCTGTGCGGTCGTGCGCTCTATTGAATTCCGGGACGCTAATCCCGGCAGCGGAATTTGCCGCTGCGGGGCACTATATCCGGCCATTCCCTACTGTTCAATTAACCAGTGGTAAATTAGGACAAACATTTTTGTAGATGCGAGGGGGGCCGCATTTGTGGGTGTAATATGTATGTAATTCATCAATATTAATTATTATTTAGACTCAAATATTAGTTTTTAATAAGATTAAAATTAGCTAATAATCAGCTTGTTGTGTTGACCATACTTACATATAGCTCTACTATTTGACCATAACAGCGGATGTGATCACTTATAAAAGTGAGGAAACGATGGTCAAGGTTGACTGGTCGAGGAAAGCGGTTAAGCAATTACTTTCAATAGATGTCAGATATCGAAAATCCATCAGTGAAAAAGTGAATAAACTGGTAAATTTCCCTGCTGTTGATTTGGATATCAAAAAGTTACAGATGGGTACTGGCCAGTATCGGATGCGAGTGGGGAATTACAGGATTATTTTTCAGATTATAGAGGGAACCCCTGTGATATGTACGATCCAGGAAGTGAAACGCAGAACCACAACAACCTATTAGGCTAGCTCAGTAGATTTCCCCTCAAAGGCATGGCGTTATTTTCTCAACTAAGGTGAATAAGATGGCAAAACTACAATACATTCATGATGAAGCAGGAAAGCCTCAGTTTGTGGTCTTACCCATTGCCGAATACCAACAGCTTATCTCTAATGCAAAGTATGAGGATATTCCCTATATTGCTGATAACGATGATGATCAGACCATCCCGAATGAGGTTGTTCAAATCATGGTAAACGATGGTGTCAGTTTGCTGGCAGCATGGCGTATCTACCGTGGTTTTTCGCAATATGAAATAGCAGAACTGCTTGGCACCACGCAATCCGCTGTATCCCAATGGGAAGCTGTAGATTCTCGCCCGCAGAAGAAAACCAGAGAGAAATTAGCAGCAATTTATAAATGCCGGGCGGCACAGATGATTTTGTGAGACAGAAAGTAAAAACGCCTCTATATAATATTATTAATACCGGAAGTTAGCGGTTGGTATGTCTACTGGGTAAGTATCGATTTTCTGTTAGAAGAAATAGACAACAAAATAGAGTCAAATATTTAAAGTCGGTCGTCAAAACTGTTACCACTGTCATTGGCTAATTTTAGTTTTTTACATATCATTTAGGAAATGCTTCTTTGCAATCAGGGATATGATGAAAAACCGGATACTGATCATCACCAGCAGCTTTGATCGCACATGTGACTACATCATGGCACGATACAAAGACATTGCTTTCTTCCGTTTAAATACAGATAACTGTTCAAACTATAGAATTAGTTACGATTTATCAGGGTTTAGAATCAAAGATAGTTCTGGTGATGAACTAAATTCAGCTAACTGTAAATCAATTTACTACCGTAAACCTGCATCTGAAGATCTTACTGGTGTGATTGACGCCCAGTATCAAGCCTTTTCTCACAAAGAAAGCCATTCGCTTATTGAAGGCATCGTTGAGAGTTTTTCTGGCCGATGTTTATCTAAGCCATCGGTCATGCGCAGAGCTGACAATAAAATTCTTCAGGCTTATTTAGCACAACGTGTTGGTTTTATTATTCCTGATTTAGTCATTACTAATGATAATTTAGCAATTTCTGCTTTAGAAGAACACAAGGCAATTGTTAAACCTTTATCAATAGGATCAGTCTCTTATGATAATAAAAAGGAATATGTTCAGACTAACGAGTATAATCTTAATATCAATAACGATAGTTTGAAATACTCTCCAGCATATTTTCAAAAATATATTAGTAAAGATTATGAAGTTCGGGCGACATTTGTATGTGAACAGGTATTTTCAGTAAAAATTGAATCAGAAAACAAAATAGACTGGCGCAAGAAAAACAATAATGTGAGTTATGAAATTTTTGAACTTCCAGAGGATATATATAATAAATGCCTGAAATTCATGTCCGAAAATAATATTAATTTTGGTTGTTTTGACTTCATTATTAATCAAGGTACTTGGTATTTCCTTGAAATGAATGCAAACGGTCAATGGGCATGGCTTGAGTTTGAGACGGGTATGATTATTTCTAAAGCTATAGTGGACTACTTGAATGATGAGTAAATTTTTATTGATATTCAATTATCTACCATTTTTTCATATTTCCAACGATCAAAATTTTGGGACCTATAACGACCTTGATACTGCTCGTTATTCTCTGTTCTCGCTACCTTGGGGAAAATCTATTTTTTATCTTTTTACTCTGTATAAAAAGGATGATTCATATCATGTGGATTGCTACAAAAAACTTTCTTTTGATCAGGTCCAAAGCCGGGTAAAACCAAGTGAGATTGAGGAAAAAGTTGCTGTTTATAAGGAACATATAACCGGTATCTCTGACCAAGAAAGGGAGCGGCAAGAAGAATTTTTAAAAATCCGTATTACGGAGCTTACGGGGGCACTCTACTCACTACATAACAAAGTATCTTTCTACTCCACTATCGGTTTAGCACTACTTGGTTTTCTTGGGTATCTGTTAGGTGAAATTATCAATTCTAATGCTCCGATGGTAATGACATGGATTCTCTATACTTTATGGGGGGTTTCATCACTTTATGCATTAAATTTAGCATTATTTATTATTTCCTCTATTGCCATTAGTTCATTTTATCAATCTAGCTTTGGTGATCTAAAAAAAGATCCCAATAAAGCAGCATTGGCAATTTCTTTTTATAGGGATTGGTATGATATAAAAGATGCCGTCAGATATATCGCTAGTTTGGTAAAAAATATTGAAAAGTATCTTTATCGACTAATTTCCATATGTATTGTTACTTGGGTTTGTGTGTTTTTTATATCCAACTTCGGTTGGCATGAGTCTGAAAAATATTTCCATGCAGAAATTTATTATGATTTTGTCAATACAACAAAACTTAATTTTCAGCCGTTAGTATGACTAACATAATAGGGGTTAGATAGTATGAAGCCATACATTATGAATTATAGTGAAACGATCACTATGAAACAGTCTGTTGCGATCCAAAATACAAATATTTTGGATGTTACCACAAGAACATTCACTATTGAGACTGATGACCACGATGAAATTTTAGGGCTTGCAACAATAATTACTGAGCGGATTGAAAACTCAGATCGTGACGAAATAAGTGCATATTCTACTTTTCAAACAAATATAGTTGAAAATAGTGACAAAGATGAAATTTCCTGTGCTGGCACGATGGTCACTGCGGTAATTGAGAATTCTGATACTGATGAGTATTTGTTATTTTCAACAATGGAAACGAGAGAGTTAGAAGCGGCTGATTCGGACGAGATTTCTTATTTTATGTCTGATTCAACTATCATGACTAAAGTATTTGAAGCTACGGATAATGATGAATAATTCTGTTGTTATTCATTAGTGTATAGGCCCTTCCTAAGATAATTGTGGTCGGGCTAAATTGACTCCCCCACTCCCCAACTCCAACCCCCTACTATTCACCCCCTTCACCAACCTACAAAATCACCCCCATAACCCTTGCCCACTCTGGCCTCGCCCTCTCTGAATACTTCCCCATCAGACTCTTCAGCAACTGTTCAGGTGTTCAGTTTTTAATACCTGCCATCCACGAATTAATGAACACATATGAATACTGACTGAACAGTTATTAGTAAACTATTAAGTCAGTTTTTATCTTTGTATTTCAATTAATTAAATCTATTCCTGAACACTCTGAATAAGCCAGAGGTGAGAAATAATTAGTGGGGTGGCTCTTCCGGTTGCGGGTGGTGGGGCAGTGCCAGGGCGGGGAGCCAGTCATTGGCGGTGTCGGATAAATCCATGTTGTAGCGGAATCCTTTGTCTGTTCTGGCTTTTTTGTATTCTGCGCCGAACTCTTTCATCACTTTGGGAAAATCTTTGCCGAATTTGGTCAATGATAATGAACGCTGATGGCCGTAAGCCTCCATATAAGCCAGATAAGCGTGATACAGATAAATGCGTGGGGCGCGAGGGGAAATTGCCAGCGTTCCCATATACATACCGACCGCTTCGGCCAGCTCGACAATGTGGGCGCAGAAACCATAAAGCGGATCGGCATCCCGCTTAACCCCCATCGCCTCCCGTGAATCTCGCTGCTCAAGTAGCAACTTTCGCGCCTTGTCCTGATCGGCGAATTCGGCCAGCAGGCAGCGGATCACCACCGGCAGTTCTGCCGCGATTTTCTCGCCGATCAGCGGATCTTTATCCACCTCTTTTACTGGATGGTTGAACGCGAAAATCACCCGCCGTCGGGCAATACCGCCTTGCCGCTCAGTGAAACTCATCGGCTCGTTATTGGTCGCCAACACCACGGCGGTTATCAAAGTGCTGAATTGTTTCTCATATTTGCCGTCGATTTCCACTAAATCCCCGCCGGTGATGGCTTTTATACCCGCCCCCTCGCCGACATATTTCACCTGATCGGGCAGCGTAATCAGGCTTTTGCCGACAAACTGCGCGCGCCCTCTGGCCTGATCAAGCGCCGCCATATTGCCGGAGGCGGTGTTCTGACGGCCTGCCAGCAAGGTGGCGATGTGGGTATCCGCGATGAATGGGGTAAACAAGCAATGTATGCATTTGAAGGACAGCCCACATCACAGAAGAAAGGCTGCCCAAAAAGTGCTTTCCTTGCTTTATGTGAGGCTGGATTCATTAAAGGTATTAGTAAAGGGAATTATGGCGCCCCCAAAGAGAGTAAGAATGGTTATTATGCAATAGCGGCAGCGAAGGCACTGTTGGTAGATTCCTCACTTAGTAAGAAAGCTTTATGGAATATTGCGCGTGAAGGTATCGTAAAACCAGCAATTAATGAAAATAATCAAATTGAGGTTATTATAGCGCTATATAAACATGAGCCATGCTTGTTAACAAGTCCCTAAAAGATAGGGCTGAGAGATGAACGTTATATATTGCCATGTACATAAATTATATCGTTCGACATGTCTGTCGAGTATTTGAGATATGGGTGAGGTGAGTTTGAATCAGTTACTCTATCGATGGGTGAAAATTGATCAGCGACGGCAGTAATTAGAGCAGAAGTTAGGGGCTGTGATATTCCCCCGGATAATATTACTCAGGCAGTCAGGGAGCCGATGGAAGGAAAGGTTACATATTATGATCCTTACCGTGATTATAAAAAGTTTACTGTTCCACATATGGCCAAGCATTTTGGTTATTCTTACCAGAAAGAATTTCGGATCGCATTTAGGTCACGTTACCCCGTTTCTGCAAACTTGGAACCAGTTTATCTTTCAATTGATTACATGAAAGATTACGCCGATCTTATTCACCTCTAATATAAAACTTACATTCAAAGTAGCTTTCAAAAAACACAATTAATATATTGTATAGATTGTTCAACCCTGCTTAAGGGGGGCCCTTCTTATAAGGGTAAATAATTGGATTTAATCTAAGTAAAAAATGCCCAGAAAAATACCTTCGTTTTATCTTCCGATAAAGTGAATTCCCCCAAACCCAAGTGAACGCTTCTGGGGGTATAATTGGGGGTATTAAAAATATAGTGAAATTAATAATTGTTTAAATACAATTTGATAGGTTTGTTGTTATGTTCCCTTCACCGCTCCAACTTAACGTCTCGCAGTATCTCCCGAAGTCCATAAAACCCAGTCATAGCAAGGTCTAGGCCACTGTTGTTGTCTCTTGACGGCTATTGTTGCTCACGGGAATCCACATACAAACGTGTATAGTTATCTGTATAGAAATTCTCTACACTCCAAATTCTATACAGTGCTGGCCGCATAGAAAACTAGACCAACAGATAAGCAGATAAATAAAAATTAAGCAGATAACAGGTATCGGCAGATGCCTTTCAATGTGACTTATTCCAGCGGTAAACTCACCAGTGGTTTGACTTCGCGCAGGACGAATGTCGTTTGCATCTCTTTAATCCCCGAAAGTCGGCGGATGACCGACATCGCGAAAGTGGAAAAACTGTCGAGATCCTCGGCCACCACTTGCAGCAGAAAGTCCGCATCCCCTGCAACGGCATAGCAAGCAATCACCGGTTTTAGCGCCCCAACCTGCATTTCAAACAACTTCGCTTCTTCTTCATTGTGACTGTCAATTTTCACCCGAATAAAAGCCAAAATCCCCAACCCTATTTTCCGTCGATCAATATTGGCTTGATAACCGGTAATAATGCCGCTTTCTTCCAACTGCTTCACCCGCCGCCAACATGGGGAGGTCGCCATCCCCACTTTATCGGCCAACTCTTGGTTAGTCATCCGGCCCGTGTGCTGTAATTGTTTTAAAATTTTTATATCTGCCGGCGTTATTAATGATGTTGGCATTTTCTACCTGATTATTGTTTTGTATGGGTATGATTTACCCATATTAGCGGAATGAAGCTGATAAAAGAAAGCACTTACCTACGCCGGAGAGATAAGATCTTGGGTACAAATCATCAGGAAAAGGGTATGGCTGTGGCAGAACAAATGCGGATTGCAATTATTGTTAATCCTGAGCTTCCGGTTGGCTTGATTGCTAATACCACTAGTGCGGTGGGGATTGGTCTGGCGGCAAAATTTCCACAATTGGCGGGAGCAGTATTATCCGATTTGGGGGGGAAAGAAATTGATGTTAGCTCAAAATTGCCGGTACCTATTTTGCAAGCGAATGCTGTACAGATAAGAGAAGTTTTGCTGAAAGCTTTGGCGGCGACTCATGAGCGGGCGATTGTGCCTTTTCCTGCATTTGCGCGCTCGATGCACAGTTACCAGGATTATGAAAAGGCGTTTCCATTACATTCTTTGGCTGATGAACAGTTGGATGGTTTGGGATTAGTGGGGCCGGAAAAGTGGGTGCGCTCATTGACTAGCGCGTTAAAACTGTTGCGTTAAGCTTTTGTTTATTAATATGAAAAATAAGCGGGTTCAAGAATCGAACCCGCGGCTAATGACTGGCAGTATGTTTCTTCGTCGATTAACCAAGCTGACTTAACTGCAATGTATGACTGGCAACCCCGTTGATATACAACTCGCGGCGCTCGTGCTCCGGGAGAGTTATTGTCAGTTCATGCCAGGCGGGTTGATAACTTCCCGTGCGGCTGAAAGTCATATCAATGCGGTGATTATCCGTTGTCACCTGCCAGCTCAGCCATAATGCATGACCTTGCTGCCAGCGGTGGCTTTCACCATCATCTTCAAACAGCATCCCACTAGATTGGCCGCCCCCTTTCGTCGGGTACAGCACTAACTCGCGTTGGGTATCTTGCGCAGCATTCACAAAAGCAATACGTCGTGACAGCGGCAGCGCGGCACCGGCCCGCACTAACAGAGGTAGGCGCTCCAGTGGCGCTTCTAAAACAATAGTTTGCCCGCCGCTATACCACTGTCCAGTATAGAAACAATACCAACCGACATTATTATCTGGCAAATAGACCTGACGTTGGCGCTGGCCCGATTCCACCACACTGGCAACCAGTAAATCACGGCCCAACATAAAGTCGTCATTTTCCTTAAACGTGCTGCTATCATGCTCATGATCGAGGAAAGTTGGGCGCAACATCGGCTCATCATCATGAGTGGCTTGCCATTGTAATGTGTAAAAGTAAGGTAATAGCCGATAGCGCAGCGCCATTGCATCGCGAATCATTGGCGTGGCAGCGGGATACATCCACGGCTCATTGACAGTATTATCGTCATTCCATGAGTGTATGGTAAATCGCGGATGCATCACGCCGTTTTGTACCCAGCGAATAAATAATTCAGCTTCCGGTTTATCGCCCGAAAAACCGCCGACATCATGGCCGAGGTTATACAACCCAGATAGGCTCATGCCCAGCCCCATGCGGATGTTATAGCGCAGAGTTTGCCAACTGGTGCGGTTATCACCACTCCAGGTTTGGGCGTAGCGCTGCATCCCGGCACAGCCGGAGCGTGATATCAAATATGGGCGCATTTCTGGCGCGAATGCCTGTTGAGCTTCCATTGAGGCCCGCATCATCAGCAGAGGCATCACCGGCCTGATGTGTTTGATGGCGATGGATTCACCGAATCCATTACATTGCGCTTCGCCATCCCACACTTCGTATTCATTATTATCATTCCAGGTGGAGCCAATCCCCAGCTCTAGCAGTTGCTTAGTGACGTTTTCCTGCCACCAATCCACGGTTTTGGGGTTGGTAAAATCAAGGTGAGAACCTTCATCATCCCAAAATGAAGAGCGCTCCGGCAGCCCGGTTTCACCATCACGAATAAACAAACCGCGCTCTGCAACTTCCTGATATTTATGATGATCCTGCAATAAACACGGTTTGATATTGGCCGCCAGTTTGATACCAGCTTGCAGGAACGCCTGGCTCATCACCTTGGGCTGCGGCACTTTGTCGTTATTCCAGTTAAAGACATAGCGCTTATTATTGATGGAGGTGTAGCCGGATGAGAGCTGGAATGAGTCACAGGGAATATCATGCTGCTGACACAAAGTAATGAACTTTTGTAACTGCACCTGTGCATCGGGGGCATCGGTGTAGTGCATGGTGGAGCCGCTGTAGCCGAGGCTCCATTTCGGGCCAAATTGGGTTTTACCCGTCAGACGAACAAAGGCTTTAGTGACATCCAGCACTTTCGGGCCGAGGAACATATAGTAATCAAGGTCACCCGCTTCGGCCTGATAACGGCGATAAGCCAGATGATAATTATCAATCTCGTTACCTAAATCCAACCAACAACTGCTTAAATTGTCATAAAACAGGCCGAAACTCACATCATCGCGGCGAGTAATGGTGAACGGAATATGCTTGTAAAGTGGGTCAGTGCTGGCGGCGTTGTACCCCATGGCATCTAAATTACGCATTTCAAAACGGCGACCGGCCCGGTTAAGGTCACCGGCTTTCTCACCCAGCCCATAATATTGCTCATTAGGATAGCGACGCTGATAGTGAGCAATCGCCTCTCCTTGTGGGCTAAGTAAATAAGCGCTGGTTGGTCTATCTGCTGCTAGAGGTTGCCATTCGCCGTGTTGATTTTTATATTCCCACTCCAAATACAGCGGTTGATGAATAGTGACTCGCAAGCAGTCGGTGGTCACTATCAATTGTTGTTCATGGCGCTGCAACTGATAACCCGGCACGGAGAAACCCGCCAGACTCAGGCGATCACGCCCAGACCACGGAACATCTCCTTCTGGCGCGATGCTCCAGGTGCGGTTCAGTGCCAGCTCGCCATTGCGTTTAATCAACACGCGGCAGAGGTTTGGCTCTAATACATACAGACAAAATATATGACGGTCATCGACCAGTAGTTCCAGGTGGTCAGGATATTCATTGATTAATGACCAGTTTTTTAATGTTTTCATCTTAGTTTATCTCTTAAAGGTATCGCATCAGGCGGCCGGTTGGGTTTTATTACGGCGCTCAGCAAACAGGGAGACCAGGAACACGGCACCAATCAAATCGAAGAAGCCCATGGCGATAAATAGTGGGTTAAAGCCGATGGTGTCGGACACGGCACCGATTAATAAAGTAAACAGGAAGCTGGCTATCCAGGCCGAAGAACCCCGTAGCCCGTTGACAGTAGCAACCTGATTTTTATCAAAAGATTCAACTACTAATGCGCTGAGCATGCAGGAGATAACCTGATGACCAAAGCCGCCAATCGAGATTAATGCAATCGCCAGATAGGGGCTTTGGGTAATGGCAACAAAGGCCAGTGAGACCATCATGAAGGCGCCGGTGACTGAACTGGCCACCACCGAGTTAACGCGGCTGCAACCAAACCATTTTTGATAGAGTTTAGTTAAGTAGCCACTGGCAACACTCCCGATATCTGCCGCGAGGAAGGGCAGCCAGGCGAACATGGCGATTTGCTTCAAATCCATGCCGCGCTCGGTCGCCAAATACAGCGGAACCCAGAAACTAAACACGGCCCATGCCGGTTCTGCCAAGAATGCGGGGATAGCAATGCCGTAGAATTTTTTGTTTTTGCTGAGGATAGCTAAGGATTTCAGGAACGGCAGCCGTGGTAATACTGGCTCATTATCCTGATGAATCAGTTCAAACTCTTCTTTACTCAGATTGGGGTGGGTATCTGGTGAATGATAAAAACGCCACCATAACAGCACCCACACCATGGCTAAGGCACCGGAGAAGAGAAATGCACCTTGCCAGCCGAGGGCAACATGGGCCAATACAATAATCGGTGGCGCTAACATTGCGCCGATAGAGAAGCCGACGCCAGCCCAGCCCGCTGCAATCGGGCGCTCTTTTTTCGGGAACCAATCCGAAATAGCTTTGGCGTTTGCCGGTGTGGCGGCGGCTTCAGCACTGCCCATAAAGAAACGCAGTACGGCCAGTTGGAACCAAGTGCCCGCTCCGGCGTGCATCATACACACCACCGCCCAAACACTGGCGCAGATCAGGAACCCCATCTTCAAACCGATGACATCAATTAACCAGCCACAGAGCGGCTGAAATACGGTGTAAGCCAACTGGAATGATGCCACTATCCACGAATATTGTTCAGTGGTCATATTCAGACTGGTTTTTAACTCAGGGGCGAGGATACCCAGCGAGTTACGGGTAATATAGTTAACAGTGACCCCAAGTAGAAATAGCGCCAGCATCCACCAGCGTAATGATTTTATTTTCCGTCGCCCAACAACTTTTGCGGATTGATTAATCTCAACACTCATCCCTGCCTCCTGGTGCCAGTTGGTAGTAAAGTATTAGTCGGTAGCAAATTAACCGGACCAACTTATTATTTTGGTAAGATCCATTTTTGGTTATTAAGATTAAGCTGAGTTTTAATGTGATTCCTCTCACACTAAAATAGGCCAATAAAGTTTAAAGATTTGATATTAGTAGTGTTTTTATTTTTAATCAAAAATAACCGGACTGATAAGTTTTTAAAATTGGTTTACCAAATCTTGATTATTTTGGTTAAAACAAGGTAACTAGCTTAAATTGGCTTTAATACGCATTTTTTTGAAAGTATTTTCATAAGCTGAATAATATTTCAGCATTTGTATTGGGTAACGCCCTGAATAAGGGATTTACTGGTCATGAAAATTTTTTCATTTGCTAATTTGAGAGAGATCACAAAATGAATGGAAAGCTAAAAATACAAGAAATAGCTAATCAGACTGGCCTTTCAATTAGCACAGTATCCAGAGTGTTAGCCGGCAAAGCGAATACCAGTGCGAAAGCAAAACAGCGGGTTATGGCCTATGCGCAGTCGCAGGGAATTTTACAGAATTTATCTAGCGGGCGGTTAATGCTCAATAACATTATGGTATTTGCGCCACACCGGGCTTTTGATGTGCGCACTGATATCTTTTACTACAAAGTCATTCAGGGAATAACTGAAGCGGTCAGTCAACATGAGGTAATGATTCGCTACTGCGGGTTATCTGAAACTCACTGCGATATTTCCCTATTCCTGGAAAAAATGACCCATCCGCAGACGGAAGCGGCAATTATTATTGGCATCGATGACCCACGGGTTCATACCTTAGCGGCTGGTGTGCATAAGCCGTCGATATTAATAAATTGCCGCGACAAAGAAATGTCACTGGACAGTGTGTCTCCTGATCACCAATTGATCGGCGAATTTTCTGCCAACTATCTGATACAACAGGGGCATCGGCGTATTTTAACCTTGCAGTGTTTGCGGCGTAACACCATGGAGTTGCGGCTGGTGGGAATTAAAGAGGCATTCGCCAGCAATAATATGCATTTTGATGATAACCAGCATCTGGTGACCACTCATGGTTTTGGCGCAGAAGAAGCCGAGCAAGCAATCACCGCCTTTATGGCCAGCTGTGAGGATAAGAGCCAGCTGCCGACGGCTATCTTGGCGGGGGGCGATTATATGGCGGTTGGTGCTGTTAATGCGCTGAATAAATTGAATATAAACGTGCCAGAGAGTGTGTCGGTCATGAGTATGGATGGTTTTAATTTGGCTGAAATCCATGATGTTCCACTCACGGCGGTGCATGTCCCGCGCGATGAGCTGGGGGCGGAAGCTATCCAGCTATTACAACGGCGTATATTGCGGCCAGATGCTCCGTTCAGTAATACCCTGTTGCCTGGCAAATTAGTTGTTCGTTCCTCGGTGAAGCAGGTTAACCAGAAAAGAACCCTGCCAGTGGCCAGTAAATCTACGGATCGGTTATATGATTGGTGACGTACAAACAATATCAGAATAATTTTACGCAAATAGAGGCCGATCACCCACAAGTAAGCAGTTACCGCTATAGTTTACTGTTAGGTTTACCCACTTGATGGGGTTGAAAAAATTTAAAATAGACATAAATAGGTTTTATCTAAGTCTGCTGGGGATATACCTAATTGAACATTGAATGTAAGGATATAACCGCATGGAATTCAAAGACTATTATGCTGTTATGGGCCTCGAGCCCACGGCTTCCTTAAAAGAAATTAAAACAGCCTATCGCAGGCTGGCCCGTAAGTATCACCCGGATGTCAGTTCTGAAGCTGATGCTGAGAGTAAGTTTAAAGAAGTTGCCGAGGCTTACGAAGTATTAAAGGATACCGAGCGGCGAGCTGAGTATGACGAATTAAGATTGCACCGTAATGACCCTAGGTTTGGCCAACATCAGTTTGATCAACGACAGGCCGCGGGTGGTCAACAATGGCACAGTCGTGCCGGTGCCGGCGCTCACGATTACTCTGACTTTTTCGAATCCTTCTTTGGTCACCGCGCTTCTTCAGCTCAACACTCATCTCATCGGGCATCTCATGGAGTGCGTGGGCAGGATCTTGAGATGGAATTACCCCTCTTTTTAGAAGAAACGTTAGCTGAACAAACTCGCTCGATCTCTTACAAAATACCGACCATTGATGAATCGGGCTTCCCAGGTGCTGAAACCGCGAAGACATTGAAAGTAAAAATTCCTGCCGGTGTGGGTGATGGTGAGCGCATTCGCCTTAAAGGGCAGGGGGCACCGGGTATTGCAGGCGGGGCCAATGGTGATTTATTCCTAATTATTCGTATTGCACCACATCCGTTGTTTGATATTGATGGGCAGAATTTACAAATAGTCGTACCGCTAGCCCCATGGGAAGCGGCATTGGGGGCCAGTGTTGAGGTGCCGACCCTGACGGGGAAAATTGCCTTAACCATCCCGGCGGGTAGCCAAAGTGGTCAGCGGTTGCGCATTAAAGGCAAAGGTCTGGTCAGCAAAAAAGGAACTGGCGATCTGTACGCAATCCTCAAAGTGGTCATGCCACCGAAACCAGACGAGAAAACGCGGGCGCTTTGGCAACAACTGTCAGAGCAGGCGGCATTTAATCCTCGGACTGGGTGGGAGTAACAGATTATGGCTGAAATAGAAATTACCTACACCCTAACTGAATTATGCCAGTCAACGGGGATAATGCAGGATGAATTGGTCGAGGTCGTCGGGCTGGGTGTGATTGTGCCGTTAGAGCCGACAGACAGAGTTTGGATTTTTGATGCGGATGCATTGAACTGTCTTAAACGCGCCCGGCGCTTGCAAAATGAGTTGGATCTGGACTGGTCAGGTGTCGCCATGACCTTGACTCTGCTGGAGAAAATTGAACAGCTCAAGAAAGAAAACGACCAATTGCGCAGGCAACTTGACCGTTTTGTTCAAACATCTTAATACGGCTAACGCGGGTTGGTGCTCATAGCCCAACCCGATGCCGATTGTTTTATATCCGCGGCCACAATATTCAGCCCTGTTTCGCCGGGTTGGGGAGGGCAGAAAATGCCCCTTTTATCCTATTAAATAGGGCCTCTCCCAATAATTATGATTGCAGCCTTCACGATATTTTCTAACTTTAATGTTTTATTTCAAAAATAGGCCTCAATCCCCACCTAATTCTTGTCAGTCATAACCCTCTAAAGACTGCTGACGCCGCCATCGACCCGAAACTCCGTTCCGACCACGAAACTGGATTCATCCGAAGCCAGAAATACTGCTGCGTGCGCAATTTCAGCCGGTGTTCCCATTCGTTTAATCGGCACTAACTGGCGAATTTGATCTGTCAGTTTTTCTTCTTCACTCCCTGATAACCCTAGCTTTTGCAGGGCCGGAGTTTGTGTCGGCCCTGGGCTTAACCCATTAACCCGAATTCCTCTTGCAGCCCACTCGCCGGATAAGGTGCGCGCAAGAGAAAGCAACCCCGCCTTGCTGGCGGCATACACACTGCTTTGGGGCAAACCAATATGGACACTTGCTGAACCGCAAAGAATGACAGAAGCGGGGTTAGCCAGCAGTGGAAGCAATGATTGCAACAGGAAAAAAGGGCCTTTTAGATTGGTTGATATCACTCGTTCAAAGCTAGCTTCATCCCACTCTTCTATTAGATTGTGAGTCACATCACCAGCATTGATATAAACAACATCCAAACGTGGCCAGCTTTCAGCAAGTTTAGCCGCCAGTTTTGATTGGTCGGCGATATTGCGGGCATCACTTTTTAATAGCCAAACATGCTCTCCGAGTTCGGCATGTACCGCTTGCAATGCGGCTTCATTTCGGCCGGTAATCGCGACAGTTGCCCCCTCGGCCAAGAACTGGCGCGCCGTTTCTAACCCGATACCGCTAGTACCACCGGTAATCAATGCATACTTATCTTTCAAACGATTCATGATGAGCCTTCCTATTGGGAGCAATGGAAGACTATTTTTAATACAAAAGTATCTAAAGTATAGTAGGTACCAATTTGATACTAAGGATGAAACAGGAACGTAATGACAGCTTATCAGCCCCTCGCAGCTAAAAATAAATCGCTATCCGATGGAGTTCGCGCGGAAGAAAAGTGCCCAATGGTGCAATTCGTTGAGCTTATTGCCGGGAAGTGGGCAATTCCTATTCTCTATCGTTTGATCGTGACTGCTGGCCCGATTCGATTTGGCGAGCTACAGCGGGCGATTGCCCCTATTACCCAAAAAGAGCTGACCCGACAACTGCGGGCTTTCGAGCAACGTGGGTTGGTCCGCCGCACAATTTATGCCGAAGTGCCGCCACGTGTTGAATATGAGATTACCTCTTTAGGACAAACATTAAAGCCAACACTGGACTCTCTGGCGCAATGGATGAGGGATAACCATCGAGAACTTAATAACAACATGTAATTCGGAGGGTTAGAAATCAAGAATAGGCTTATTTTTTGGTAATCTATCTATTATCTATCGTGTAAAACAAGTTGGATGTACTACATTTAATAGGCTGCTCACTAATTGTGCAGCATCGAAAATAACAACAATAGTTTCAAGGAGAGAGTATGAGTAAGATAACAGGTTGTTGTTCAGAAGATAGCCATCCAAATAGCCGAAGAACCGTGCTAAAAGCTGCTTTGGGCATCACCGCTGCGGGTGTTATTGGCGGGATTGGGCTAGGGTTACCTCAGATATCATATGCAGCTTCCCTGACACGAGAAGAACGGGATAAATTAACACCCGACCAGATAGTGGAAGGATTGAAGCAAGGTAATAAAAGATTTGTTTCTGGGAAAATGCAGCAACACGATTATCTCGCACAAAAACGCAGTAGTGCAGAGGGGCAATTTCCTTCGGCCGTTATATTGAGCTGCATTGATTCTCGAGCGCCAGCTGAAATTGTTCTGGACACAGGAATTGGTGAAACATTCAATGCCAGGATTGCCGGTAACATTTCTAATGATGATTTATTAGGTAGCATGGAGTTTGCTTGTGCCGCCGCGGGGGCAAAGGTTATTTTGGTCATGGGGCATACTGCATGCGGTGCTGTCAAAGGTGCTATTGATAACGTAGAACTCGGCAACCTGACTGGCCTCCTCGATAAAATTAAGCCCGCGATTGCAACGACTCAATTTGATGGTGAGAAGAGTGGCAAAAACGAAAAATATGTAGATGCTGTTGCGAAGAATAATGTAAAACACACTATTGATGAGATTCGTAAAAATAGCGAAATAATTAATAAATTAGAGAAAGAAGGGAAAGTGAAAATAGTAGGCAGTATGTATAACTTAAATGGCGGTGAAGTCGAGTTCTTCATGTAATAAGTTGAGTTTCTCAATTCCCCTTGAGCGCATTCAAGGGGAATATCAAATATTTTTCAATTTAATATTTATATATCCTTTAATTTTTTTTGTTGACGTAACACCCTTGGTCATAATTAAAATTTGTGATTATATGTTTAAAGCAAGTCTTGCACGATAAAACAGAAGTTTCCATATGGTGATGGGCGTTTTTTAGTTAAACTCCGAGCTATATGAATTATATAAATCAATAAATAGACCTTACAGATAGAAGTAAAAATGACATATAATGTTATTATTATGTTTCAATAATGAATAGCTTTATTTGACATTATTAAACAACATTTATTCCTTGAGTTTTTTAATTATTATTGTATGTTAACTCAGTGGTTGCGTGTATTTTTCTAAATGAATAAAGTAATATATAGATATTTTAAATGGAAGCGTTCCCTTCATAGGGCTGAGTTATTTCATTGTTGGTGATATAGGTTTCAATTGTATTGTTATACAATCTTACTGTTTATTTCTTGCCTATGATTGGAATGTTTTTTGTGTGGGAAAACCATTTAAAACATCAAATATAATTAAAAAATATAATTTAATTGGATTTATTCATTAAGTAAGCACGATACTAATCACTAGTTCTCTTATCACATCTGTAGTGTGATTTATTATTATTAACTGAGTGAATATATTTGTAGGGGTCATATATGTACGTTGATACAGTCTCTGTTGTTTCTGGCAGTAAATTCATTGATATTAATGGTAAAGGGGTGATTGATTATGAAAAAGAGATATCACTGGATTGCTGTATGAATAAAATACATTTCCACTCTAAAAAATTAACCATTGATATTAATGAAAAACAAAAGAGATTGGTGATGTGTCTGTTTAATGATGTTAATAGAAAACAAGATATCATTAAAGTTGTTTGGTATGAGAATCATAAGAGCATTTCAGATAATAATTACCATCAATTAATACATAAATTCAGAGTGCATTTGAAGAATGCTGGCATACCTGATGGGATCGTAAAAACCATAAATAGATACGGACTCAGATTAGACTCTGGGATATTGAGCGCGATGGTATCAAATAATACAACTGATAGGTTTGTTGGTTATTGATAATAGTTGTCTATTTTAATATTAAACTAAAATTCGTATGAGAGGCTAGGGTGTTATCATTTTTTAACCTGATACTTATAACACCCTATAAAGTATTGCTTAATAGAAAAAATATCATATTAGAAATTATTCTCATATCGTACTTTTTTTATCAAGTTAGCGTTGGTTTTAATATGGTAATGGAGAGAAATAAAAGAAAAGTCCCATCATTATATGAGGGGGAATGGAGCAATAACTTTATAAGTAAAACTAAAATGGTAGAGGATATTAAAAACTCTATTATTTTTAAAAGAAAAGACAATGATAAAGAAATAACTCCAGAGATAGTGAATATTTTAAACTCACCAATTTATACTGGTACTCTAAAATTAGTGGGTGTATTGGAGCATACGGATGAGGCAAGCTCTATTGTAATTTTAGAATTTGATGGGAAACAAAATTTATACTTAGAGGGTGATAAAGTAGAGGCTGTTACTATTGTTAAAATATTAAAAGACCGGATTATAATCAATGAAAATGGAGAGCACTACACACTCGTGATTTTATAGATAAATCACCCTGATTTGTTGAGAAAGGTGTTTTCATGTACTACTACAATAAAATATTTATAGTCTATACTAATGTGGTTGGTTTTTTTTTAAGATTCAGTTCGTTTTATATTAATTTATTTAGATTGGTAATTTTAGCTTCTTATTTACCTGCGGTAGTATATTGTGCTAACTTTTCCGCATCATTCAGAGATGCTGATATAAAAGAGTTTATTAATACGGTGAGTAAGAACATTAATAAAACTATAATTATAGATCCCAAGGTTCAAGGGGTAGTCAGCGTTCGTAGCTTTGAGCAATTGGATAAAGATAAGTATTATCAATTCTTTTTAAATGTACTTGATGTTTATGGGTACACAGTTGTTGAAATGCCTAATAATATATTAAAGGTCATCCCTGCAAAACGTGCAAAAAACTCCGTTGTTCCGCTGCAAAAGAATGCAGAAGAAACCCAAGGTGATGAGCTTATTAACCGAGTATTTAAACTTAAATACATTTTAGCTAAGAACTTGGCTCCATTACTTCGCCAGTTAAATGATAATACTGAGTCAGGAAGTATCATTCACTATGACCCATCAAACGTAGTGCTTATTACAGGGCGTGCAGCAGTAGTAAATCGTTTATATAGTATTATTAGTACATTAGATCAACCTGGAGATGCAGAGATTGAACTCTATCAATTGAATCATGCTATCGCCGCCGATATTATTAAATTAGTCAATCAAGTTATAAATCCAGTAAATACAACTAAAAAAGATTTATTTAATGCTGGGAAAGTCATTGCAGATGAGAGAACTAACTCAGTCTTAATCAGTGGTGATAGTCATACCAGAAAAAGAGCCATTAAAATGATAAAGAGGCTTGACCATCAACAAGATAGTTATGGCACGACTAAAGTTATTTATATGAAGTATGCACAAGCATCGAAGTTATTGGATGTATTAAATGGTGTCAGCAGTGGCGTTCAAAGTGACAATGCCAAAAAAATAGCGGGGAAGAGCAACGCTAGAAATGTGTCTATAAAGGCATATGATCAAACAAATGCTTTAGTGATTACTGCTCATCCAAAAATAATGAAAGAATTAGATCAGGTTATTGAAAAGCTAGATGTCAGACGTGCTCAGGTATTGGTCGAAGCGATTATAGTTGAAACTCAAAATGGAGAAGGACTGAATCTGGGTATTCAATGGGCTAATAAGTTTCATGGAGGGGTCAATTTTATCCAAAATCCAGATAGTATAAGAGCAAATAGCAGTAGTGAAAATCCCCTTCCTATGGTGATATCAGGATTAACAGCTGGTTTTTACAAAGGAAATTGGGATGGTCTGTTCACTGCTCTAGCAACTAATTCAAATAATAATATTCTCGCAACCCCAAGTATTGTCACTCTGGATAATATGGAGGCAGAGTTCAATGTCGGTCAAGAAGTTCCGGTGCTTACCTCTACACAAACAACGGCCACAGATAAAGTATATAACTCGATTTCGAGACAATCTGTTGGTGTTATGTTGAAAGTCAAACCACAGATAAACCAAGGCGATTCAGTTTTGCTAGAAATTCGGCAAGAAGTATCAAGTGTTGCTGACAGATCTGATGCTAATGCCAATAATTTAGGTTCGGTTTTTAATAAGAGAGTGGTTAATAATGCAGTATTGGTTAAAAGCGGTGAAACAGTTGTCGTTGGGGGACTATTAGATAAAAAATTGAATAAAGTCATAAATAAAGTTCCTTTTTTAGGTGATATTCCTTTAATAGGCCGACTATTTCAGCAGAGGAAAGAAAAGATTGAGAAAAGTAATCTGATTCTCTTTATCAGGCCGACAATACTCAGAGAGACAAGTGACTATAGCAAAGCAACAGCAGATAAATATACTGAACATAATAATTTATATTCTATAGATATAAAAGAACCGCTGGAGGTATTATCAGAAAAAATAAAAAATGATGAATTTAATTCTCTTAAAAACGATATAGTAGAGTTTTATGAAATGATAGGGGTAAAAAAATGACCCTCATAAAATCTGAATTATTGCCATTAGCGTTTAGCTGGGCCAAGGATAATGGTGTTATTTTAGTACCGGTTAAACAAGGTTACCAAATTATTTGTCGTGACTCCGCTTCTCTTGAGTCAATACTTGAAGGTAACAGAGTTGGCAATCGCCCTATTGGGCTCCAAATTGTAACTGATGATGAGTTTGACACTCAACTTGCTGCTGTATATCAGAATAGTTCAGTACAATCACATAAAATAATGAACGCTATAAGTGATGAAATTGCTATTTATTCATTTAGTAGTGAACTTCCAATTAGTGAGGATTTACTCGATAGTAATAATGAAGCTCCAGTAATAAAACTAATAAATACAATATTGGTAGAAGCTATAAAAGAATTGGCATCAGATATACACATAGAATCTTTTAGTGAGAAAGTAATTATAAGATTTCGTGTTGATGGTGTGTTAAAAAATATATTAGAGCTACAACGTAGGGTTGCGTTACTATTGGTTTCGAGAATTAAGATTATGGCAAAGTTAGATATTGCAGAGAAACGTATCCCACAAGATGGCCGTATAGCACTCAGTTTAGCAGGGCGATCATTGGATGTTCGCGTTTCGGTATTACCAGTAAATCATGGTGAGCGAGTTGTCATGCGTCTATTAGATAAGAATAGCCTTAAACTAGATCTAGAATGTTTGGGAATGTCGAAAAAAAACAGCCATATCATGAAAAAATTGGTTGTTAAACCCCATGGTATTATATTAATTGTTGGGCCTACCGGCGCAGGTAAAAGCACTACGCTCTATGCTGCGTTAATGGGAATAGACGCATGCGAAAGAAATATCATGACAGTGGAGGACCCTATTGAATTTGACATAGATAGAATTTCTCAGACACAAGTTAATTCAAAGATTGATATGACTTTTTCACGTAGCTTAAGAGCCATTCTGCGCCAAGACCCTGATGTTATTTTGATCGGTGAAATACGAGATGTAGAAACCGCACAAATAGCAGTTCAAGCTTCTTTAACTGGGCATTTAGTTTTATCAACATTGCATGCTAACAGTGCGATTGGTGCTGTCACTAGACTCAAAGATATGGGGATTGAACCATTTATGTTATCTAGTTCTTTGTTGGCTATTTTATCTCAACGCTTAGTTCGACGATTATGTGCTGAATGCCGAGAACAGTGCCCCTACCTACAGGATACTCTGCAAATGTTGAATATTCATGATCAAATTCCTATAGAGGGATATGGATTTCGTGCGGCTGGCTGTAATAATTGTAATAAAACAGGTTATCGTGGCCGAATCGCTTTACACGAATTACTGATTATCGATAACAATTTACGTGAGGGTATTTATAAAGGGGGGAGCGAACTTGAATTAAGTAAAATAGCTAAGGGATATATACGCAGTATAGAGCAAGATGGTATTGAAAAGATAGTTGGAGGCCTCACAACAATAGAGGAAGTGATGAGGGTAAGTTTAGAAGATAAGTATGCCAAAGTTTAATTATTTAGCTATTAATAATAAAGGGGTGAAAATAAAAGGCAATATTGATGCTGAGAATATATTAGCGGCCAGACATGTTATTTATCAAAAAAAAATGGTTTTATTAAAAATTAAAATTAAGCATGAAAGTTTGTTTTTACGCTGGGCTAAGTGTTTTAAAAAAATAAATAACATGGATCTTATTTTAATTACCAGGCAGATGTCTATTTTAGTCAATGCTTCAATCCCATTAGATGAAGCACTAGAGATAATTGAAAAGCAAAGTACGAAAAACAATGTTAATAGTGTGATTAATGAGATACGGAAGAAAATCCTTGAAGGCCATTCGTTCTCCGATTCACTATCACAATTTCCAGTTATTTTTAATTCACTATACAGATCTATGATTGCTGCAGGTGAACTATCAGGTCATTTAGGTTTAGTACTATCTAAGCTTGCCGATCATATAGAACAGGCATATAAAGTGAAAAATAAAATAGCTCAAGCGCTAGTCTATCCTGCTATTTTAATTTTAATATCTATCGGCGTTATAATAACACTGTTATCTGTAGTAGTCCCTAATATAATTGAACAGTTTGTTTCTTATGATAAAGTATTACCATTGTCTACTAGAGTCCTAATAATGACGACTCATTGGCTTGAAGATAATATATTATTAATTACTATGCTTTTCATTATTGTTTTTTGGGGATGGTGTGGATTATCAAAAATAAAAATGATAAACATGTTCTTTGCATCTTTTTATTTGAAAACCCCGTTTTTAGGTAAGGCAATATTTATTTTAAATATATCTAGGTATTTAAGACTGATGACAATTTTGAGTTCTAATGGTGTTAATTTGATCAAGTCGATGGAAATTAGCAGTTCTGTGGTAACTAACTTATATATAAAGCAGGGGTTAGAAAATGCTGCAAAATTAGTTAGCGAAGGTGGGAGTTTGTCATCGTCTCTAGCTAATAGTAATGGATTCTCCCCTATGATTTTACATATGATTATATCTGGTGAGCGTAGCGGGACGTTAGATGTTATTTTGGAAAAAATAACAGATATTCAAGAGCAGGAATTAATTGATAATATAAATATATTTGTAATATTACTTGAGCCAGTAATAATGATTTTAATGGCCGGATTTATATTTTTTATTGTTTTGGCAATTTTTCAACCAATACTGGAAATGAATAGTTTGATTTTATAATTACTGTCTAAGGAGAACTATGAATAATATTAAATATAATGGCTTTACATTATTAGAAATGATGGTGATCGTTATTATTTTAGGCTTGCTTGCTAGTTTGACAGTACCCAGCCTAATGGAAAATAAAAATAGAGCTGACCAGCAAAAAGCATTAAGTGATATTGCGGCGATAGAGAATGCACTAGATATGTATAAGTTGGATAATGGTCATTATCCAACTGAGTCACAAGGGGTTATTTCATTAGTTATCAAACCAACAGACCTACCGATTCCACGTACTTACCCTAATAGTGGATATATTAGACGATTACCAAAAGATCCATGGGGTAACTCATATCAGATGAATAATCCCGGCCGATATGAAGATATTGATATATTCTCATCTGGACCAGATAGAGAAGTAGGGACTGAAGATGATATAGGAAATTGGTTAACATCATTAGTAAAAAATGACACGAACAACGATTTATGAATTATGGAATTTTTAGGGTTTAATAGGTGATGACTTGCGATATTATTCGGGTTTCACATTGCTAGAATCCATGCTCTCAATGGCGATTTTTTCTGTTGTTGGTATCGGAATCATGGCCATTATTAGTGAGCAATTACTATGGGTCAAAACACTTGAAAATAGGGTCTCGGCTTCTTGGGTTGCGGAGAATGCTTTAGCTGAAATTAAATTGAAAAGAATAGAGCAAACTGAAAGTTGGATAAAAGGAAGCGATTTTATTGTTAACAAATTATGGTATTGGCAATCAAGAGAAATAATAAATGAAACTATAGGTATTGTGACGGTTGAAGTCCGTAGCCAAGAAAATAGTAAAGTTCCTATATTTATCCTGGAAGGATATCGTGTTATTAATGAATAAACGTCCCACTCAAGGTTTTACATTATTAGAGGTTTTATTGGCTGTAATCATTTTCACTTTGATAAGTTTAACTGTTTACCAAGCTATGACTGTTGTTAGCAAAGGAAGTAGTGCAGTTAATAAAAAGTCAAAACAAGTTAATAAATTGCAGAGGGTAGTAAATACACTAGATCATCAACTTTCACATACAATGATATATGCTTATTCACACCATAATAAAAAACTTAATAATGGTATTAGGGTTGGTAAATTTTTATTGGGTAGTGATGACTTTGGCATTTACTTTTCGTGTGACATTGGCGTTAATACTGGCTTCACCTATCACATGGAATCACAAATTTTAGGGTATAGGTTAAGGAGTCATATTTTGGAAAAACTATCGTATCACTTAAATGAAGATCAACCGACAGTATCAAAAATTCTAGATGGTGTGACAGAATTTCGCATTAGAGTCTTTCATGAAAATAAATGGATAAATGAGTGGGACGAAATAGCCATTTTACCTGAAGGAATTGAGTTGATTATTGAGCTGGAAAATATAGGCACTATAAGAAAAGTTATTGTTTTATTAAATAATAATATATAACTAAGGATAATAGAGTGAAACAACGTGGTGTTGCTTTATTACTCGTTTTATCTGTCACTCTACTGATGAGTACAATGGTTTTTACTGCCTATTTTTATCTAAATGATACATTTTATTTTGTGACTAATAGTGAACGTAATAAATCTGAAAAAAAATTACTGCTGGGTTCTGAAGGTTTTTTTCTAAAAAATATAATTGAAAAAATGCCAACTAAATTACATTTTGAAGCTATCTCATCGCTATTATTAACATCGAAATCAGTTATAAAAATAAATAATAGAGATGTGCATTATAAACTAATTGATAGAACAAACTGTTTTAATGTAAACACTCTTCGCTACAATAATAGTTATATTAATAAGGATGACTATATCTATCATTGGTTAGTGTTAAAGTATCTTTTTCAACTAAATAATATTACTTCAACAGTGCTCAATGAGTTAATAATGGATTTCAACCATGCTAGTCAAGACAATTCAAAACAGAACAATATAAATAATGAACATAGCTATTCCATATTAGCTATAAGGAATGCTCTCTTAGTGGGTGACTCAATAGGCGATCTACTTAATATTAATGATGAGGATTTTTTGAAGATAATTCCATTTCTTTGCTATAGAAATGACACTAAATTATTAATCAATGTAAACATGCTTGACGTTAATCATATCCAGTTATTACAAGCAATATTTATGAATGAAATTAGTGAAAGCGATATTACCAAAGCGATATCATTTAAATATAATAATGAATTTGAAAATGTTGAGTCTTTCTTTGATTTGCTTGTAAATAATGCAACTATTAATATAGATAAGATTAATGAAATAAGAAATATTGACGGATTGAGTTTTTTGCATAATGAATATTATTTTTCATCTATCTTTAGGTTAGAAAGCAAAGGGGGGGGGAATCAGTTAATGAGTCTTTTTCATGTAAATGAGAAAGATATTATCGTATTACAACGGAGACTTAGTTTTAGTGAAGAATATCAAGAGAGTAGATTCCCCTCGAACAACACTAGTTATTAGATTAGGAAGTCATGCAAGTGATCCCATTTACTGGTATGCCAAGATAGAAGGGGCGGAAAATGGAAAATATGGAAAACTAGATCATCATACTGAATTGAAAAGTATTTCTCTATGGTTTAATAGTGATGTGAGAATATTAATACCCGCTAGTTTTGTGATTTTTAGGCGAGTTAGAATAAAAAATAAAGAAATATTAAATAATAAAAAATCCCTTGCATTCTCTATTGAACGTTCAATTATTAGTAATATAGATGATTTCCATATAGTGACACTAAAAGTGGATAGTGCTTTTTGTTACATAGCAGCTATTGAGCATGAGTTAATGAATGTTTGGCTAGGCTGGTTAAAGGATGCGGGCATATCTGCAACGGCTATGATACCGGATGTACTAACATTACCATTTAGTGATGAAGAGTGGTTTTCAATAAAGCTGGGTAATGAATGGTTAATAAGAAACGGTGATATGTCTGGTTTTTCAATCAAGGAAGATATATTTGAAGTTTTATACCGGTCAAAGTCATTATCTCTCCCTGAAAATTTACTTAGTCACCTTGATGTTCAAACTCTTAGCTCTCATTCAACACATTATTGCGAAGTGTTACGCATTATGGCTAATAATCTTGAACATAATAATGTTAATTTATTGAGTGGAAGATACTATCGGCATAGAAAAAAAATTGCTCATAATACACCTGTGTTAAGAACTGGTTACTTGTGCTTTTTATTATCTATCGTAATGTGTTTAAATTCTTGGCTTCATAATATTGATATATTACGGGATATTCATATGTTAAATGTAGTCTTGCAGGATTTTTATACTCAATACCCAGTAATAAAAAAATATGAAAACACAGAAAACATTAATGTTCATAAGGGAATATATAATATTCATATGATAGATCATGACTTTATTGGTTTTTTGCATATGTCGAGTGAAGTCTTTGGCAAGACTGATATCGCTATAAATAGCCTTGTTTTTGATAAAGAGAAAAATAAAATTAGCTTTAATGTAACTGCACCTAAGGGGCGAGAGATAAATTTGGCATTAAACGAAGTAGATGATGAAAATAAAAGGTTTAGTATATCTAAAGTTATTAATGATAATGGAACTAACGATATAACATTTGAATGTTGTTTATGAATTTTAAAAAAAATATTTTATATTTATTGTTGTTCAAACCGAGTTTTGTTTTTTTTATGGCATTTATTCTATTTTGTTTTGCTATGAAATCAATGTTGGAAAATGAAATTTATTTACAACAATATGATATATTAAATGATAATGTTATTAATCTATCATCTCTTGCTGAAAGGCTAAAGATGAAAAGAAATTCAAATACTGTATTTAGTAGCCATTCTAGTGGAGGTTTTAAGGATGGGTTAATAACATTGCTTAATGAAAACTCTATCGCATTCAAAATTACTGACTTACAAAAAGAGTCTATTTTAGTGAACATTGAAAGTGCTGATTCTTATCAATTTCTGAATGTATTTCTTATATTATCACAAGATGAAAGAATTGAAGTAAGTAACGTGAATATAACTATTGATAAAGATGGTGGTTATATTTCTGGCGATATTGTTTTGTTAAATAAACTATAGAAAGGTATAGAATACAATTATGACTGATATGCATTTTTTGCCCCGGCTTTCACTTTATATTTTTCTTGGATTATGTGTGGGAAGTTTTTTAAATGTTATTATTTATCGTCTTCCTATTATGCTTCTGAGTTGTGTTCCTGAAAATACTATAGACAAAAAAGATTCTGATATCTTTAAATGTGGATTTAATCTGTGTCTCCCTCGATCCTTTTGTTCACATTGTTATAGCCCTTTGCCGCTTAGATATAATATCCCCATATTAGGTTGGTTATTTTTGCAAGGAGTGACGAAATGTTGTAACCGAAGAATAAATCCTCGATACATTATCGTCGAACTGTTGACTACATTCCTAACACCTATTATTGGTTTTATTTTTCAAGATACTTATTTAGTCTTTTGTAGTTTGTTATTAGTTTGGGCTCTTATTGTTCTGACCTTTATTGATCTTAGTTACTATATTCTTCCTGACTGTATTACAATGCCATTACTCTGGTGTGGGCTTATTTTAAATATAAATGATACCTTTTCACCATTGTCATTTTCTGTTTTGGGTGCAGTAATAGGATATCTATTTTTATGGTCGCCTTATTGGATATTTAAGCTATTAAAAGATATTGATAGTATGGGACATGGTGATTTTAAGTTAATGGCAGCCTTGGGGGCTTGGTTTGGTATAACTGCTATACCCTTTCTAGTTTTAATTTCTTCTAGCCTGGGGATCATTGCCTATATATTTATTGATGTTTTTTCAAATGAGAAAAGAAAGTTTATTGCATTTGGACCTTATATTTCGTTATCTGGCATTGGGTATATTTTTTGGGGTGAGTATATTACGAGTTTACTATTTTAATAAATCGTTTAAGAATGCTTTCAAGTTCATGGCATTTTTTTTTGTCATCTGTTTTATGTGATTTTATTTCTTCATATCTGATCTTAGTTAGAGTTGCTATTTTAGTCCTAAACTCACGATTGTTTACCGCTTTATCTTTTTTTAGTGCCTTAATTGCTATATTGACTATTTCATTTTCATTGGGTAGGTTTTTTCTATCACATATTTCTTTTAGGAAGTGGATACCCGATGTCAGGGCCGTTACTTTTTCTATTACATCCCTATCAAATGAGTTTTTTTTATTATGTGATTCACATCCAAAAATAGTTGGTATGATTAATAAAATGACTTTGTATTTTTTTGTTTTCATATATGCCTTCTATAGAGTAAGTTTATTTTTATTACTACTTTATAAATTGTATCTTAAAGTCTATGCCTAAATAATTCACATTTTTTATTAATAATGGTTTTTTTTTGATAGATTGATAAAATCAAGTAACCGCTGTTTTTTTATGACTATTTGATTTTTATTGAAATTATTGTATTTGATTTTTTTATTTTCTTCAGTTAAGGACTAATGTTGTCATTTCTGTTACTTTCTTAAGTTATATTTAAAAGTGTGAGAAATGAAATGGATGAAATAATTCTTGGTGATATTGTTTTTACTCCGAGAAAGAGAATTATTAATAATAGAGGGTGTATTACCAAAATAAGAAACAAAGAGTCTGAAGTTTTGTCTTTGTTGTGTTCTCACTATCCGGAGGCTATTTCTCGTGAGGATATCGAGAAGAAAATATGGCTAGGAAGTTATGTTACTGACAATACATTAACTCAAACTATTAGTAACTTACGGAATGCTTTGGATGATAAAAAACATGAATTGGTTACTACAATTCCTAAAAAAGGATATAGTATTGGTATTAAACCTGATTTTACGGCCAATAATCTTGCGCCAAACTTATTAATTACTGAGGTTGATTCTGTCGATCACCTTAAAGATAAAAGTATCTATTCACCCTCGGAGTCTATTGGTTTTACTTGCAAAATTATTATTTTTATTACTTTTTGTTTTTTTTTATTGGTTTCATTCAATATGACATCTAACTATTATCAAGTGAAACTTATTGATGTGAAAAAACTGCCTATATTAGTGAATTTAGATGAAGTTCGCGATAAAGATTTTTTGTTTTCCTATAATAAAGAACCCTATGTATTTTTAAAAAAACAAAAAAATGGTGATTACACTATCTGCAAATGTCAGAGTATGGGGCTAGTATGCGAAAAAAAATAACGAAAATATTATATCTTGGAATTTTATTTAGTATTGGATTAGGATATGTATTTGGACGTTTTTACTCCTGCTTTCATCCCATGAAAGATATAGAAGGCTACTGGGCAGTCAATCATGATTTTAATAATCTAACAGAGAACTATCATGTTTGTTCAAGGGTTAGTATTATTGGAAGAGAGGTTAAATCATCTGCGGATGTATATGGTAGTGATGGTTATGTAAAAGCAAGAAGAAATATTGCTTTTAATGTGGTAGATGTTAAGGCTAATATTTTTATCGGTAAAATATTATCTCTAACAATTATAGAGGGTGAGAATCGTTATCTGGATGACCTTCTGAATACGCCCTATGCGGTAAGTCACCCTATCTTCTATCGACTGAACGAAGATATGATGTTGATAGAACAGTCCGAAGGGCATCCTGTTAATAATTTACGTTTACTGACTCGTAATGATATATAAATATATCTTTCTGTTTATTGAGATATATCTGTCCTACTTGATGGGAAATATTGTTATGCCAATCATCGTTAACTGTAATAAAAATATTCTCTCGCATTATATCGCCAGCCAAGGTGGAGCATGATGTCGAGCGTGGTGAGTTCGATGGCTGATATTTCTGCGGGTTCGCAGGCGATAGCTGAGGTTATCACCTTGATTGAATCAGTTGCTTTCCAAACCAATATTCTGGCTTTAAATGCTGCAATTGCAGCTGCTCATGCAGGTGAACACGGGCGGCGATTCTCCATTATTGCATGGGAAGTGGGGATGTTAGCGCACTGGTCATTCAGCACTGAATATTAAGCGCCTTATTGGGAACTCTTCAACTTACATTCCAGCAGGGGCCGGTTTGGTGGGTCGCTCTGGTGACAACTTACGCGCTTTTATTGACGTGGTTATAAAAGTGATGGATTTGATGATAGAAATATCTGCTGTATCACATGCACAAAGTAAAGGTATTGAGGATATAACTGCGCGGGTAGGGGCGATTAATGAAGTTACAAAACTAAATGCTGAATTAGTCGGCCAATCTACTCGCGCCTCTGAGGTTTTACAGCAACAAACTTTTCAACTCAATTAATCTGTGGCTCGCTTTTGTTTGCCAGCCACAGTACAACCTCCTCACCATATTAATAAGGCGGTCGCAGTTAGTTTTTAATGTGCCGTAATACTTTTTAACAACTCACCCCAGCCAGACGGATTTCCATAATATTCATTTGCAGGCAGGGGCGTTATTTTCCCTTGTTCGTCTTCCAGTACAAAAGTAGGGAAGCCGTGTCCATGTACTTTAGCCAGTAATGCTCGGCTTTCAGCAATATGCTGGCTGGATGTTGTTAAAGCGCTATTGTAGGCGTTTATAAATGAATCCTTATCTAGCCCAAGTTCCACAGCAAGTTCCGTTAACACAGGAGTATCTGCAATGCGGCGGCCTTCAACATAATGAGCGTGTTGGATGCGGTGCAGTAGTTCTGCACCCCGGCCTGCAAATGCCTCCGATGCCAGAATAGCGGCGATCGGCGGTGTGGAATCCATAATAACTGAAGTATCTTTCAGTAAATTATTAAAGTAATCATCACCAAAAATTTGCCCGGTTAGCTGTGAAATGCGTTGGTCATGGGGCATAACATAGCTACGCCATTGGCTATCTATTTGGCGACGATTAGCTCCTGACATCATTCCACCACCGTGCAATACCAGAGTGAGATTAGGAATATTTTGTGCAGCTTGTACCAGCGGCGCGGCACCATAACACCAGCCACATAATGGATCAAAAATGTAATGTAACTTTGTACCGACCATTGTGTTTTCCTAAAATTATATTTTCTGATGAGCTTATTCAGTGACAATTAATGTTAATGGCTTTTATTGCGGCCATTTCATTTCGTTTTTAAGCACCTTGGCGCTTAATTCCAAACTAGATTCATCTTTCAGTTCAGGGTAATGTTTTTTCATCGCTGCAATGAGTTCAGCTGAGTCTTTTGCTTTAGGAATTTCTGCATTTAACGTCGTTAAATAACGTTGAGTAAAGGTCACTGATTCTAATGTTTGTGGTGCGTTATCAAGATAATGCCCTGGAACTACGGTGACTGGTTTCAATGCTTTGATTTTATCTAGTGTTGTCAGCCAGTTTTGGCGTGACTCAGTTGTTTGAGTATCAGCGACCCATAAATGAATATTACCCGAGACGGCAACACCACCAACGACCGCTTTTAATGATGGGATCCAGACAAATGTTTTTTCTGGCGATGGCCCATCTAAGCCTTCAATATTAATTTCCTGTCCATCAACCGTAAAACTTTTGCCTTGCAGCTCTTGCGGGACAATGACACGGGTAGGGGCCTTTTCTTTCAAAATCGGGCCCCAATAGGCCATTTTCCCGTCTTTGGTGGCTTTAATTTCTTCAATGGTTTGCGGGGTTGCGATCACTTTAGCTTGTGGAAAAGCCTTGGTAATCACATCCAGGCCGAAATAGAAGTCAGGATCTGCCTGGCTGATATAAATAGTGGTCAGTTTCTTACCACTTTGCTGAATTTTCTTCACCAGAGCTTCGGCATCATTGCGCTGAAATTGAGTATCAATCAGCACCACTTCAGTTTTTCCGCTGATAATTTCAGACGATACCGGGAAGATGCTTTTTTCACCGGGGTTATAAACTTCCATTTTGAGCTGTTCAGCTGCATTAGCGGTTGATACAGCAGCGAAAGTTGTCAGGCCAGCAAAGGCCATTTGTAATAGAGTTTTATTTAACATGTTCATTTTCCTGAGAGTGACTGGGGTATGGGCTAGATAATAGATTGCTTATATCGATAGAAAAACCCGATAATAGGTAATTGTTTGTTGCTTAAATCGAGCTAATAATGGATAGGATTACCGCAGCAGAGGTGTTTGTCGCTATTGTTGAGCGGGGCAGTATGATTGCCGCTGCCGAGACTTTGGATATGTCGCGGGCCATGGTGACACGCTATTTGGCGCAGATGGAGCAATGGGCCGGAGCACGTTTATTGCACCGCACAACTCGAAAATTGAGTCTGACTCATGCTGGGGAGTCCACACTCCCGCGTTGCCGACATATGCTTGAATTTGCTAAAGATATGGATTTAGTTGAGGGGCAAGAAAATGATGAACTGCGCGGTTTGTTGCGTATCAGTTGCTCTCAATCGCTAGGACAAAGTGCAGTGGCGATCGCCGTTACTGAGTATTTACGCCGTCATCCTCAGGTCGCAGTGGATTTACAAATGAATAACCGAACTGTCAATTTGGTGGAGGAACGTATTGATTTGGCACTGCGTATTACCAATGATTTAGATCCCAATTTAATCGCTCGTCCGCTCTCCATTTGCCATTCAGTGGTTTGCGCTTCGCCGAGTTATTTATCTGCTAAAGGAACGCCGAAAATCCCATCTGACTTGGCAGTTCACAACTGCCTGACCTATTCCTATTTTGGTAAAAGTTTATGGCATTTTGATCAACAAGGAATTAAATCATCTGTTGCGGTCGGGGGGAATCTCAGTGCCAATGAATCGGTTTTTTTGCTCAGCGCAGCATTAGAAGGTGCCGGTATCACTTTGCAACCCTGCTACTCCGCCGCGCCTTATATTGCCCGTGGTGAGCTAATAAGATTATTGCCAGATTATCAACCACAGGCGATGGGAATTTATGGAATCTATACCTCACGTCGGCAAATGCCAGCGACATTAAGGTCGATGTTGGACTTTTTGGTGGAGTGGTTTGCCACTCACCCCCTGCCTAACTGAAACTACAGCGGTGTTAGCTGCGCGGTTACATTCTCAAACATATTTTTATTGTTGGCGATGTGTCTAAATCATTATTTATTTCATTTGGTTATCGCTAAAAATGATAAATTATTACTTATCAGGCTAGTTATAACTCTGTTCATTACTGGTCATCATTCCTCAACTCATGTTATTTCTATCTATGCCCGTCATGTTGAAGTTGATTGGGTATGGCAAGTTGAGAAATTAAACAATTATAAATAATAGGGTTATTGCTGCATTATTCGGCAATTGGCCGCTTTCTTTTGCCTTTTTTCTACTTACTGCTACATGTCGGTTAATTATTACTGGCAACAATTTGATCTGCCTGTTACCTACGACGGGGATATATTATCTGACTGGGAGCTTTGATTATGCCTGTTGCGCTCTTGGCATTAGCACTGAGTGCTTTTGCTATTGGTACCACTGAATTTGTCATTATGGGATTGTTGCCGCAGGTGGCGGGTGATTTGCACATCTCGATTCCAACTGCAGGTTGGTTAATCAGTGGCTATGCGCTAGGGGTGGCTATCGGGGCACCTATCATGGCGGTTTTGACGGCTAAGTTACCGCGTAAAAAGACATTATTGTTATTAATGGTTATCTTTATCATTGGTAACCTGATGTGTGCACTGGCATACAGTTATGATTTCCTGATGTTAGCCAGGGTCATTACCGCGCTGAGCCACGGGGCCTTTTTTGGTATTGGTGCTGTGGTGGCTTCTAATCTGGTGGCCCCCAATAGACGGGCGTCTGCGGTGGCGCTGATGTTTACCGGCCTGACACTGGCGAATGTGTTGGGCGTCCCCTTGGGAACCGCTTTGGGGCAAGCTTTCGGCTGGCGTTCGACATTTTGGGTCGTCTCGGTCATCGGCTTATTCTCACTGGCAACACTTTATAGCAAGCTGCCTTCTTCTCAGGAGGAAGCGCCGACCGAGTTACGCAAAGAGATTGCGGCGCTGCGCGGTGGCGGTATCTGGTTATCTTTGCTGATGACGGTCTTTTTTGCTGCGGCGATGTTCGCCCTCTTTACTTATATTGCGCCAATTCTAACTGAAGTGACTCAGGTTTCTGAGCACGGTATCAGTTGGACATTGTTGTTGATGGGGGTGGGTCTGACATTGGGCAATATTGTTGGTGGGCGGTTAGCTGATTGGCGATTATCGGTAAGCCTGACCATGACGTTCTTGCTCATCGCGATTTTTTCAGCCCTCTTTAGCTGGACAAGTAACTCATTCTTGGCGGCGGAAGTGACCTTATTCTTGTGGTCAGCTGCGGCATTCTCAGCCGTGCCAGCTTTGCAAATTAACGTCGTCACTTACGGCAAAAAAGCCCCTAATTTGGTATCAACCCTCAATATTGCGGCCTTTAATGTTGGTAATGCTTTAGGGGCGTGGGTTGGGGGTGTGGTGATCGCCAAAGGGCTGGGATTGACGGCCGTTCCGCTGGCCGCCGCCGGACTCGCAGTGATTGGTTTGCTGCTGTGTCTGTTTACTTTCTCTCGGGCGCGCGCCAGTAAGGTCACCGCCGCTTAATTAACCGCTTAATACTGTTGGGCAATCACCGCGGCCAGACGTTGTTGGAAGGTGATTGCCTGTTGTTTCAGATGCTCGATAAAGGTCTCCACCAGAGTTGATGATGGGCGATGCATTGGCTGTATCAAGCTGATAGTAAAGGGAATTTCAACACTGAATGGCCGTATGCAAACGCCGTCAGCGGCCCCTTTGCCGATATAATCCAGCGCGGTTAATGGGTTAACAATGGAGACCCCCACCCCCTCCCGCACCATGGCGCAAACTGATGCCGCGCTGTGAGTTTCCAAAACTAATCTTCGATTAATACCTTGTTCCATAAAGAGATTGTCCAACAATTGGCGATAACTGTCGGTGACTGACAGGCTGATAAAATTCTCGCCCTGGAAATCTTGCGGTGTGAGAACCCTTTTTTCCCGCAACGGGTGATCATTGGGTAATACACAAACTTCATTCACCGTCATCAGCGCATGACGCACCGTGCCTGCTGGGGTCTGCGTATTTTCTGTCAGGCCGAGGTCGTGCCGCTGGGCTGAAAGCCATTCTTCCAATAAAGGTGATTCTTGCGGAATAACACTGAGGCTAACTTCCGGATAGCGGTCAATAAAGGGTTTGCACACTGCCGGTAGCAGTGATTGAGAAAATACCGGCAGGCAAGCAATAGAAAGCTGTGCATGTTGGAATTGGCGGATTCCCTCGGCGGCTTGTTTAATACGATCAAGCCCATAATAAGAGCGCTGAACCTCTTCAAATAAGCGCAAACCTTGCACTGTGGGATACAACCGCCCGCGCACTCGATCAAACAGCTTTAACTGGACTAATTGCTCAAAACGAGCCAATTCACGGCTGACGGTCGGTTGTGATGTCTGGAGCAATAATGCGGCTTCAGTCAGATTACCGGTGGTCATAACAGCATGAAAAATTTCTATTTGTCGTAGAGAAATAGCGGGCATCACAGCGCTCCGGCGGTGGTGTAAAAATCATCTAATCCATATCATAAATGAATAGACTAAGGGTAAATAGATATTTTCCTCACCGCCACTCTGTCGTTAATAATAAGTCATCCGCGAAATCCTTATTTTCGCCCCCTATATTGACCATCCATTATTAGGACATACCTATGCCGCGCGCACTTAACGATATTTCTACGGCACTGACTGCCCAAAATCTGATTGCTTTACCAGAGCGTTTTGGTTGCCCGGTTTGGGCCTATGATGGTGAAATCATTACTCAAAAAATCAATCAATTGCGTCATTTTGATGTCATTCGTTTTGCTCAGAAAGCCTGTTCAAATATTCATATTTTGCGGTTGATGCGTGAGCAAGGGGTCAAAGTTGACTCGGTATCACTGGGCGAGATAGAACGCGCATTACAGGCTGGTTTCCAGCCGGGACAGGAACCTGCTGAGATTGTCTTTACTGCCGATTTGCTGGATCAGGCCACATTATTGCGAGTGACGGAATTAAACATCCCGGTGAATGCTGGCTCCATCGATATGCTTGATCAACTGGGGCAGCATGCGCCCGGCCACCCTGTCTGGCTGCGGGTCAATCCGGGGTTCGGCCATGGACACAGTCAGAAAACCAATACCGGCGGTGAAAACAGTAAACACGGTATTTGGCATGAAGATTTGCCGCAAGCCATTGAGAAAATTCAGCAATATGGTTTAACGCTGGTGGGCATCCATATGCATATTGGCTCCGGTGTTGATTATCAGCATTTGGAACAAGTTTGTGATGCTATGGTGCAGCAGGTTATCGCGCTTGGGCAAGATATCAGCGCTATTTCGGCTGGTGGCGGGTTATCTATTCCGTACCAATTTGGTGATGATGAGATTGATACCGAACATTATTATGGTTTATGGAATCGCGCTCGCGAGAAAATTGCCGCCCATTTGGGCCATGCTGTCAGTCTTGAAATTGAACCCGGCCGCTTCCTGGTGGCCGAGTCCGGTGTGCTAATCGCGCAAGTTCGGGCGGTGAAAAATATGGGCCGCCGACACTATGTTTTGGTGGATGCGGGCTTTAATGATTTGATGCGGCCGGCCATGTATGGCAGTTACCATCATATTTCGTTGCTACCTGCCGATGGGCGCTCACTAGCGGGCGAGCCACTGCTTGATACTGTGGTCGCTGGCCCGCTTTGCGAGTCTGGGGATGTGTTTACTCAAGAAGCCGGTGGTGGGTTAGAAACCCGTGCATTACCTACCGCCAAAATTGGCGACTATTTGGTATTCCATGATACCGGGGCTTATGGCGCATCAATGTCTTCTAACTACAATAGCCGCCCATTATTACCAGAAGTTTTGTTCGAGCAGGGGCAGCCGCGTTTAATTCGCCGCCGCCAAACCATCGAAGAACTTATTGCATTAGAGCTGATTTAATCATAGTGACCCAATGCCTCACTCATCTGCCAGTGGGGAGTTAATATTAGTTTGTGGGCTAGCGACTGAATGGCGGCGCACCAGTGTTGGGCTGAACATATTAGTGATTTCGGGCAGTGGCGTGTTATTGGCGAGCGCCAATGCTAATTCTGCCGCCTGAGTTGCCATCGCTACCACCGGATAGCGAATGGTGGTCAGGCGAGGGCGCAAATAACGCGAGATCAACACATCGTCAAAACCGATCAGTGAGATCTCTTGCGGCACCTCGATACTGTTATCACTGAGCACGGATAATGCTCCAGCCGCCATCGAATCATTGTAACAGGTGACCGCGGTGAAGTGTTTGCCGCGGCCAAGTAGCTCGGTCATGGCTTGCTCACCGCCGATTTCATCTGGCGTACTGTAGGAAATTAAGCGGTCGTCAACCGGCAGACCAAACTCTTCCAGTGCATCCAGATAACCTTGCAGCCGATCAATAGCATCTGAAATCTGATGATTGGAGCAAATAATCGCAATCCGTTTATGACCTTGTTGAATCAGATGGCGGGTTGCCAGCCAGGCACCGTAACGATCATCTAATGCGACACAGCGAGCTTCAAAACCGGGTAAAGTGCGGTTAATCAACACCATACCGGGAATTTGCTGCATTAATGATGTCAATTCCTCATCGGATAATTTTTTGGCATGGACGACCAGCGCGGCACAGCGATGGCGGATCAGTTGTTCGATAGCCTGGCGCTCTTTTTCCTCTTCATGGTAACCGTTTCCAATCAATAGAAAATTACCGGTGGCATAAGCCACTTGCTCGACGGCTTTGACCATTGAGCCAAAGAAGGGGTCGGATACATCAGAGACAATCATACCGACGGTTTCTGTTGATTGTTGCGCCAGCGCCCGAGCATTGGCATTCGGGTGATATTGCAACTGCTCCATAGCGTCACATACCGCTTTTCTTGATGTTTCACTGGCCTTGGGCGAATTATTGATAACACGAGATACCGTCGCGACGGAAACACCCGCCAGCTTGGCAACATCCTTAATAGTGGCCATTTTTCTTCCAGAAATTTTCAGGGTAATCGCTTACATCGCCCAGTTTTGCGGAAAACAGGGCGCTCCGCAAGGGGGGATGATCGCAACTTAGTGAGAAAAAAGCGCAGCATCGAAAATTAGGAACATTACCCCCGGATGGGCGACAAAAAAAGTCACATCGCCAGACAGCGAACAAAAAAAACATCAGTACCTGCTTAGTCCAAAACATTTAGGTTTAGTCAAAATTGTGCTTTGGGTTTACTGCTGGGTAAATGTTACTTTTATGATCTATTTAATTGTTTGAGATAGCTATGTCCATCACCCGTTACCCCCAGCTTGCCCACTGGGGCGCATACACCGCCGTCGTTGAGGATGGCAAATTAATTCGCTGCGAACCTTTTGCCGATGACTCCAATCCGTCACCCTTGCTGGATTCCATTGTCCCAATGGTCTATTCCGACAGACGTATCCGCAAACCCGCAGTACGTCGCTCGTGGTTACAGCACCGGGAAAAAAGTGACCGCACTTTGCGTGGACGGGAAGATTTTGTTGAGGTGGATTGGGATGTTGCACTGGATTTAGTCGCAGCAGAGAATCGCCGTGTGAGGGACAAATATGGCCCATCAGGGCTATTTACCGGTTCCTATGGCTGGTCTTCTGCTGGGCGTTTACATCACGCTCGCTCATTAGTTCGGCGTTTCTATTTCGGTGGCGGTGGGGGGGTTGATCAACTTGGTAACTACAGTTGGGGTTCGGCGCAGTTTTTCTTACCCTATGTGATAGGGACTTTTAGCCCACTGACCGGCAGAGTGACGTCTTGGCCGAGTGTGGTCGAGCACTGCGAGCTGTTTATCGCCTTTGGTGGATTAGCCTTGAAAAATGCTCAGGTATCCTCTGGCGGTTCAGCGGAGCACTCATTAAAACCCTGGCTGGAGAAATTGGCAAAAAAAGGGACGCCGGTGATTAACATCAGCCCGATGCGCGATGACTGCCCAGACTTTGTTAATGCGGAATGGATACCCATTCGCCCGAATACCGATGTGGCATTGATGCTGGCGCTGGCATATGAAATTCAGCGGGTTGGGGGAGAAGACCGTGCTTTTCTGGCTAGCCACTGTGTGGGCTATGAGCAATTAGCCGATTACATTCGTGGAGTGAGTGATGGAGTCGCGAAAACGCCAGACTGGGCCAGTGAAATCACCGGCATTCCGGCGGCAAGAATAAGTCAGTTAGCACAGCAACTTATTGGTGTGCGTAGCTTTATGACTTGCTCCTATTCAGTTCAGCGCGCACACCGTGGTGAACAACCTTACTGGATGGTAATCGCGTTATCCGCCATGTTAGGGCAAGTGGGCTTGCCTGGTGGCGGTTTCTCATTTGGTCACGGCTCAATGAATGGCGTGGGTAACCCCAGAATTGATACCCCAGGGCCAACTATGTCGGTGGGGAAAAATCCATCTGGGCTGGCGATCCCCGTGGCGCGGATTTGTGACATGTTGCTGCAACCGGGGCAACCTTATCAATTTCAGGGCGAAACTCATACCTACCCCGACATTCATCTGGTGCACTGGGCGGGTGGCAACCCTTTCCATCATCATCAGCAATTAAACCGGCTGGTGGAGGGCTGGCAAAAGCCGGATACCGTGATTGTGCAGGATATCTGGTGGACACCCGCGGCTAAAATGGCCGATATCGTGTTGCCGGTGACCAGTTCGCTGGAGCGCAATGATATTGGTGGCTCGTCTCTAGACCGCTATGTCTTGGCGATGCATCAGGCCATTGCCCCGCAGCATCAAGCCCGACACGATTTCGATATTTTTGCTGATTTGGCTGAGCGGCTCGGTTATCGCGACACCTTTACTGAGGGGCGCGATGAAATGACGTGGATCAAGCATATCTATCAAGAATGTGGTGCCGCGCAACAGCCTCATGGGGTGGAATGGCCTGATTTCGATACTTTCTGGCAACGGGGGCATGTGGATTTACCGGCTCCACAGAAAGAGTTTGTTTTCTTTGATGCTTTCCGATCTGATCCGCAGGTTAATCCACTGCAGACGCCGAGTGGTAAAATTGAGCTATTCAGTGAAAAAATCGCCAGTTATCAATATGATGATTTTGCTCCGCATGCACAATGGAAGCCCCCTATTGAATGGCTGGGCGCACCGCAGGCGGAACAATGGCCGCTGCATTTGATCTCTATCCAGCCGAGTGACCGCTTGCACAGCCAGCTTGATCCGGCCCCTTTGGCGCAGGGGAATAAAACTGCAGGGCGCGAAACTCTTTATATGCATCCGCAGGATGCGGCCAGCCGTGCAATAACTGAGGGCAGCCAGGTGAAAGTGAGTAACTTACGCGGTAATTGTCTGGCGGGGGTGCGCATTACTGATGGTGTGACTCGTGGCGTAGTGCTGATGGCTACAGGGGCATGGTTTGACCCCGGCTTTGGTAGTCAGCAACCTATTGGTAGCCAAAAACCTATTGATAGTCAACAACATCAGGTTGAGCAATCCGGTAACCCGAATGTCCTGACATTGGATATTGGGACTTCTCGTTTGACGCAAGGCCCGAATGCGATGAGTTGCCTGGTTGAGGTGGCGCTGTACTAATGCGCAGAATGTACCCTAATGAATTACAAAACTTTTCGGCTTACTCACAATGTTCACTCCTGGTTACACTTTGCACGTAAATGTTGTGATTGCTTGCTGGCTGAGGGTTCGCAGAAACAGATACAGTAGTGATCCCAGAGGTATTAATTGGTGAATAATCAACATACGCTGTGTGTTAAAGCCAGTTTTTTATTTGCACCGACCTACGCAGATGCGTAGGTTTTTTTTTATTTGTTCTTTCATCGCGTATTTCCAGCCTCCTCTTACAGATAAATCAGCCACTATTATAGTATTCTCTTCTTATCATATTCATCGAGTTATAGAGAAACAGATATGGCTTATCGCTTGTTACGTGCTCTTTTTCGTGGGTTGTTTCGCGTCACCATCGAGGGTATTACTGACCAGTTTTCACACCAAAAGCTGATTATTACCCCTAATCATGTCTCTTTCCTTGATGGTGCTTTGTTAGCGCTGTTTCTCCCAATAAAACCAGTATTTGCGGTCTATTCCAACATCACTGAAAGCTGGTATATGCGCTGGTTGCGGCCCTATGTGGATTTTGTCGCGCTTGATCCGACCAAGCCGATGGCCATCAAACACTTGGTCAGAATGGTCGAGCAGGGCAGACCGGTGGTGGTATTCCCTGAGGGCCGAATTACCGTGACCGGCTCATTGATGAAAATTTATGATGGCGCTGCATTTGTGGCCGCGAAATCAGGCGCTATGGTGGTTCCTATCCGTTTAGAAGGCCCGGAATTTACTCATTTTGGCCGATTGGGCGACGTGCTAAAAGTCCGTTGGTTCCCAAAAATCAGTATTCATGTGCTGCCCGCAACCCCCTTACCCATGCCGCAAGCTCTGCGTGCTCGTGACCGCCGAGTGTTGGCGGGTGAGCGTTTACACACCATTATGATGGCGGCGCGTATGGCTATTGTGCCGCGCGAAACGCTATTCGAAGCGCTGCTATCCGCACAAACGCGCTATGGGCGCTTTAAACCCTGCATCGAAGACATTTCCTTTAAAGAAGATAGCTATCAAACACTGCTAAAGAAAATCTTAGGTGTCAGCCGTATTCTGCAACGTTTTACCGCGCAGGGAGAGCATGTTGGGATGCTTTTGCCCAATGCCACAATCACGGCTGCGGCAATTTTCGGCGCGACTTTGCGGGGCCGTATCCCGGCGCTGCTCAACTACACTTCCGGCGCTAAAGGCCTAAAAAGCGCCATTACCGCAGCTTCATTGAAGACTATCGTCACTTCGCGCCAGTTTTTGGAAAAGGGCAAACTGACACATTTGCCCGAGCAGGTAACAGAGGCTAATTGGGTCTATCTGGAAGATTTAAAAGACACTGTGACTCTGGCTGATAAGCTATGGATTTTATTCCATTTATGTTGCCCTCGTCGGGCGATGGTGCCACAGCAGGCTGACGATAGCGCCTTGATTTTATTCACCTCCGGCTCAGAGGGTAATCCTAAAGGTGTGGTGCATTCGCATGCCAGTTTATTGGCAAACGTCGAGCAGATCCGCACCATCGCAGACTTCACACCGCGTGATCGTTTTATGTCGTCACTGCCGCTGTTCCATGCTTTTGGCCTGACGGTTGGTTTATTCACCCCGTTAATGACCGGCAGCCGTGTATTCCTCTACCCCAGCCCGCTGCATTATCGGGTAGTACCTGAACTGGTGTATGACCGCAACTGTACCGTGCTGTTTGGCACGTCCACATTCTTGGGCAATTATGCCCGCTTTGCCCATCCGTATGATTTTGCCCGCTTGCGTTATGTGGTGGCTGGCGCTGAAAAGTTAGCCGATAGCACCAAACAGATTTGGCAGGATAAATTTGGTATTCGTATTTTGGAAGGTTATGGCGTCACGGAATGTGCGCCAGTGGTGGCCATTAATGTGCCGATGGCGGCCAAAGTGAATACTGTGGGCCGTATTCTGCCCGCGATGGAATCCCGCGTGATTCCGGTCTCCGGTATTGAGCAGGGCGGGCGGTTACAATTGCGTGGCCCGAATATTATGCGCGGCTATCTGCGGGTAGAAAACCCAGGGGTGCTGGAGCAACCCACAGCCGAAAATGCTCAGGGTGAGCAGGAAGCCGGTTGGTATGACACCGGGGATATTGTGGCAATTGATGAACAAGGATTTTGTGCCATTCGTGGCCGGATGAAGCGCTTTGCTAAATTAGCCGGAGAAATGGTCTCACTGGAGAGTGTCGAGCAGCTTGCACTGCGAATTTCACCGGCTGAGCAACATGCGGTAGCCACGAAAACAGACAGCGCCAAAGGGGAAGCCTTGGTGCTGTTTACCACCGACAGTGAAATAACTCGCGAGAAACTACTCAAAGCAGCACGGGAAAACGGAGTTCCTGAACTGGCCGTCCCGCGTGATATTCGGCTGGTGAATGCCTTGCCCTTGCTGGGGAGCGGCAAACCTGACTTTGTGACGTTAACTAAAATGGCGGAAGATCCGGAGATGAGCGCATGAGTCAGCAAGCATTAGCAGATAAGCCACTGTTATCAAAAGGGATGGTCGCGGTTCTCTGCGCACAGTTTTTCTCGGCTTTTGGCGATAACGCACTGCTTTTCGCCACCTTGGCATTAATTAAGCAGCAGCTATACCCCGACTGGAGCCAGCCAATTTTACAAATGGCATTCGTCGCGACCTATATCATTCTAGCGCCGTTTGTCGGGCAATTTGCCGATAGCTTTGCCAAAGGGCGGGTGATGATGGTGGCGAACGGCTTGAAACTGGCCGGTGCGTTGGTTATCTGCTTTGGCTTTAATCCGTTTTTGGGATATAGCCTGGTGGGCGTGGGGGCTGCGGCTTATTCACCCGCTAAATATGGGATTTTGGGAGAAATTACCTCCGGAGAACAGTTGGTTAAAGCCAACGGCATGATGGAAGCTTCCACCATCGCCGCCATTTTACTCGGCTCGGTTGCCGGGGGCGTGCTGGCTGATTGGCATCTGGGGGCGGCATTGGGGGTGTGTGCGCTGGTTTATGCTATTGCGGTGGTCGCGAATATGTTTATCCCAAGGTTAGCTGCCGCTCGCTCCGGTAGCTCATGGCGGCCACGGGCAATGACCGGCAGTTTCTTTGCAGCTTGCCGGATTTTATGGCGCGATGGCGAAACACGCTTCTCACTGGCGGGAACCAGCTTGTTTTGGGGCGCGGGGGTCACATTGCGTTTTCTACTGGTGCTGTGGGTGCCTATTGCGCTAGGAATTACGGATAACACGACTCCGACACTGCTCAATGCCATGGTGGCGATTGGCATTGTTGTCGGGGCAGGGGCTGCGGCTCGTTTTATCACCTTAAAAACGGTGAAACGCTGCTTACCGGCCGGGGTATTGATTGGTGTGGCAGTGGCGATTTTTGCTCTACAACACAGTATGCCAATGGCTTATTTACTGTTGATTATCATCGGGATTTTAGGCGGATTCTTTGTGGTTCCGCTCAATGCTTTATTGCAGGAGCGCGGTAAAAATAGTGTCGGTGCGGGCAATGCTATTGCGGTACAAAATTTGGGTGAAAACACCGCGATGCTACTGATGCTGGGTTTGTTCTCGGTGGTGGTGAAACTAGGAGTGCCAGTGGTGGCAGTAGGCGTTGGCTTCGGCGTGATATTTGCACTGGCGATAGTGCTGCTCTGGGGCTGGCAGTGGCGGCAACAGCGGCGCAAAGCGGTGTAATAACTTAAACCTACTTATAACCCTGTAATAGAAGGATTTACCGCACCTAGGGGCACTTCGGTGGCTTACGCCACTACGACCCCAACGGCACGATTCTCCTTCATTTTACTTTGTCAGCAATCTGAAGGCCGCCTAAGCGGCCTTTTGGCGATTGAATCGAGCAGAAATTATGGTGCTGGAAAGGTAAAACGGGTGTGAATCTCTTCCAATGCATCCAATACTTCCTGACTCAACACCACATCTTGGCTATCAATATTACTTTTCAGTTGTTCCAGTGTGGTTGCGCCCAACAATGTGCTGGCAACAAAAGGTTGCTGGCGCACGAAAGCCAGTGCCATTTGCGCGGGATCCAGCCCATGATGTTTGGCTAGCGCCACATATTCAGCTATTGCTAACTGAGCTTGTGGCCCGGTATAGCGGGTGAATCGGCTGAATAAAGTATTACGCGCTCCAGCGGGTTGTGCGCCATTAAGATATTTACCACTGAGGGTACCAAACGCCAGGCTAGAATAAGCCAGCAGCTCCACCCCTTCGTGTTGGCTTATCTCGGCTAAACCCACTTCAAAGCTACGGTTAAGCAAACTGTAGGGATTTTGAATCGACACAATACGCGGTAAGTCATGCTTTTCTGCCAAATGCAGATAACGCATCACGCCCCAAGGTGTTTCATTCGAGACGCCAATGTAACGGATTTTACCGGCGCGCACCTGTTCGTTCAGGGCTTCCAGCGTCTCAAGCAAGGTGATGACAGCGGTTTGTTCACTGTAACGATAATTCAACTTACCAAAACAGTTGGTTTCACGTTGTGGCCAATGCAGTTGATATAAATCGATATAGTCGGTATTCAGGCGCTTAAGACTGGCATCTAGTGCCTCACGGATGTTTTTCCGATCCAGTGCCATATTAGGACGAATGGGTTTATCGCTCCCACGTGATGGCCCGGAGACTTTGCTGGCTAAAATGATTTTGTCTCGGCTACCGCGAGCTTTTATCCAGCTACCAATGTATTGCTCAGTTAACCCTTGGGTTTCTGGCTTTGGGGGGACCGGGTACATTTCTGCGGTATCAATCAAGTTAATACCGGCTGCAACGGCGTAATCCAGTTGAGCATGGGCATCGGCTTCACTGTTTTGTTCACCAAAAGTCATGGTGCCCAGACCCAGCAGGCTTACTTCTAATGAACTGTGGGGAATACGATGATATTGCATTGCCGACCTTCCTTTGTGTCTGAAGTTATCAGGCTAAGTCAAACCCGCCTTATCCGACTATAACTAAGCACTGCGGCAGGGGGAAGAGGACAAGGAGAAAGTGCAGAAAATAGTGGGAAACGGGGGCGACGAATCGCACCCCCGATATTTTTATTTCGTTGGCTTATTTTTCTTCCCGCGCATGAGATTAAGTGTTTCAACACCCATCGAGAAGAACATGGCGAAATAGATATAACCTTTCGGAATGTGAATCTGAAAACTTTCCAACATCAGGGTAAACCCGACCAGAATCAGGAAAGACAAGGCCAGCATTTTGACGGATGGGTGACGGTTAACAAACTCACCAATCGGCCGGGCGGCAAACATCATCACGCCCACGGCGATAACAACAGCAGCCATCATAATAAATAAATGGTCTGACAGCCCCACCGCGGTTATCACTGAGTCCAGGCTAAAGATGATATCCAACAGCATGATTTGCACGATAGCCGCAAAGAAAGAGCTGACATTGCTGCTGTGCTCTGTATCACTGCCCTCAATGGTTTCATGAATTTCTTTGCTAGCTTTCCAAATCAGGAATAAGCCCCCCAGCAGCAAAATGAGATCTCGCATGGAAATGCTATGGCCGGCCACTGTAAACAACGGCTCCGTCAGGCGGATCACCCAAGCAATAGAAGCAAGTAATGCCAAACGCATTAACATTGCTCCGGCCAAACCAATTCGGCGAGCTTTGTTTTGCTGCGCTTTAGGTAATTTTGCGACCACTAAAGAAAGGAAAATAATATTGTCTATACCGAGAACGATCTCGAGGATAGTCAGTGTGCCTAGCGCCAACCAAGCATTTGGATCGGCAATCCATTCAAACATTGTGCCTACACCTTACGGAAATTACGGAAACACAAAGATACAATTATATACCTTTCTTACATGAAGTTGCAGGGGGTTAGCTATGTTTACTCACCCGAATCACTGACTTGTCGTTGACCTTATATAAGTAAGCTCATCGGGATTAATGAGCCTCATCCTTGAGGCTCACCCTACGGCTAGCATAAATGCTGTTCAAATCGGTTCCCGACCGATTTGTTATTCACTTGCTGCCTACCTGCAACACCATGTTCTTTGGCTATTCTCGTTTATTCATTAAGCGGAATAATCAGATTCGTCTGTTAAAGCAAAAAGTGTCGGGCGAGCATCGGGCCGGTAAAGGTTTTTTTCAGGTAAAAACCACGAGGTAATGTCATGATAGGCTGCCCATGTTCGCCGATGGCTTCAGTCAATGCACGGCTGTTGGCCGCTTTCGGACGCAACTGCAATACTTCGCCATGACGAGCGGTGATGGTTTCCACTTTGCCCAAAACGATGAGATCCATTAACTCTTCCCAATCGCACCGCAGTAATTCTTCCTCTTCCTCATTAGGGCTCCACAATAAAGGCGCGCCCACACGGCGTTGCGCTAACGGAATTTGCCGCTCCCCTTCGACAGGCACCCACAACACGCGGGCGAGCTTGTGCCGCACGTGGCTGCTTTCCCAGGTGATACCGCTATTACCGGTCAGTGGGGCGACGCAGACGAAAGTGGTCTCCAGCGGCTTGCCTTGGGCATTGATAGGAATGGTTTTCAGCTCGATACCAATATCGGCAAAATCCTGTTCAGGTTTACTGCCCGCACTGGCCCCCAGATAGAATTCTAACAACATACCCACCCAGCCTTTGACGCGTTTTAAATCAGCTGGAATGTTCCAACCCGCTCTGATAGCCAATTCGCCGAGGGTAAAACCTGATAATGCCTCAGCACGTTGAAAAAGTTGATGTTCATCAGTGGGTGGTGCCGGGGGCAGTGAATAAACAGACATAGAGTGGAAACCTGCTAAAGTCGGTTAAAAAACAAGCTGAAATAAAAGTGACCGTAGATGTATTGTTATCCAGTCCAGCAGAAATGAATAATAGCATGATTTAACGGAAGTTTTCTTTCCATCCTTCCTGAAAATACTTTTATTTTGGCTATCTTGTACACCTGCTAACAGGAATAATGAACAGGATCTTACACCTATTTATCCACAGATTTATTGGATAACCCCAATAAATCATGATCACTGGTTCAATTTACAGCCTTGACGACAGGTTTATTTGCGAGTTTTGCTCTTTTTTGCACAACTTTGCCTCATTATCTGTGGATAAAAACTGCATTGATGGATCTTTAGCCAGCCTCAGATCTAAAGCGGATAAAGATCACATTTCTGGGGTATGTATACCTGTGGGAAACCTGTTATTTCATTGAAATTAATCACTTATTTTTTTGAATATTTTTAGCGTATAATTGCGTTAAAATGAGTTGTACCTGCTTTTCCCTAGAGTTCTGCACACCTATATCCACAGAAAAAGTGAATAAAATAGCGAGTGTAGACCCTGGGGTGTTTATAACTTTGCCAATATCTGTGAGTTATCCCAGAGTTATCAGGTTTCGCTGGCGGATAAGCAGTGGTTTACCGCCTGTTGCTAGTGTGAAACAATCAGAGCATCTTTGAGTTTTAAGCTTATCGAGGTAGTCCGGTGATCGATGATGATGGCTACCGCCCGAACGTGGGTATCGTAATTTGTAATCGGCAGGGAGAAGTGTTGTGGGCCAGACGTTACGGTCAGCACTCTTGGCAGTTTCCTCAAGGCGGGATAAATCCCGGTGAAACACCAGAGCAGGCAATGTATCGTGAACTTTTTGAAGAGGTAGGACTTAACAAAAAGGATGTCCGAATTCTGGCTTCAACCCGTAACTGGTTACGTTACAAATTACCAAAACGTTTGGTGCGTTGGGATACAAAGCCGGTGTGCATCGGCCAAAAACAGCGATGGTTTCTACTACAGTTAATGTGTAATGAAGCCGATATCAACATGCAGCGCAGCAGCACCCCGGAGTTTGATGGCTGGCGATGGGTCAGTTATTGGTATCCGGTGCGTCAGGTGGTGTCTTTTAAACGGGATGTTTATCGCCGCGTGATGAAAGAGTTTGCACCTACTGTAATGCCTGTGCAGGAGATTGCTCCGCCACGGGTACCGCCCGCTTATCGCCGTAAAAGAGGTTAAGTTAAGCCGATCATGCTCACGCGTTTGCGAGAAATAGTTGAGAAAGTGGCGATGGCAACCAGCCTAACGGATGCGTTAGAGCTGTTGGTCAATGAAACCTGTCTGGCGATGGACACGGAAGTTTGCTCGATTTATCTGGCAGACAATGACCGCCGTTGTTATTACCTAATGGCGACACGAGGTTTGAAAAAACCTCGTGGCCGCACTATTACGCTGGCCTTTGACGAGGGCATCGTCGGGCTAGTCGGGCGTCTGGCAGAACCCATTAACCTGGCTGATGCCCAGAGCCACCCTAGTTTTAAATATGTTCCCCAAGTCAAAGAGGATCGCTTCCGGGCATTCCTCGGGGTTCCTATTATTTATCGCCGTCAGTTGCTTGGCGTGCTGGTGGTTCAGCAACGTGAACATCGCCAATTTGATGAGAGCGAAGAGTCGTTCATGGTCACGCTGGCAACGCAACTGGCAGGGATCCTTTCTCAATCGCAGCTTAATGCCATTTTTGGTCAATATCGCCAAACGCGGATCCGCGCATTGGCTGCGGCTCCCGGTGTCGCGGTCGCTGAGGGGTGGCAGGATACTTCGCAGCCTTCCCTTGATTTGGTTTACGAAGCTTCGACACTTGATACCGCCCAAGAACGTGAACGCCTAACACAAGCACTGGAAGAGGCTGCGGCCGAATTCCGCCGTTTCAGTAAGCGCTTTGCTGCCAGCTCACAAAAAGAGAGCGCGGCGATTTTCGATCTCTATTCCCACTTGCTCAATGACGCCCGTCTAAAGCGCGAACTTTTTGCTCAAATTGACGCCGGATCGGTGGCGGAATGGGCTGTTAAGCAAGTGGTCGAGCAATTTGCTGCGCAGTTTGCCAGCTTGCAAGACACTTATATGCGCGAGCGTGCCAGTGATCTGCGGGCATTAGGTCAGCGCTTGCTATTCCATCTCGATGACAGCACCTCAGGGGCCAGCCAATGGCCTGAGCGTTTCATTCTGGTGGCTGATGAACTCACCGCGACACTCTTGGCCGAAGTTCCACAGGATCGCCTCGCCGGTGTCGTGGTGCGTGATGGTGCGGCTAACTCCCATGCTGCCATTTTGGTGCGCGCCATGGGGATCCCGACGGTAATGGGCGCGGATATTCAACCCGCGTTACTGAATCAGCGGTTACTCATTGTTGATGGTTATCGTGGCGAAGTGCTGGTTGATCCGGAGCCGGTGCTAGTCAAAGAGTATCAGCGGCTGGTCACAGAAGAGATTGAACTTAGTAAACTGGCTGAAGATGATGTTGAACAGCCTGCTGCTCTGAAAAGTGGTGAGCGGATTCAAGTGATGCTGAACGCAGGTCTTAGCCCGGAACATGAGCAACTACTGGGGGGACGAGTGGATGGCGTGGGCTTATATCGCACCGAAATTCCGTTTATGTTGCAAAGCGGCTTCCCCTCTGAGGAAGAGCAGGTAACGCAGTATCAGGGCATGTTGCAGCTTTACCCGAACAAGCCGGTAACACTCAGAACATTGGACATTGGTGCCGATAAACAGCTGCCTTATATGCCTATCAGTGAAGAGAATCCCTGTCTGGGCTGGCGCGGCATCCGTGTGACTCTCGATCAACCAGAGATTTTCCTGATCCAAGTCCGAGCAATGCTTAGAGCCAATGCTGGAACCGGCAATTTGGGTATTTTATTGCCGATGATCACCAGTTTGGAAGAAGTCGACGAAGCAAAACGCCTGATTGATCGTGCGGGTCGTGAAGTTCAAGAACTTCTGGGCCATGAATTACCTCAGCCAAAACTGGGCGTGATGGTTGAAGTGCCAGCCATGATATTTATGCTGCCGTATCTGAAATCGCGGGTCGATTTTATCTCGGTCGGCACCAACGACTTGACCCAATATTTGCTGGCGGTAGACCGCAATAATACCCGCGTGGCTTCACTGTATGACAGTTTACATCCCGCGATGCTACAGGTGCTTAGCCACATCTTGGCGCAGGCGACCCAATCTGGCCTGCAAGTGAGTTTGTGTGGTGAAATGGCCGGTGATCCGATGGGCGCTTTATTGCTGGTCGGGTTGGGTTATCGCAATCTCAGCATGAATGGCCGCAGTGTGGCGCGCATTAAATACCTGCTACGGAATATCGATTTAGTGGATGCGCAAGCTCTGGCCGAGCGAGTACTAAGTGCGCAAATGACCACCGATGTACGTCATTTAACCGCGGCATTCATGGAGCGCAAAGGGTTAGGGGGCCTGATTCGCGGTGGTAAATAACTTTGTGATGGTCAATAAGTTTGCGATGGTCAATAGAGTTGACCGGGTTTACAGAACTTTTCTGTTTGGTGCAGTCCAGACAACCGCTGCCCTATGCTATTATGCGCTACCTGTCGCCCTAACCGGGCAAGAACATTAATTTTCTCAAAACAAGAGATATTTCGTGGTGATAGATGAGCAATAGCTATCTGGCGTTTCCTAAATTTGATCCGGTCATTTTCTCCATTGGTCCGGTTTCCCTGCATTGGTATGGCCTGATGTATTTGGTGGGCTTTGTCTTCGCGATGTGGTTGGCGGTTCGTCGGGCTAACAAACCGGGTAGTGGCTGGACCAAAGAAGAAGTCGAAAATCTGCTTTACGCCGGTTTCCTCGGGGTGTTTGTTGGTGGCCGTGTCGGTTATGTTCTGTTCTATAACTTGCCGATGTTCCTCGATAATCCACTGTATCTGTTTAAGGTATGGGATGGCGGCATGTCATTCCACGGCGGTTTGATTGGTGTTATCTGTGTGATGCTGTGGTTTGCTCGCCGCACCAAGCGTCATTTCTTCCAGGTCGCTGATTTTATGGCTCCACTAATTCCATTTGGCTTAGGTGCTGGTCGTTTGGGTAATTTTATCAATGGCGAGCTGTGGGGCCGTGTCACGACAGATACCCCGTGGGCGATGCTGTTCCCCACTTCTCGGGGCGAAGATATTGCGATTGTTGCCGCGGATCCGGCTAAATGGCAGGCGATTTTCAATCAATACGGTGTATTGCCGCGCCACCCTTCGCAACTGTATGAAATGATATTGGAAGGGGTGGTGCTGTTTATTATCCTGAACCTATTTATCCGTAAGCCGCGCCCGATGGGCAGTGTTTCAGGCCTGTTCCTGATTGGTTATGGCGCGTTCCGTATTATTGTTGAATGTTTCCGCCAGCCAGATGCCCAGCTCGGCTTGTTCGACGGCGTGATCAGCATGGGGCAGATTCTCTCTGTGCCTATGATTCTGGCCGGTATCATTATGATGATTTGGGCGTATCGCCGTCCTGCGCAACAACTTTCGTGAGGTAACATGAAACAGTATCTGGATTTGATGAAAAAAGTGCTGGAAGAAGGCACTGCTAAAGCTGACCGCACCGGTACTGGGACGCTGTCGATTTTTGGGCATCAGATGCGTTTCAATTTACAAGATGGTTTCCCGTTGGTAACCACCAAGCGCTGCCATTTGCGTTCCATCATTCATGAGTTGTTATGGTTCCTCAACGGCGATACCAATATTGGTTATCTGAAGGAAAATAACGTCTCAATCTGGGATGAGTGGGCTGATGAAAACGGTGATCTTGGCCCGGTTTATGGTAAGCAATGGCGCGCTTGGGGCGCTGCTGATGGCCGCCAGATTGACCAACTGAGTAAGGTAGTGCAACAGCTTAAGCAAGACCCAAACTCCCGTCGTATTATCGTTTCTGCATGGAATGTGGGTGAGTTGGATCAAATGGCTTTGGCACCGTGCCATGCTTTCTTCCAGTTTTATGTGGCTGATGGCAAGCTGTCTTGCCAGCTATATCAACGCTCTTGCGATGTGTTCCTCGGCTTACCATTTAACATTGCCAGCTATGCATTATTGGTACATATGATGGCGCAGCAATGTGATTTGGAAGTCGGTGATTTTGTCTGGACGGGGGGCGATACGCACTTATACAGCAACCATATTGAGCAAACTAACCTGCAATTAAGCCGTGAACCGCGGGCGCTGCCAAAACTGATTATCAAACGTAAACCTGCTTCATTGTTTGACTATCGTTTTGAAGATTTTGAAATTGAAGGGTATGACCCTCACCCTGGTATCAAAGCCCCGATTGCTATCTAATCTTTTACCGGAGCCATTTGGCTCCGGTTTCGGTTTATACCCGTCATTTCAGCCCGCAATTATCCTCCTAATAGCCCTTCTCTTCACTTTATCTACTAAGCCTATCGGCAATCAAATTGCGAGCCATGCCGCACACTTTTCTGCATTTATGTCGCCGTGAATAAAATTTTGCGCAGCTCTTCCAGCCTTGATAAGCAGCTACTGGATCTCAAATTTTCACAACGTAAACTTACGCCATGAAAACCAATCTACGGCTCAATATACTTCATGCATAAAAATAATATTCTTAAAAAACAAAATGGTATCAGTCTTATTGAACTGCTGTTGGTCATTGCCTTAGCCGGTGTTATGGCTGTATGGGGGGCACAAAATTGGCACCATTATCGGCAACGGGAGAGGCTCGCGGACAGTGCTCGCCAGTTACTTGCCTTTCTAACTCATTTGCAGGCCAAAACGAATCGCAGTAACAACACGGCATTGTTATGGATACAGCAAGAAGATCAGGGGTGTTTAGGCAGTGGTGATAAGCCCGTGATGCCCTGTTCACCATTAGATAATTCAGTGTTTATTCCACCTTATCCCGATGTTTCTATTGCGATTCCTTTGAAGAAAAAAATGGGTTTCTTTGGTGTAAGAAATACAGCACAAGCAGGAAATATAATGCTCAATAATCCGGCTGGGCGTATTCGGCTAATTATCTCCAGCCGCGGGCGAATGAGGCTATGCAGCGATGAGCAATCAATAGCGGGTATTCATTTATGTTAGTAACGATAAAAAAACCAGAGGCCGCCGTATCAGGTTACTTTTTACATAAATGTATTACGGGGTTTACCCTGCCAGAAATGATGCTGGCGCTGAGTGTTGGTAGTTTGATTATTATGGCTGCTACCCAGACCTTCCCCCGTTTACACAAGCAAATAGCAACATTACAGCAGCACTATCACCTGGAGTTAGCACTGAGCCAGACTATGGCTGCACTGGAAAAAGACCTGAGGCGGGCTGGATTTTGTCACGGTGAGTGTCAGGGCAACGCGATTGCTACACAACATTATCCAGGGGAAGTGGCAAACTCTTGCTTGATTGTTGCTTATGACCTCAACCGCAATGGTCGGTGGGAAGGGGAGAAACATCAGGAATCTGAATACTTTGGTTACCGGCTACGCAATAAAGCATTAGAAGGTCAGCGCGGCGAGCTGAATTGTTCTGGCAGTGGTTGGGAAAAACTGTTTGATCCACACAACATCACCATAACGCATTTTTCTGTTACGCCATTACCGCAGCAAGCTCCGGGTCAGGTTTATAGCGTGCAACTGGCGGGGCAAAGTACCGGTAACCCAGCCATACATCGTCAACTGAGTTATACCATCCGTGGGAATAATTTATGAGCTGTGATCATCAACGGGGGACAAGTACCCTGGCTGCTGTTGCTACTCTTTTTTCTCTCGGTTTATTTTTGTTATCAGCTTTACACCGAAAATTGGATAATATTCAGCATATTACCGCCGAGGAACAACACCATTTACGGGCCTTTAATCAGGCAACATCATCATTGAATTGGGGGGCGGGGCAGAAGTGGTCATTCAGTATGCCGTGGCAAGCCGGTTCAACATGGCATTGCAATGAGCACCTGCAATATGGCTTAAAAGCCTGTCTTAAACCAGCCTCGCTGGCCGGTTTTTTTATCCTCAGAGGTGAGGGTCAATCTTCAGGAATACAGCCGCCGTTGATGCTTTATCAACGCGTCCAACTGCATTCTACTCATGGAGTTAGAGGAGAACATCGGTTGATTAAGGTTGCTCATGGTTGGTCAGATTTTTGCCCGGATAAGGATGCAAAATTTTGTCTTTAGTCAGATATCGTGGCAAGCCACAGTATACCAAAGAGGGAGGGAATTCTCATTTTCAACAGGGGTTTAGCCTACCAGAGGTCTTAATCGCGGCACTTTTTTTCTCTGTCTCGCTGCTGGGATTACTGCAATACCATCAGGCACTTTTGCAGGGTTTTTCCTCTTTATGGCAGCAACGTCAGGCGTGGTCTTTGCTTAATCAACATATTGAAAGCAGCAGTGGCGAATCAGCGAAAGCATTTCCTGCAGGAATGAAACCTAACTGGCGATATAACCAGTTTATAAATCGAATTGATGGTGAGTGTACGGAGTTTACATTCATCCTAAAAATGCACTCTACGCAGCAGGCAGAATTAAGTCGGTGGTTTTGCATTGTGAGTGAGGGCGGCTAACCGCGCAGCTATAAATATGATAATGAAGATAACCTATTGCACTCACTCATTATCAAGTTAGAGTATTAAACTTCAGGATTTATCCGCAAGTGGTGGTCAGTTGGTTTAATCATTTATGGATATTCTTCATAGAGTTTTAAGGGAGCCACCATGTTCACGGTTTATCATTCTAATCAATTGGATTTACTCAAAGCGCTAACGACTGCGCTGATAGAACGAGAACCGTTGGATAATCCTTTCCAGCAAGAAGTTGTGCTTGTTCAAAGCCCAGGTATGGCTCAATGGCTGCAAATGCAATTGGCTCAACAATTTAGTATTGCAGCCAATATTGAGTTTCCACTGCCCGCTACCTTTATCTGGGACATGTTTACCCGTGTGTTACCCGGCATCCCGAAAGAAAGCGCATTTAGCAAAGATGCAATGACATGGAAACTCATGTGGTTATTACCAGAATTACTGGAAAACCCGGTATTTTCTGCGATGAAACGCTATTTAAGTGACGATAGCGATAAACGTAAGATTCACCAACTGGCGGCACGAGTCGCCGACCTTTTTGACCAATATTTGGTGTATCGCCCAGAATGGCTGGAGAGTTGGGAACGAGGCCAACTGGTTGATAATTTGGACGATGCTCAGCAGTGGCAAGCTTTACTGTGGGTCGAATTAACTCGCTATACTCGCCAGTTAGAACAACCTGAATGGCATCGCGCCAATCTCTATCAGCGTTTTATCCGCACACTTATTGAATCAGACGTTTGCCCGGCAGGATTGCCCAAACGAGTATTTATTTGCGGCATATCTGCATTACCCCCAATCTATTTACAAGCTTTGCAAGCTCTGGGTAAACACATTGATATTCACTTGATGTTTACTAATCCATGCCGCTATTTTTGGGGAGATATTCAGGATTATACATTTTTAGCTAAATTACAAAGCCGCAAACGCAGGCATTACCGTGAATCGGCTGAAAGTGCGTCGATGGAAGTAAAACTCTTTCGCCACCCTGAACAGGCTGAGCAGCTATTTAATGATGATGGTGAGCAAAATCTTAGTAATCCGCTGTTAGCCTCATGGGGCCGGCTTGGTCGTGACCACATGTATTTATTATCTCAGGTTGATGAGATCCAAGAGGTTCATGCTTTTGTTGATATTGAGCCGGATAATCTCTTACATGGTATTCAGCATGACATGCTGGAGCTGGAAGACCACGCTATTATTGGCATCACTCCAGAAACCTTAGCTCATAGTCACCAAAAGCGTGTTTTGGAACTCACGGACCGCTCCCTTAGCTTGCATGTGTGCCACAGCCCGCAACGCGAAGTGGAAGTTTTACAAGATAACTTGCTGAAATTACTGGAGGACTCTCCAGAGCTGACTCCGCGCGACATTATTGTGATGGTCGCGGATATTGACAGCTACACTCCTTATATTCAGGCGACATTTGGTAATGCTACCGGGGAGCGTTATTTACCTTTCGCCATTTCAGACCGTAAGGCTAGCCAGGCTCATCCCGCACTTCAGGCTTTTATTACTCTGCTTGATTTACCCCAGAGTCGTTTTACTTCTGAGCAGGTATTAGCACTGCTGGAAGTGCCCGCTTTAGCCAATAAATTTGGTATTAGCGAAGATGGATTGCGCCGTTTGCGGCAATGGGTTGGCGAGTCTGGTATCCGTTGGGGATTAGATGATGACAATGTGCGCGAATTATCTCTGCCCGCCACCGGCCAACATACCTGGCATTTTGGCATAACCCGCATGCTACTTGGCTATGCTATGGATAGCGCCGCCGGTGATTGGCAAGGGGTTCTGCCCTATGATGAGTCCAGTGGTCTGGCTGCTGAACTTGCCGGACAATTAGCTGAAATGTTGATGCAATTGAGCCAGTGGCGGCAGCAATTAAGAGAGTCCCGTTCACTCAGTGAATGGCTGCCATTGTGTCGCCAATTATTAGATACTTTCTTTGAACCCGATAACGATACGGAAGCAGTGCTGGTACTGATTGAACAGCAATGGCAGAAGGTCATCAGCTATGGCATTGCTGCCCAATATCCGGATATCGTGCCACTGAGTCTGCTACGGGATGAACTGGCTTCGCGCCTGGATAATGAGCGCATTAGTCAGCGTTTTCTCGCAGGGCCTATCAATTTCTGTACGCTAATGCCTATGCGCTCCATCCCGTTTAAAGTGGTGTGTTTATTGGGAATGAATGATGGTGTTTATCCACGAACCTTACCGCCGTTGGGCTTTGACTTAATGGCTAAACAGGTTCGCCGTGGTGACCGCAGCCGCCGTGATGATGACCGCTACCTATTCCTGGAGGCATTACTCTCTGCCCAGCAACAGCTTTATATCAGTTATATCGGGCGCTCGATTCAAGACAACAGTAAACGCTATCCTTCGGTGCTGGTTAGTGAGTTGATTGAATACATTTCGCAAAGTTATCACTTACCTGGTGATGAAGAACTCAGTGCTGATGACAGTGCCAAACGGGTTATTGAACATTTGCTATGTTGGCATCCACGCATGCCGTTCTCAGCAGAAAACTTTATTAAAAACAGTGAGCTACAGAGTTACGCCGCTGAATGGCTGCCTTCTGCGGAATCCAAGGGACTGGCACACCCAGAATTTAATCAACCTTTACCACCCGAACCTTTGCCTGAAATCACTCTTGATGAATTAATCCGTTTCTATCGCCATCCTGTGAGGGCATTTTTCCAACGTCGGCTGGGGGTAAATTTCGTTATTGAAGAAACGGAGTTACCGGATGAAGAACCTTTTACCTTAGATAACCTCAACCGCTATCAGTTTAATACTCAACTACTGAATGCGCTGATAGAAGAAAGTGATATTAATACAGTATTCAGTCGTGCCCGTGCGGCGGGTAACCTTCCTTATGGTTCTTTCGGCGAGCTTTACTGGGAAAGTCAGCAAGAGGAAATGGTGCCATTAGCTGAACAAATTCGTGCTGAACGTAAAGAGAGCCACAGTATTGAGCTGAATATTGAGTTTGGAGATACCACGCTAACAGGATGGATTCATCAGATTCAGGAGGACGGCTTAATTCGTTGGCGGCCAGCGGCATTAACTGCGGTCGATGGGCTTTTGTTGTGGGTTGAGCATTTGGTGTATTGCGTCGCCGGCGGTGAGGGTGAAAGCCGAATGTATGGACGTAAAGGAACGGCATGGCGTTATGCCCCATTGGATTGTGACGAAGCACGGCAATATTTACAGCAGCTAATTAGTGGCTATCAGCAAGGTATGTGCGAACCTTTATTGTTGTTGAGTAAAAGTGGCTGGGCTTGGTTGAGTCAGTGTTTTGATAGCGAATCTGGTCAAATTTTGTGGGATGAAGAAACACAAACCAAAGCTCGAATGAAACTTTTACAGGTTTGGCAAGGTGACCAACGGATTGCCGGGGAAGGTGAGGATAACTATATACAAAGAGTATTCCGCCTGATGGATAATCAACATCTCGATATGATATTACACGAAACTGAACGTTATTTATTACCAATAGCCCGCCATAATAAGGCGTGATAGCTGCACATGACTAAACAAGATTTTCATACATATTGTATACAAGAAGCCGGATACACGTTTTAGCGGCAACTTTAAGGGGTTAGGGGAGAAACGGAATGCATAAACAGTTTGCCCGCATTATTGGCATATTTTTCTTATTAGGTTTGCTGGCCCCACTGAGTTGGGCTGACACTCCTGCATGGCAACCACTGGCAGAAGCTATTCATAAAAGTGAACACGACCTGCGCAAATATCAGGCAATAAAATTGCCTAATGGTATGACCGTGTTGTTGGTTTCTGATGAGCAAGCACCCAAATCCTTAGCTGCCTTGGCATTGCCTGTTGGATCTTTGGAAGACCCTAATAATCAATTGGGATTAGCTCATTATTTAGAACATATGTTATTGATGGGCTCTAAACGTTTCCCTGAACCCGGCAGTTTCTCTGAATTCTTGAAAAAGCATGGTGGTAGCCATAACGCTAGCACGGCTTCTTATCGAACCGCTTATTATCTTGAAATTGAAAATGATGCATTGGCCCCGGCGGTTGACCGTTTGGCTGATGCAATTGCTGAGCCGCTGTTAGACCCCATTAATGCCGACCGTGAACGTAATGCGGTAAATGCTGAATTGACGATGGCCCGCTCCCGCGATGGTATGCGTATGGCGCAAGTGAATGCGGAAACCTTAAACCCGGCTCACCCCAGTGCGCGTTTTTCCGGCGGAAATCTGGACACACTGAAAGATAAACCTGACGGGAAATTACATGATGAGCTACTGAGTTTCTATCACCATTATTACTCAGCTAACCTGATGGTGGGCGTGCTGTATAGCAATCAGTCCTTAGAAAAGTTGGCACAATTAGCCGCTGATACCTTTGGTCGAATCCCTAATCGGGACGCAAAAGTACCCGCGATTACAGTACCTGCGGTCACTCCGGATCAAACCGGCATTATTATTCATTATGTTCCAGCCCAACCTCGCAAGCAGCTAAAAGTAGAATTCCGCATTGAGAATAATAGTGCAGAATTCCGCAGTAAAACAGATACCTACATTAGTTATTTGATAGGAAATCGTAGCAAAGATACTTTGTCTGACTGGTTGCAAAAACAAGGATTGGCTGATGCCATCAATGCCGGGGCTGACCCGATGGTGGATAGAAATGGTGGTGTATTCTCTATTTCTGTATCACTTACCGATAAAGGTCTGGCAAACCGTGATGTCGTGGTGGCCGCTATTTTTGATTACATCAACATGCTACACAAAGACGGCATTAAAAAGAGCTATTTCGATGAAATTGCTCATGTATTGAATTTGGATTTCCGCTACCCCTCAATCACTCGGGATATGGATTACATCGAGTGGCTGGTAGATATGATGTTGCGGGTACCTGTTGCACATGTACTGGATGCACCTTATCTGGCTGATCACTATGATCCGAAAGCCATTACTGCGCGACTGGCTGAGATGACACCGGAAAATGCGCGTATTTGGTTTGTCAGCCCAGAAGAACCCCACAATAAAGTCGCCTATTTTGTTGATGCCCCTTATCAGGTCAATAAAATCAGCCCACAAGAGATGCAAGAATGGCAAAAGTTGGGGAAAGACATCACGCTGAGTTTACCAGCACTTAACCCCTATATTCCGGATGATTTCTCTTTAATCAAAGCTGATAAAAATATCACCCGACCACAGCAAGTGGCAGAACAACCGGGACTGCGGGTGTTCTATATGCCAAGTCAGTATTTTGCTGACGAACCGAAAGCCGATATCTCTGTTGCTTTCCGTAACCCACATGCTCTGGATACTGCTCGTCATCAGGTTCTTTTTGCTTTGACTGATTACCTGGCAGGACTATCACTTGATGAGCTGAGTTATCAGGCCTCAATCGGTGGGATTAGCTTCTCTACTACGCCGAATAATGGTTTGTATGTCAGTGCGAATGGCTTCACACAGCGGATGCCGCAGTTGCTGACTTCTTTGGTGGAGGGTTACTCCAGTTTCACTCCGACAAAAGATCAATTGGCACAGGCTAAGTCTTGGTATCGTGAACAACTGGAAGTTGCCGAGAAAGGCAAAGCTTATGAGTTGGCAATTCAGCCAGCCAAGTTACTGTCTAATGTTCCTTATTCAGAACGTAGCGAGCGGCGTAAGTTACTAGACACCATCAGTGTGCAAGATGTCATAACCTATCGCGATGATTTGCTCAAACAGTCTGCGGTAGAAGTATTGGCGGTGGGTAATATGACAGCCCAGCAGGTAACTTCCTTGGCCGAGTCATTGAAAAAACAACTCAATTTGACTGGGACAATCTGGTGGACTGGTGAGGATGTTATTGTTGATAAAGCTCAGCTTGCCAACATGGAACGGATTGGCAGTAGCTCAGATGCGGCGCTGGCTGCCGTCTATGTGCCGACCGGCTATACAGAAATTGAGGGCATGGCGCGCAGTGCTTTGCTGGGGCAGATTGTTCAACCGTGGTTCTATGACCAGCTTCGTACAGCAGAGCAACTCGGCTACGCGGTATTTGCCTTCCCAATGTCAGTTGGGCGTCAATGGGGCTTAGGTTTCTTACTGCAAAGTAATAGCAAACAACCTGATTATCTTTATCAGCGCTACCTTGCGTTCTATCCACAAGCTGAGAAGCGGTTGCGTGAAATGAAACCGGCTGATTTTGAACAATATAAACAGGCACTCATTAACCAATTACTGCAACGTCCACAAACGTTGGATGAAGAAGCCAGCCGTTACAATAATGATTTCAATCGCAATAATTTTGCGTTTGATAGCCGCGAGAAAATGATTACTCAGGTGAAGCTGCTGACGAACACTGCATTGGCAGATTTCTTCCAGCAAGCTGTTATTAAACCACAAGGTTTGGCGCTACTTTCTCAGGTTAAAGGCCAAGGGCAAACTGAGGGTGGGTATGCGGTGCTTAAAGGATGGACGACTTACCCAACAATTTCAGCCTTGCAAGCAACCTTGCCGCAGAAGGTATTGGCTCCATGACATCAATGACTCCCCAGCGGCTGGAGCCGCTAACGCTGCCCTTGTATGGCGAGAGGCTAATTGAAGCCTCCGCCGGTACCGGTAAGACTTTTACCATCGGGGTTCTTTATCTTAGATTGCTGCTTGGCTTAGGCGGGGAGGCGGCGTTTCGTCGCCCTCTCATGGTTGAGGAAATCCTGGTGGTGACCTTTACTGAGGCGGCAACTGAGGAACTGAGAGGGCGAATTCGTGACAATATTCATGAGTTGCGTATTGCCTGCGTACGGGGAGTCAGCGATGACCCGATGCATAAGGATTTACTGGCGGAAATCACTGATCTGAATAAAGCAGCCGCAGACCTTTTGGCGGCTGAGCGGCAGATGGATGAAGCGGCAATTTATACTATTCACGGTTTTTGTCAGCGTATGTTGGCTAACAATGCTTTTGAATCTGGCATCTTATTTGAGCAAACTTTGGTGCAGGATGAACTGCCATTACGCCGGCAAGCTTGCGCCGATTTCTGGCGGCGTCATTGTTATCCGCTGCCTCTGGCTATCGCCAGGGCGGTTAGTCAAGAGTGGAGCGGGCCAGAGGCCTTACTCAAGGATCTTTCTGCTTATTTACAGGGAGAAACGCCAAAATTTCGGCAAGCCCCTGGTGATGATGAAACGATACTCAGTCGACATCAGCAGATAGTGGAACAAATTGATGCAGTCAAAGCACAATGGCGCGCAGTGGCCCCGGAGTTAGAGGCGCTGATTAGCGGATCTGGTGTCGATAAACGCAGTTACAGTGCCCGATATTTACCTAACTGGTTGGAAAAGGTTGGTATCTGGGCGGAACAAGAAACCGGCGATTACCAGTTACCTAAAGAGTTAGAGAAATTTCGGCAGTCAGTATTATTTGAAAAAACCAAAAAAGGGGAAGCTCCTCAGCACGATATATTCAATGCTATAGACCGTATATTCGAGCAACCTCTGACACTCAGAGATCTGATTTTAGCCAGAGCGATCAGTGAAATACGAGCCTCTGTACAGCAAGAGAAACGGCAGCGGGCAGAATTAGGTTTTGATGACCTGCTCAGTAAATTGGATGCAGCATTGCAGCAACCGGGCGGAGAATTGTTGGCTCAATCTATTCGCATTCGTTATCCCGTCGCAATGATTGATGAGTTTCAAGATACTGACCCACAGCAATACCGTATTTTCCACACACTTTATGGTGGGCAAGGAGAGTGCGGCCTATTGTTGATTGGGGATCCTAAACAAGCTATTTATGCTTTCCGTGGTGCTGATATTTTCACTTATATTCGGGCTCGCTCGGAAGTAAGTGCACACTACACACTAGAGACTAACTGGCGCTCATCTTTCCCGATGGTGCAATCAGTCAATCGGCTTTTTAGTTTGGTCGACATTCCTTTTTTGTTTAAGCAAATTCCCTTTGTAAATGTGGCTCCCGCGCAAAAAAATAAACAGTTATCATTTGAAATAAAAGGGAAAAAACAGCCAGCGATGTCTTTCTGGTTGCAGCCGGGCGAGGGCGTTGGGGTTAGTGAGTACCAACAACTAATGGCGCGACAGTGTGCTGCCCAAATCCGTGACTGGCTCACCTCGGGCCAGCAGGGATTAGCTCAATTAGTGACGGCCACAAACTCAAGACCGGTTCAGGCGTCAGATATCACGATATTAGTGCGTAGCCGGGCAGAGGCGGCATTAGTGCGCGATGCTTTGAGTGCATTGGCTATCCCATCTGTTTATTTATCTAATCGTGACAGCGTATTTGATACTGCAGAGGCCAAAGATCTACTGTGGCTATTGCAGGCCGTTCTGGCTCCTGAACAGGAACGGGCATTACGCAGTGCCATGGCGACCGGTATGCTGGGGCTAGATGCACAAATGCTGGATGGATTGAACCACGATGAGCGGGCTTGGGATGCTTTGGTTGATGAATTCGATGGCTACCGCCAACATTGGCAGCGCCGTGGCGTGCTCCCGATGCTACGGGAGATTATGGCTCATCGCCATTTAGCTGAAAACTTGTTAGCAACTCAGGGCGGTGAACGGCGGCTGACAGATTTGCTGCATTTGGGAGAGTTATTACAAGAAGCCGCATCGCAGCTTGATAGTGAGCACGCACTAATCCGTTGGTTGGCACAACAAATAGCCCAGCCGAATCATCAGTCTGATAACCAACAATTACGTTTGGAAAGTGATCGTCATTTGGTGCGGGTGATAACTATCCATAAATCGAAAGGGCTGGAATACCCGCTGGTATGGTTACCTTTTGTGGGTAATTTCCGCCAACAGCAAGACGTTCTTTACCATGATCGTCACAGTTTTGAGGCCTTACTTGACCTGAACGCCGATGAAGAGAGTCAGGCTTTGGCAGAGGAAGAGCGGCTGGCAGAAGACTTACGGTTATTATATGTCGCACTCACCCGTGCGGTTTATCATTGCAGCATAGGTATTGCTCCGCTGATTAAAGGCGGGCGAAAAAAACAGGGTGAAAGTGACATGCATCTCAGCGCACTAGGCTATTTGGTGCAACAAGGCCATGCGGGAGATGCGCAGTATCTTGCTGACAAACTCGCCGAGTTAGCAACCCTAGCCGGTGGGGATATTTCTGTTTTGCAAGCTGGGCAACTGGACGAAACGCCTTGGCATCCACTGCGGAAAGAGTTACCAGCCCTTGCTGCCCGTCAGTTTAGCCGTCAAATACACGATTTTTGGCGAGTCACCAGCTATTCCGGTCTACAGCAGCATGGTTCGAGTAAAAGTGGGGTATCACCAGCACTGAATGTGCCATTACAGGAGTTATTACCACGGCTGGATACTGACGCCGTTGGTGAGCAAGCATCAACTAGCGAGAGCCAGTTAACCCCTCATACTTTCCCTCGCGGCGCGGCCCCTGGGACTTTCCTGCATGATTTACTCGAACCCTTGGATTTTAGCCAGCCTATTGAGCAAGACGGGTTGACGGAGCAACTTCAGCAACAAGGTTTTGGCGAGCAGTGGTCACCTATGCTGTATCAGTGGCTAAATGACATTGTACAAACTCCTCTGAATGAAACCGGCGTGACATTGGCGGGATTGACCCCACAGAGTAAGCAGGCCGAGTTGCAATTTTATTTGCCGATAGATGCGCTGTTGCAAGCCCGAGAGTTAGATATCTTAATCAAGCAGTATGATCCACTTTCCCGTCAATGCCCTGCGTTGGGTTTTCAGCAAGTCCGAGGGATGCTCAAAGGATTTATTGACCTGGTTTTCTGTTGGCAGGGGAAATATTACTTGTTGGATTATAAGTCTAACTGGTTGGGGGAAGACAGCAGCGCTTATACCAATGAGGCGATGGCCCAAGCAATGGCAGAGCATCGCTATGACTTGCAATATCAGCTTTATACCTTGGCATTACATCGCTATTTACGTCATCGGCTGGGTAATTATGACTATCAGCGCGACTTTGGTGGTGTCATTTATCTCTTCCTGCGCGGCATTGATAGCCAACATCCTGGAAATGGTATTTTTAGTTGCCGCCCTGAATGGGCGCTGATCGAAAAAATGGACTGTTTATTCAGTGGTCGTGAGGTAGAGCCGTACATTAGCGATAAAAGTGGAATTGTTATAACCGGTGAGGGCACATCAATATGATGACGTTACTGGAGCAGGCGGTTCGTGACCACTTACTACGTCCGCTGGATGTTCAGTTCTCACGAATGATAGCCGGTGATAATGACCCCATGATGCAATTGGCAGCGGCTGTTCTCAGTGCTGAAGCTGGTGCTGGGCATGTATGTATTCCACTCAATTATTTGCAGCCAGAAAAGCTATTTGGCGGGCGACAGCCAGCGCTAGCGCTAGCGCTGTGGCAGGTAATTGGTGCACCGGATCAATTACAGTGGATGCAAACACTCAATAACTCTCCAGCAGTAAGTGATGGCACACAGCCCACACCGTTAGTTTTGCAAAATGACCGTTTGTATCTACAACGGATGTGGCAATACGAAGGGGATGTGGTGCGTTTTATGGCCAGCGACAATACGGCGTCGCTTATCAAGGAAGACAGTGACGGCAATGAAGCCAGAGACGTCAATGAAACATTACTAAGAGAGACGCTCGATCGCCTATTTGGGCCGGCAGGCACTGAGGTCGACTGGCAAAAGTTGGCTGCTGCTGTTGCAGCTACCCGCCGTATCTCCGTCATTTCCGGTGGCCCAGGGACAGGTAAAACGACCACCGTTGCCAAATTATTGACTGCGCTGATACAACTTAGCCAAGGGCAACGACTGCGTATTCAACTTGCCGCACCCACCGGTAAAGCGGCTGCGCGCTTGACGGAATCACTGGGCAAAGCCATTCGCCAACTCTCACTGACTGACGATGAATGCAAGTTATTCCCCGACCAGGCATCCACATTGCACCGTTTGTTGGGCGCGCAACCTAATAGTCAGCGCCTACGTTATCACCGTGGTAACCCCCTAAACCTTGATGTGTTGGTGGTCGATGAAGCATCAATGGTGGATTTGCCTATGATGGCGCGGCTAATTGCAGCATTGCCAACCAAAGCCCAGGTGATTTTTCTCGGTGACCGTGATCAATTGGCTTCGGTAGAAGCAGGGGCCGTGCTGGGTGATATATGTCGCTTTGCTGAGTTGGGTTACAGTGGATCACGAGCAGAGCAGCTAACTCGCTTAACAGGATACATATTGGTGGGAAACATCCCGATTGGTGATGTGCAGACAGATACAGTCAATGTCCGTGATAGCTTGTGTTTGCTGCGTAAAAGCTACCGCTTCGATGAGAAATCGGGGATTGGACAGCTTGCTTTAGCAGTTAATGCCGGAAAGTATCGGGATGCATTATCTGTTCTAAATGGCACATATTCCGATATTGAAAATTTCTCTCTGGCAGATTCAGATGATTATCAGGTATTGCTGGAAGACTGTGTTGCGGGCTATCAGCACTATCTTGAACTGGCCGCCGCAGGTGCTCATGCGGTTGAGGTGCTGGCTGCATTTGGGCGCTATCAACTACTGTGTGCATTACGGTCTGGGCCATTTGGTGTCAGTGGCTTAAATGAGCGCATTGAGCAGCTACTGCACCGCAAGCGGTTAATTGAGCGAGCACCAGGGCCGTCGGGGCGTTGGTATGTTGGCAGGCCGGTGATGATAGGGCTGAATGACAGTGCACTGGGTTTATTCAACGGCGATATTGGCATTGCTTTGTATGATAGTGAGGGGGAGCTACGGGTACATTTCCAGTTGCCAGACGGCAATATAAAATCTGTGCAGCCGAGCCGTCTTCCCAGCCACGAAACCGCTTATGCTATGACGGTACATAAATCTCAAGGTTCGGAATTTGAACATACGGCATTGGTTTTACCCAATACGTTCATGCCAGTGTTAACTCGCGAATTGGTCTATACCGCCATTACCCGCGCCCGTCAGCGTTTGACATTGTATTGCAGTGATACGGTATTGAGCCATGCGATCCGGACACCTACGCTTCGTGTTAGCGGATTGGTAGAACGTCTGAATCAATTGACCTGAAAATATTGAAGGGGCGAACGCCCCTTCAGATTACAAATCTGCCAGCAGAATCTTTGAGCGACGTTGATAGTTATACAATTCTTGCTTCTGAATCGGTAACACATCAACTTCGGCGGGAGTAAAACCGCGCTCTTGGAACCAGTGAATACTGCGGGTAGTCAATACAAACAGCTTTTTAAGGCCCATTTGCCGCGCTTGATTAGCCACCCGTTTTAACAGCATTTCCCCTCGGGATGAACTGCGATAATCCGGATGTACCGCGACACAGGCCATTTCACCGATTTGTTCTTCGGGGAAAGGATAAAGCGCGGCGCAAGCAATGGTCAAATTATCCCGCTCGATAATGGTGAACTTGTCTATCTCCATTTCAAGCTGCTCACGTGAACGGCGCACCAAAATACCTTGTTGCTCCAGCGGGCGAATCAGCTCCAATATGCCGCCAATATCATTAATGGTTGCGCGACGAACTTGTTCCGCACTCTCCATCACAATCTGGGTACCGATACCATCACGGGAGAACAGTTCTTGCACCAGCGCCCCATCTTCCTGATAACTCAGTAAATGGCTGCGGCGTACCCCACTGCGGCAAGCTTTCACAGCCCCACGCAGAAAACGGACCGTCCCCGAGTTGTAATCACCCTCTTGCTCCAGATCTTCAATCCGTTTTTGCGCATCATTCGGGAACAGTTCTGAAATAATATTGCCTTCGTTATCTGTCACCCCTTGGGATGAGCAAAAACCAATCATTTTTTCAGCTTTCAGTTTGATAGCTAGCTGAGTCGCCACTTCTTCTGAGGTCAGATTAAAGCTCTCGCCGGTGACTGACACCGCAACTGGCCCCAGCAACACAATCGCGCCATTGTCTAATTGGCGATGAATTGCTTCTTCATCAATCCGGCGGATACGGCCACTGTGGCAATAATCTACACCATCATCTACACCCAAGGGCTGAGCAATAATAAAGTTGCCGCTGACCACATTGATATGCGCGCCTTGGAGCGGAGTATTATTCAAACTCATTGATAATCTTGCGGTGATATCTAATTGCAATAAACCCGCCGCCTGCTTGACCATTTCCAACGTCCGGGCATCAGTGACTCGGGTATGCTTGTGATAAATAGGTTCGTAGTGATGCTGTGCCAGATTGCTGTCGATTTGTGGACGAGCGCCATATACCACAACCAGCCTGATCCCAAGGCTATGCAATAAGCCTATATCGTTAACGATACTAGAAAAGTTTTCATGCTCAATCGCCTCGCCACCCAGCATGACAACAAATGTCTTGCCGCGGTGCGCATTGATATAGGGAACTGAGTGACGAAATCCCTGGACCAGTTCTGTACTACGTTCCTTCACGGCAGATCCTCTTTGAATTTTTATTCGGTATTTTTGTATTTTTATTCTTTTTTGACCAAGATGGCAAGCAAGAAATTGCTATTAAATGCATATGTATGGCGTATTTGTATTAATGAGTTGAATCACATAAAAATGTTTTTCTAATGACAGCATGGGATCGATTCGTTAAAGTTTTTCCTCGTGATTTTTTTTGTTCTATTTTTATTCATATTTTGGTCGTTACTTTGGAGTTACATGGCAGATTCAAATCATAATTCTGGGCGTCGCCGTCTACTACACGGGGCTGCTGCAGCATGGCTACTGAGTGTCAGCCGGGTTGGATTTGCTGCTTCTTCACATATTATTGCCGTCAGGATTTGGCCCTCTTCAACCTATACCCGGGTAACGCTGGAATCCAATACACCACTTAAGTATCGTCAATTTGCGTTGACGAATCCGGACCGGATTGTGGTTGATATTGAAGGCGTGCATCTCAATAGCGTACTAAAAGAGATTACCAAGCAAGTTCAGTCTGGTGACCCTTACCTCAAGCAGGCGCGGGTAGGGCAGTTTGATAAAAATACTGTTCGGCTGGTTTTGGAGTTGAAGCAAAGTATTAGCCCACAACTTTTTACTCTTAAACCTTTTGCTGAGTTTAGGAATCGTTTGGTGGTGGATCTTTATCCGCAAGAGGGGAAAACCTCGGCTGAAGATGATCCGTTGCTGGCACTATTAGAAGATTACAATAAAGGCAATGTGGAGCGCACTTTACCTGTAGAAGCACCCAAAGCAGGTAAAGCAGGGCGAGATAGGCCGATTGTTATCATGTTAGACCCAGGGCACGGCGGGGAAGATCCTGGGGCTATTGGCTATAATAAAACCCGTGAGAAAGATATTGTGTTGCAAATTGCCCGCAGATTGCAGGCTTTAATAAAGAAAGAATCGAATATGCGGGTATTTATGACTCGCAATGAAGATGTCTTTATTCCCTTGAAAGTGCGGGTGGCTAAAGCCCGTAAGCTCCGTGCGGATTTATTCATTTCAATCCATGCCGATGCTTTTACCAACCGGGCCGCTAAAGGTTCGTCGGTTTTTGCGTTATCGACCAAAGGGGCAACCAGTACCGCTGCGCGTTTTCTGGCGCAAACGCAGAATGAGTCAGACCAGATTGGTGGGGTTAGCAAGAGTGGTGATCGCTATCTTGACCATACCATGATTGATTTGCTGCAAACCGCAACTATCAATGACAGTCTGAAATTTGGTAAAGAAGTGCTGAATCGTATGGGGAAAATTAATAAACTCCACAAAAACCGTGTTGATCAAGCGGGTTTTGCCGTCTTGAAAGCGCCTGATATCCCATCAATTTTGGTGGAAACGGCGTTTATCAGCAATTTGGAAGAAGAGAGAAAGTTACGAACCAGCCATTTTCAGCAGCAAGTGGCTGAGTCCATCTTTGCCGGTATCAAAGCTTATTTTGCTAATGGTGGGGCGATGGCCCGACTTTAATGAATGGATGTTGCTATTAATTGAAATATACCCTAAATAATTCGAGTTGCAGGAAGTCGGCAACTGAGATACAAATCGGTCGGGAACCGATTTGAACAGCATTTATGCTGCCCGCAGGGTGTGCCTCAGGGTGTGCCTCAGGGGTGAGGCACATTCATCCCGATGAGTTGACGCGAGTCAATGATTCGGGTTAACGAAAGCAGTCAACGCACATGCGGCTTGAAGTATGACGGGTATAACGCCAGAAACAAAAAAACACCCTTGAGGGTGTCTTATAGTGATATGAAATGATTAAGAATTGGTTGCGGGGGCCGGATTTGAACCGACGACCTTCGGGTTATGAGCCCGACGAGCTACCAGGCTGCTCCACCCCGCGTCCGTCTTAATACTTTTCTATCTGACTTAATCATGTAATTGGTTGCGGGGGCCGGATTTGAACCGACGACCTTCGGGTTATGAGCCCGACGAGCTACCAGGCTGCTCCACCCCGCGTCCGTCATTACATTTTTACTGCTTTACTACTTAACAAGCATTCTACCTAATTCATCTTAACTTTCAAGACTATCGGACAATATTTGATACTGCTGGTAGCCAGTATCGGTTGGTTGCGGGGGCCGGATTTGAACCGACGACCTTCGGGTTATGAGCCCGACGAGCTACCAGGCTGCTCCACCCCGCGTCCGATTGAGCGCACTATACTCTGGATGAGATCTGTTGCAAGTAGTTTTGCCACTTAATTAGGGTAAATAGGTTTTTTCGATTAATTTATCAACTATCTGTTTCCTTTTTCCCCACAATGGTGTCAGGGGATTTTTTTCTGCATGCTGATTCCTTTATCTATAGGCGTTTGTTATCGTTCGCCGGTAGATAAAATCCGGTAGATAAAAGTAAGTAAGAGAAGAGAAGGCGTGAAATGACAAGTCGTTGGGGCAAATACCTACTGAGTGGAATAATGATTGCTGTTTTGGCTGGTTGCCAATCCCGGCCAACCGATCGTGGGCAGCAATATAAAGATGGGCGTCTGGAGCATCCACTAGAGTTGGTGAATGAACCACACGCAACAGGTAAGCCAGTCAACGCCAAAGATTTTTCTGATCAGGTGAAAGTGATTAACCAATCTTCACCGGGTCTGTATAACCGCAACAGCAGCACCTTTAATGCGGTTGAAAACTGGATGTTAGCTGGGGCAGATACCAGTAAGTTAAGTTTGTTCGGTCTGAATGCCTATCAGATGGAAGGGGTGGATAATTTCGGTAATGTACAATTTACCGGTTACTACACGCCGGTACTGCAAGCCCGCTATACACGACAAGGCGAATTCCGCCATCCACTTTATCGTATGCCTGCTAAAGGAAAGCGCCGTCTACCCGATCGCGCGGCGATATATTCAGGTGCATTGGATAACAACAATTTAATTATCGCGTACACCAATTCGTTGGTAGATAATTTTATGATGGAAGTGCAGGGGAGCGGTTATATTGACTATGGTGATGGGCGGCCACTGACTTTCTTCGGGTATGCGGGTAAAAATGGGCATGCTTACCGCAGTATCGGCAAAGTGCTGATTGACCGCGGTGAAGTCGCTAGAGCGGATATGTCGATGCAAGCTATCCGCCATTGGGCTGAAACTCACAGCGAAGCTGAGGTCAGAGAGTTATTAGAGCAGAATCCGTCCTTTGTCTTCTTCAAACCGGAAATGTATGCGCCGGTGAAAGGGGCCAGTGCGGTTCCATTGATTGCCAAAGCTTCGGTTGCCTCTGATCGTTCACTGATTCCACCGGGTACCACACTGTTAGCGGAAGTCCCCTTATTGGATAATCAAGGTAAATTCACTGGCCACTATCAGATGCGTTTGATGGTGGCGCTGGATGTGGGTGGCGCAATTAAAGGCCAGCATTTTGATATATATCAAGGGATTGGGCATGAAGCTGGTCAAGCCGCTGGTTTCTACAACCATTATGGACGTGTTTGGGTGTTAAAAAATGCGCAAAGTAATGGGCCGCTATTTACCGCTTATCAAGGGGAGAAAACGGCCTCTCTATCCGGTAATGGCTCTTCGCTGTTAGTGAAGAATCAGGGCCAATAAGCTAGCGGTGATGTAACCTATTCAACCCTTTCTCTGGCGGCCAATTGGCCGCTTTTGTATTCGTATTATTTTTCCAGGCTATAAAGGTAATAAGTTATGAAGGTAACAAGTCGATGAGCACCGCCTATTCAGAAGCTTACCAACAGCGATTTGGTGGTATTGCTCGCCTTTATGGGCAGCAGGTACTCACACTTTTTTCGCAGGCGCATATTTGTGTCATCGGTATTGGCGGCGTGGGTTCATGGGCGGCCGAAGCACTGGCGCGTACTGGGATTGGTGCGATTACATTAATTGATATGGATGATGTTTGCGTCACGAATACCAATCGCCAAATTCATGCTTTACGGAGCAATGTCGGACAGGCTAAAACAGAAGTCATGGCTGAACGTATTCTGGCTATCAATCCTGAATGCAAAGTGACGTGTGTTGATGATTTTATTACTGCGGATAATGTTGCGGAGCTTTTAGATAAAAACTTTAGCTATGTTATTGATGCCATTGATAGTGTGCGCCCCAAAGCCGCGCTGCTGTCTTATTGTCGTCGGTATAAAATCCCGGTGGTGACGACGGGTGGCGCTGGTGGACAGATAGACCCAACTCGCATTGAGGTAGTGGATTTGGCGAAAACAATTCAAGACCCTTTAGCCGCGAAGTTACGTGAAAGACTGAAAAGTGATTTTAACGTGGTGAAAAACAGCAAAGGTAAGCTGGGGATTGACTGTGTTTTCTCCAGCGAACCCTTAGTTTACCCGCAGAGTGATGGTTCGGTGTGTGCATCGCGCAGCACTGCCGAGGGGCCAAAAAAGATGGATTGCACATCAGGTTTCGGCTCGGCCACCATGGTCACCGCGACTTTTGGTTTTGTTGCGGTGTCCCATGCATTGAAGAAAATGATGGCGAAAGCTGCCCGTCAGGGGCAGTCACTATCATGACACGTATTTAGCTGCAATCGCCTGCACACCTTGCGCCAGTGCTTGTAAACCGCTGGCGCGAGAGGTACTTAATTGTTGCCGTAACCCCAATTGGTCAAACAGGGCCAGGGGATTTTCTGCCAATATTTGTAGCGGCGTTTTACCTTCCACAGCTGTCAGAATAACAGCCAGCAACCCACGAACAATGCGCCCCTCACTGTCACCGTAGAAATGTAAGCGCCCATCCGGCAAACACTCATGCCCCAGCCACACCCGGTTTTCACATCCAGTCAATTCCAACTCATTTTGCTTTAATGATTCTGGTAATGGCGGGAGCTGCTTCGCCAGCAAGATTAACTGGCGGTAGCGATCTTCCCACTGTTGATGAGCACTGAATGTCTCAAGCAGAGTAGAGGCCGTAATATCATGACCAAAGGGGTGTGGAGCAATCATTATTTTTTTCTCTTATTAGCGAAATTATCATCTACCAGTCGTTAATCTTGTAATAATTCCAGCGCCTTGGCGATAGCTGAACACAGCGTTTCAACATCGTTTTCGGTATTATAAGGCGCAAATGAAGCACGCAAACTACCACTTACTGCCAGCGCCGCCATTAACGGTTGTGCGCAATGTTGGCCAGCCCGCAGCGCGATCCCTTGTTCGGCCAATAACGTCACTAAATCACTGTGGTGAACACCATCAAAAGTGAATGCTAGCAAGCTTGATTGCTGACAACGAAAGCTACGGAAACCCGGTAATTGAGCCAGTTTATTCTCCGCTAAAGTCGCCAGTTTTTGGCTATAAATTTCGGCCTCGTCCAGATCAATCTGTTCCAGCCAACTCAATACCGCCGATAAACCAATCACCCCCGCAATATTAGGTGTACCGGCTTCAAAGCGGTAAGGCACTTCATGGGGTATAAAACCGCCGAATGAGGCATGAGTTAGCATTTTACCGCCACCTTGCCAGGCGGGCATTTCTTTCAGCAGTTCAGATTTGCCATACAACACGCCAATACCGGTGGGTCCATATAGCTTGTGAGCAGAAAAAGCATAAAAATCAATATCAAGCGCTTGAACATCTGCCGGGCTATGAACAATTCCTTGTGCACCATCGACCATCACGATGCAGTCATGTTGATGGGCGAATTCAATGGCTTCTGCTAATTGCGGGCTACCGCCTGTCACATTAGACATCTGGCCTAGCGCCAATATGCGGGTTTTATTGCTGAATAACTGAGGTAATAGTTGTAAGTCGGGCAGATGGTCGAGGCCGATGGGTAATTTAATGATTCTGGCACCCGTTTGTTCAGCAACCATAAGCCAGGGTATTAAATTGGCATGATGTTCTGCTTCGCTGACAATAATTTCATCCCCAGTCTGTAGGCGAGGGCGAGCATAACTTTGCGCTACCAGATTAATGGCTTCGGTTGTGCCGCGTGTCCAAACAATATTTTCTGCGTCCGGCGCATTAATAAAGTCAGCTACCTGCTGGCGGGTTTCTTCAAAACGAGCGGTCAATGACAATGCAGATTGATGTTGACTGCGGTGCACTGTCGCGGAATCTTGCTGATAAAACAACTGGGTAGCGTCAATCATGGCGCGCGGTTTCAGGGCCGTCGCTGCACTGTCCAGATAGATTATTTCATCGTTAATTGCCGGGAATTCCTGGCGAAAATCCGTTGGATTAAAAGACTTCATTCTGTTGTTTGTATCCTTTGGGTCACTTCGGAACTGTCTCATTTTAGCCACAACTAGCCGACTAATGGCCCTGATGGCTGGCAATATGACTCAAGAGGGTTATGCTAAATAGTAACGGACATAACCATTTGTCTGGTAATGGAAACGATTTTTTTAGCATTTTAATCTGCAAGGAGTCACCCATGAAAAAGACAGCTGCCGTAATTTCTGCACTTATGCTCACTTTTACCTTAGCAGCCTGTTCAAGCAACTATGTGATGCACACTAATGATGGTCGCACTATCGTTGCTGATGGTAAACCTAAAGTAGATGATGACACTGGGATGATAAGCTACACCGATGCCAATGGCACCGAACAGCAAATTAATCGCTCAGAAGTCAAAGAAATGGCTGAGGGCAAGTAGTTAAGCCGCCAAGTTATTTTCGACAGAAATCTGATATGTCCTGGAGTCCTCTGCAACAACTTAAATTTAAGCTTAACTCTACGCAATACAAAGTGGCGCTTACATTTAGGTTATTAACTTACATTTAGGTTCTTAAAAAGAAGTCAGTGCTGGGAATGGAGCAAAAAAAAAGCACCGCAAAAATTGCGGTGCTGCATAAAATCACTATGGACAGACAGGGTAAATGTACAGGAAGTGAAAAAAAACAGTAGCTTAGCTACTATGTCTGGTACACCAGACCATTTGCAAACACAACATCACAACCACAAAGCCAAAAGCAATTCAGTACCTGGATACTAAACCTACTTTTCGTTCCGGCTTGGGAAGTGCCGCCACTATAGGTATTTGCTGGCGCATCATCAACGGACAATTTATAATGTCTCGGATTACAAAAACTAATAAGTAAACAAAGGGTTTCATCTGAAGATGAGCCGTTATAAAAAAGTATCCAATTCATGTCAAAACGATTACCACCACTGAATGCCTTGCGGGTCTTTGATGCGGCCGCGCGTCACCTGAGTTTTACTAAAGCTGCTGATGAATTATTTGTCACGCAAGCGGCGGTTAGTCACCAGATAAAGTCACTGGAGGATTTCCTCGGGCTAAAACTGTTTCGTCGGCGTAACCGTTCTCTATTGCTGACCGAAGAAGGCCAGAGTTATTACCTCGACATCAAAGAGATTTTCACCTCCATCAATGAAGCCACTCGCAAATTGCAGGCACGCAGCGCCAAAGGTGCTCTGACTGTCAGTCTTCCCCCTAGTTTTGCTATTCAATGGTTGGTTCCCCGCCTTTCTGGATTCAATGCTGCTTATCCGGGTATTGATGTCAGGATCCAGGCAGTGGATCGGGAAGAGGATAAACTGGCTGATGATGTAGATGTGGCGATATTTTATGGTCGGGGAAATTGGACCGGTTTGCGCACTGAACGTCTGTATGCCGAATTCTTGCTTCCTGTTTGTGCGCCTAGCCTATTAATGGGCGATAATGGATTAAAAGTACCAGCAGATCTGGCTAATCATACCTTGTTGCATGATACTTCCCGCCGAGATTGGATGGCGTATACCCGTCAATTGGGTGTACCGCAGATTAATGTGCAGCAAGGCCCAATATTTAGTCACAGTGTAATGGTGGTTCAGGCCGCTGTTCATGGTCAAGGTATTGCGCTGGTGAATAATGTTATGGCGCAATCTGAGATTGAAGCCGGGCGGTTGGTGTGCCCGTTTAATGAAGTGCTGGTAAGTAAAAATGCTTTTTATCTGGTTTGTCATGACAGTCAGGCAGAACTGGGTAAAATAGCCGCCTTTCGTCAGTGGATACTGGCAAGAGCAGCTAGCGAACAGGAAAAGCTCCGTTTTCGCTACGACAACTAATTTTAATTATTACCAGGCGATATTAATTTAAGGTTAATGACGATGAATGGTCGTTTAATGCTGATATTTGCCGCTCTGAGCGGTTTTTTCTATGTTGCTTTCGGTGCCTTTGGGGCTCATGTATTGAGTGCCTCGTTGGGAGCGAATGAAATGGCTTGGATTCATACCGGGCTGGAGTATCAGGGGTTCCATACATTGGCTATCCTGGCACTCGCGGTTGCAATGCAACGGCAGATTAGTATTTGGTTTTACTGGAGTGGAGCCTTGTTAGCGCTCGGAACGCTACTCTTTAGTGGCAGTTTATACTGCCTGGCTCTATCACACCTGAAACTGTGGGTATATATCACGCCAGTGGGCGGAGTATGTTTTCTGGCGGGATGGATTTTGATGTTGATTGGCGCGCTGCGTCTAAGAAAAAGGGCAGAACGCCATGAATAATAAAATTGCTTTATATTGCCGCTCAGGTTTTGAGAAAGAGTGTGCGGCGGAAATTACCGCCAAAGCAGCACAGCTTGAAATCTTTGGTTTCGCGCGAGTAAAAGACAATAGCGGTTATGTGCTATTTGAATGCTATCAGTTAGAAGATGCAGATCGTCTGATTCGTGAAGTACCATTCCGCGAATTGATTTTCGCCCGTCAAATGATGGTCGTGGGCGAGTTATTGAAAGATTTACCGCCGGAAGATCGGGTATCGCCTATTGTTGGCATGTTGGTCGGTGTTGTCGAAAAAGCCGGTGAACTGCGAGTTGAAGTTGCTGACACTAATGAAAGCAAAGAGTTACTTAAGTTTTGCCGTAAGTTGACAGTGCCGCTGCGTAGCGCAATGCGTGAACAAAAAATTCTGTCTGTCCGTGAGAATGCACACCGGCCAGTGGTACATGTGTTCTTTATTGCATCGGGCTGTTGTTATGTCGGTTATTCTTACAGTAACAATAACTCCCCGTTCTATATGGGGATTCCGCGCCTTAAGTTCCCATCAGACGCACCAAGTCGCTCAACTTTAAAGCTGGAAGAAGCTTTCCATGTATTTATTCCACAAGATGAATGGGAAGAGCGATTGGCCAGTGGTATGCATGCTGTTGATTTAGGTGCTTGCCCCGGAGGTTGGACTTATCAGCTAGTGCAACGCAGCATGATGGTTCAGGCCATTGATAATGGCTTGATGGCACAAAGTTTGATGGATACCGGGCAGGTTACGCATCATCGTGTTGATGGTTTTAAATATGAACCAACGCGCAGCAATATTTACTGGTTAGTGTGCGATATGGTGGAGAAACCGGCTAAAGTCACCCAACTTATTATCAAATGGTTGGTGAATGGTTGGTGCCGTGAGGCGATTTTTAACCTGAAATTACCGATGAAAAAACGCTTTGAAGTTGTTTCGGAGAATCTGGAAATGATTGATGAGCAGCTAAAAGAAAATGGCATCAATGCCCATATTCAGGCCAAACAACTCTATCATGACCGTGAAGAAGTGACGGTACATGTGCGCCGTATCTGGTCTGGCGCGCCGGGCCGCCGTGATGAGCGTTTTTAAATTTTAGTGATAGACCTGTCTGTCTTACGCACAAGGGGCCAATTGGCCCCTTTGTTTTTATGCTGATATCATCGATTCAAACGTAATTGCTGCAAATTGCCGCTTAATGGCAAATCAGTTTTTAGTGTCGCAATTTGCTTACAAATAAAAGCCATCTCTTGGTGCTGTTGCAACTTTTTGTGCCATTTCTCCGGCACTGAATCTAGCTCTTGATAGAGTTCTTCCAGATTACTAATTTGCTGCAATAACAGCGCGGCAGTTTTTGCTCCAATGCCGGCGACACCCGGAATTTTACTACTGCTGATCCCAGCAAGTCCCCAGTAATCAGGCAATTGGTGCGGTAATACACCAAATTCTTGTTTTACGAACGGCATATCCAGCCAGCGTTTTTGAAAGTAATCACGAATTTGTACATTCGGTGCTAACAACTGGCAATAGCCTTTGTCGGTTGAAACAATAGTCACTTGATGCCCAGCCCCACCGATTTTTGTCGCCAATGTCGCAGCAAGATCATCAGCTTCATTGCCCGGAGAGCACCAGCAATCAACACCCAATGAATGGAATGCTTCACGGATTAGCGGCATTTCTTGTTGCAGATTGTCTGGCATCGGTGAGCGGCCCGCTTTGTAATCGGGCAAGAGTTGATGCCGCCAACTATCCGAGCGGTCATCTTCATCAAAAACGGCGACGGCGTGAGTTGGTTGGCTATGTGAAATCAGCTGTTGCAGTGCATGCTGACAAGCATTCACACAAGGTGAACCTTGCACCGCGTGAATGCGGCGAATCAGGTTAAGGGCGTCGACGATAAGAAGATGAATTTGCATGGACTGTCTTAAAACCTATCCCGTGAGGGCTATTTTATTGGCCATTCTTTACTATAAAGAGCGAACCTGCAGGGATTCAAATAACTTTCAGGTAGCGCCAGCCGGGGGATCCTGCTCGCACTACCGGTGAAAGTTACTGATTTTTTAACTACAGATTTCATAGCAAGGTGTGTAGTCACTGCCCGGTAGCTTCATCCGTTGCTGGATAATAAAGCCTTGCAGCAATTGATCCATTTGCTTCATCAGTAGCGGGTCACCGTGCAATTTGAATGGCCCATGAGCTTCAATTGCATGAATCCCGACCTCTTTGACGTTACCCGCCACAATACCGGAGAAAGCACGGCGTAATGCTGCCGCTAGCTTCTCTGGGGCTTGATTATGGGATAAGTCCAGATTCGCCATATTTTCATGGTTTGGCTCGAAAGGATGCTGTAAATCTGGCTCGATACGAATAGACCAGTTAAAGCTATAAGCATCCCCGGTATTACGGCGATTCTCTTTCACCAATGGCATTGCTTTCTTCATTTGACGCGCGACTTCATCGGGGTCATCAATAATTATTTGGTAGTATTTACGTGCTTCATCACCCAGCGTGTTCATGATGAACTCGTCCACGACCCTGAAATAATCCGCACTCTCTTTAGGCCCCGTCAGGATCAGGGGTAAAACCTGCTCCTTATTATGCGGGTTCATCAGAATACCTAATAAATAAAGCAATTCTTCTGCTGTCCCCACACCGCCAGGGAAAATAATAATGCCATGGGCGATACGGACGAAAGCTTCTAGCCGTTTTTCAATGTCTGGCATGATAATCAGCTCATTGACTAATGGGTTTGGCGGCTCAGCAGCAATGATTGACGGCTCGGTCATCCCGATAAAGCGGCCTTGTCTGTAGCGTTGTTGGGCATGGCCAACAGCGGCGCCTTTCATCGGTGCTTCCATCGCCCCTGGCCCACAGCCGGTGCAGATATTCAATTCACGCAAACCCAATTGGCTGCCAACTTTACGGGCATACAAGTATTCGGTTTCATTGATTGAATGGCCGCCCCAGCACACAATCATATTTGGATCTTCATCAAGATGTAGGGCACGGGCATTACGCAAAATTGAAAAGACCAGGTTGGTCAAATGGCTGGAGCTTTCCATATTGAGATGTTGGAAACGCCCAGCATTGACGATTTGACCATTCACAAACAAAATGTCACGCAACACCGCAAACAGGTTTGCTTGCAAAGAGCGGATAATTTTACCATCAACAAAAGCATGCTCTGGTGGGTTAACCAGTTCGAGTTTTACACCACGTTCGCGGCGAAGCACATTGATATCAAAGGTTTCATAGCGAGATAAAAGCTCTTTGCTGTTATCGGTCAGGCTGCCTGAATTGAGAACAGCTAATGAGCAATTGCGAAATAAACGGTACAGATCACTGCTGGCTGTACGCTTGAGCATATCCACTTCGAGCTGTGATAACAGATCCATTGAACCGAGTGGACTGACATGTGTAATCAAAGTTACTCCTTTACACCCTTGAGGGTGGTAGTGCCTGTGTATCAGAGTGTTGCTTTCTGTTTTCCGTGGAATATCAGAGGCCACTAAGTATTCATTACTGATTCTTATACTAAAAATAGCATGAGGAACCTATAAATAACCTTAACGTTGTCGCTCATTTTTTGCCAATACTAACGTACAACCAGTGATAAAGTTGCGCATCTGTACGCATTTATTGCCGTGCCAGGCGGCCAGTTGATGGCACAAAATCAGTATTGGAACGCCAGGGATTAATATCCAGCCCGCCGCGACGGGTATAGCGCGCATAAACTGATAATGTTTCTGGCTGACAAAAATGCATAATGTCATTGAAAATACGCTCGACGCACTGTTCGTGAAACTCATTATGATGGCGGAAAGAGACCAGATAGCGCAGTAGGGCTTCCCGGTTAATCTGTGGGCCGCTGTAGCTGATTTGGACTGAACCCCAATCTGGTTGGTGGGTTATCAAGCAGTTGGACTTAAGCAAGTGGCTGACCAGGTTTTCTTCCACGTGGTTTTTACCCGCTGCACCTTGCAGATAATCGGCACTGAACTCATAGCTATCAATGCGAATATCTTGCTCGTCCAGACATTCCCCCGTGAAATTGGCAATCGGTTGATGTGTTATTTCATCTAGCCGGTATAGCCTGACATTCACATCTCCTTGAGCACAGGCGGATAAATCCTGTTGCAAAGTTGTTCGTACATTTTCCCAGTCAGTAAACGTGGTTTGGTTAAAACTGTTGAGATAAAGTTTGAAACTCTTTGATTCAATGAGATTAACGCTATCAGCATTTAGGCTAATTTCACCCACAGCAACTTGTGGTAAGCCCTTACTGTTTAGCCACGACAGCTCATACAATGTCCAGATATCCGCGCCATGAAAGGGCAGATTATCAGGATATAAACCGAGGGGTTCGCGGTTCATACTGCGTGGTACGGCCTGCAATAAGGTTACGTCATAGTGGTCGCGATATGCAGTAGGTTTGCCTAACGTCAGTTCCGCCAGAGCTTCGTGGTCTTGATATGAAGACATGCTGTTCCCATGATGAGAGAAAGGTACAATAGCTGTAGTTTATCAATTAATGCCGCGTTTAACTGCATTTCTGAGTGAGAGCTATGCCCTCCAGGGTGCAGAGCAAGCCGCCGCGATACAGAGAATAATAATGGACCAGAACGTTTCAACGGCACTCAAGGGTTTTACCCAGCGCTATATTGATTTATGGCAGCAGCAAACTGGGCGGCCACCTGCCAGTGAGGAACTTTATGGGGTTCCTTCTCCGTGTAATATAGAAACTGAGGATAATCAGGTATTTTGGTTACCACAGCCTTTTGTCACGGGTGCTAATCTCGCTAATATTGAACGGGCACTGGAGATTCAACTTCATCCCGATATTCATGAGTTTTATACCCAGCAATATGCCGGAGATATGAAAGCAGATTTAGGTGACCACCGCTTTACCTTGCTGCAAGTTTGGAGTGAAGATGACTTTATCCGTTTACAGGAGAATCTCATTGGTCATTTGGTGACACAAAAAAGGCTAAAACTCTCACCGACACTGTTTTTGGCGACAACAGAATCGGAAATGACCATGGCCTCATTGTGTAATGTTACTGGCAATGTGGTGTTAGAGGAGTTTGGTAGCGGAAAACGGACATTGTTGGCATCGACTCTCACTCATTTTCTGGATGCATTACGACCAGTATTTCCTGAATAAATAAATGGTCATTGTTTTTTCCAATACAGCTCGTGTGAGAGATCTCGCACACGGGCTGTGAGACATCACTTCTATTCATTTTATGTGAAATTATTGTGTCGGGTTTATCTTCAATAAAATCATTTCGTTATAAACATTCATTTTTTTATATATAAAAGCATTTCCTCATTATTCTGACGATACCTTGTCTCTCTTTGTTGATTAAGCGATCCTTTACTCGCTGGATAGGATCTGGTCGAGAAGGACGGTATCGGGATGATGCCACTTCAGGATGAAGAACACAGGGACTGCTTAGGATGAGTGAAGGGATGTTTCAGGACGAAACAAAGGACACCTCCAGGATGGAGATTGAGAGCCAGTTCAGGATGATTGGTGGGTTAGGATAACTTCAGGATTAGCGCCGGGATGGTGTAGGACAACGCGACGGATTGCTGGTTAGGATAACCGCACGGAAAAGTTTTCAAGGATTGAGCAGGGAGCATCACTTTTAGCTGGATTGCTATGAAACGAATAGAGGGGTACTGGTAAAACAGTACCCCTTTTTTTATCTGTATTTTATTCAACCTATGCCTATCGTTTAGAGGGGATTTTGGCATCTTCTTCTTCAATGGTATGCTTGGCCGCCGTTGAACCAGCCCGGTGAATGGTTATTTTTTGGTTGAGAGCATAATCATGAATACAGAAAATCAGGTGCGCCAGAGCCTACAAAATATCGAGCTTGCCATGCGGGCAATTGACCTTTGGCAATCTGTTCCACCGTCAGTCGAGGCTTTTGAAAGTAATGAGCCTTTCAGCATTGATACCATGGATGCTGAGCAGTGGTTGCAATGGGTACTTATTCCTCGGATGTATGCATTGCTGGAATCGAAAGGGCCACTCCCTACTCGTTTTGCCATTACACCCTACTTTGAAGAGGCGCTGAGTGGTGAGGGCCGTCCAGATTGCACCTTACTGCTGGTTGAATTACAGCGCCTCGATGACCTGCTGAATAAAGAAAGTCACTAATGTTGGAAATACTTTATCAAGATGAACATATAGTTGCGGTCAATAAACCGGCTGGCTGGCTTGTCCACCGCAGTTGGTTGGATAGCAACGAAACTGTATTTGTAATGCAAACAGTACGCGACCAGATTGGCCAGCATGTTTATACCGTCCATCGACTGGATCGCCCGACATCAGGTGTGTTGCTGATGGCGCTGTCCAGTGATGTGGCCCGTGCCCTTTCATTACAATTTGAGCAGCATCAAATTCAGAAAACATATCATGCGGTTGTACGTGGATATGTACTGGAAGATGGCACGATTGATTACGAGATGACCGAAGAGTTAGACAAAATTGCGGATAAATTTGCCCGGCCAGATAAAGCCCCGCAGCCTTCGGTTACCCATTATCACGCACTGGCTCAAGTGGAAGTTCCCATTGCCATTGGGCGCTATGACACTGCGCGCTTTAGTTTAATGGAATTAAAGCCAGAAACAGGGCGTAAACACCAGCTACGGCGGCATATGGCGCACATTCGCCACCCTATCATCGGTGACAGCACCCATGGCGATTTACGCCAAAATCGTGGAATTGCTGAGCATTTTGATTGTTCACGGCTCATGCTTCATGCCAGCCATTTGCATCTGAATCACCCTGTCACCGGAGAGCCACTCAATTTGACCGCGCGTTGGGATGATTCCTGGCAACAGCTGATGTCACATTTTGGCTGGCGGGGTATTACCCCTCATCTTGAAAGGGTTGAGTTTCCAGCAACTGCAGGTCAGGATAGTGCGTAATTTTTCTCGTTAAAAGGAAATATTTTTTATGGCTCAGGTCGGGATTTTTGTCGGCACGGTCTACGGTAACGCGCTATTAGTTGCGGAAGAAGCTGAAAATATACTGAAAGAACAGGGGCATGAGGTCAAAGTGTTCGATGAGGGCACTTTAGAGGCCTGGCAGTATTATCGTCAACATTATGCGCTGGTGGTGACCTCGACAACCGGGCAGGGGGATTTCCCTGACAGTATTGCTTCGCTCTTTGCCGCTGTGCGCGATCAAGTTGGCTTCCAGCCAGAGTTGCGCTATGGCGTGATTGCGTTGGGTGACAGCAGCTATGATAGCTTCTGTGGTGCCGGGCGTGCATTTGATGAATTGCTGCAAGAGCAGGGTGCTACGAGAATTGGCGAAAGGCTGGAGATTGATGCCACCGAACACCCAGAGCCAGAGGTGGTTTCAGCTTCGTGGGTAGAGCAGTGGGGCCGCCTACTTCAATAACTATTTATTTCAATAACTATACCCGCCATACTTCAAGCTGCATGTGCGTTGGCCGCTTTTCCGCAACTCGAATTATTTAGGGTATATATCTCTATCCATGAAATTGCAGGTGAGGGCGATGTTTATTCACCTGCAACTCCAGTGACTTTAGCAATATTAAAAACCAGATTTAGCGGCCGTTGGTCAGTTTTTCCAGGTCAGCTTCAATTTCAGCAATCTTATTGGTCACTACACTCTCTAAATGACGCAAGTCATCTAGAATTTTACGTTTCAAATCAACTTCAACTTGATCGCGCTTGCACAGTTGATCAAGCTCATCAATGACATAGCGTAGATTTGGGTTGATTTCATTGATTTCTTTATAGCCATGACCAGCATTATCAGCAACCACAGTTTTGCGCTGGCGTGGGTATTTGAACTTCACACTCTTAGCAAAAAATTCACCTTTATCTTTGCGGAAGTAAATTTTCAGAATGTCGTTATTGGCCTCCTGACGCAGGCTATAGCGATCGACATCTTCTGGTTGTGTGATTCCTAAGCTTTTCAGATTGTCATACATAGCGCCACCTTTTTAGTTTTATCCCTTTCATATTTGGAATTGCTGGGGATTAGCTTGCGGTCTCCCTGTAAATGCCAATTACTTTAGGTCTATATTCCACAGATTATGATTATGACGGTAATTTTCGCCAAAAAATGTGATTAACTCACAAGGCAAAAAAATAGCGGGTAATTAGCCCGCTATCTTCAATCTTAGTCGATGGTGCGTAATAACTCATTAATGCCGACTTTTCCACGGGTTTTCGCATCGACTTTCTTCACGATGACCGCGCAGTACAGGCTGTAGCTACCGTCTTTTGATGGGAGATTACCTGAAACGACGACAGAGCCAGCGGGAACACGACCATAATGGATTTCGCCAGTTTCGCGGTCATAAATACGGGTGCTTTGACCAATGAAAACGCCCATGGAAATAACCGAGCCTTCTTCAACAATAACCCCTTCGACCACTTCTGAACGCGCGCCGACAAAGCAGTTGTCCTCGATAATGGTTGGGTTAGCTTGCAGTGGCTCCAATACGCCGCCAATGCCAACGCCGCCAGACAGATGAACATTCTTACCGATTTGTGCGCAAGAACCTACTGTTGCCCATGTGTCGACCATGGTGCCCTCATCAACAAAAGCACCGATATTAACGTAGGAAGGCATCAGTACAGTATTACGCGCAATGTATGCGCCTTTACGCACGGTTGCCGGAGGTACAACACGGAAACCTTCACGTTGGAAACGGGCTTCGTCATAGCCAGCAAACTTCATCGGGACTTTATCGTAGTAACGCGTTTCTGCGCCTTCCATGACCTGGTTGTCATTGATGCGGAAAGACAGCAGCACGGCTTTTTTTAGCCATTGGTGAGTAATCCACTGGCCATCAATCTTTTCTGCCACCCGCAGCGCGCCGGTATCCAGCAGATCAATCACGTGGTTAATCGCTTCGCGCGTTACGGTGTCAACATTTGCCGGGGTGATATCTGCACGGCGCTCGAAAGCGGTTTCAATAACGTTCTGTAGTTGCTGCATCCTGTTTTTTCCCATCGTAAGAAAAATTAATGACTAAAAAGATATTTGTATCACAGTTTATCGTTCGGATTGAGGGTATCTGTCAACCGCTGTGCTAATTCACGACGAGTTTCAATGCTTAAAGCACGGCGGTCTTTATCTGCTAACACAAATAAATCCTCTACCCGTTCGCCGATTGTGGTGATGCGCGCACTATGCAGTGATAATCCTAAATCAGCAAAAATGTCACCGACACGCGCTAATAACCCAGGTTGGTCGAGCGCAATGAGTTCCAGATATGTCCGGCGTTCATTGTGCGTTGGCAAGAAGTTGGTTTCAGTCGGTACGCTGAAATGCCGTAATTTGGGTGATAACCGCCTGACACGTGGATGTTGGTAGTTTTGTCGCGTCATTGCTTGCTGCAAAGCATGGATGATAATAGGGTGTCGGTCTTGTGCCAATGGACTGCCATCCGGCTCCAACACAATAAAAGTATCCATCGCCATGCCATCTCGATTAGTAAAAATCTGTGCGTCATGGACACTTAGGTTTCGGCGATCCAACTCACCGACAACAGCGGCAAACAATGACGGGCGATCAGGGCACCAAATAAAGATTTCAGTCCCACCCCGTGTGGCCTGACGGCTGACCAGCACCAGTGGTTTGGTTGAGTCATGCTCCAGTAAATGGCGGGCATGCCAGGCTAATTGATTGGGAGAATGGCGCAGGAAGTAATCTGCTCTACAGCGGCTCCAGATACGGTGCAGCGCTTCTTCATCAATATTATCCATGCGCAGCAATGCCAGCGCTTGTAGCCGATGATGGCGGACGCGCTCGCGTAAATCTGGGCTGTTTTGCATGCCGCGGCGCAGTTGCTTCTCTGTGGCGAAATAAAGTTCGCGCAACAAACTTTGTTTCCAGCTATTCCACAGGTTTTCATTGGTGGCACAAATATCGGCCACAGTCAGGCTGACTAAATAACGCAGGCGGGTTTCACTTTGCACTTCTGCTGAGAATTGCTGAATAACCGCCGGGTCTTGAATATCTCGGCGTTGAGCTGTAACTGACATTAATAGATGGCAACGGACTAGCCAGGCAACTAATTGGGCCTCGCGTGAGTTCAGCCCATGTTGCTCGGCAAATTCCAGCACATCGTGAGCGCCTAATATTGAATGGTCACCCCCTCGTCCTTTGGCGATATCGTGGAACAGTGCTGCAAGCAGCAGTAATTCAGGCTGAGGAAGGCGCGGATAAAGTTCGACACAAAGAGGGTGACGCGGGCGGGTTGTTTCATCGGCGAAGCTTTCGAGTTTAAGTAACACTCGGATAGTGTGCTCGTCGACGGTATAAGCATGAAACAGGTCAAACTGCATCTGCCCGACAATACTGCCCCATTGCGGCATATAGGCCCATAGTACGCTGTGGCGATGCATAGGTAACAATGCCCGAGAAACCGCCCCAGGGTGGCGTAAAATGGCCATAAACAGCCTGCGGGCTTCAGGGATATTGCATAATGGCTGTTTCAGGTGCCGGCGGGCGTGGCGTAAACGGCGCACGGTAGTGGAGTAAATGCCCTTGATGTCCTGATTGCGCACCATGAGATAGAACATGCGCATTATAGCTTCAGGTTTATCAACAAAGAGATTTTCATCACGCAGATCGATTAAATCGCCACGCAACTGAAACTCATCATCCAGTGGCCGTGGTTTCTCATTGGCATCCAGCGCTAAAATGGCTTCATCAAATAACTGCAACAGCATGTTATTCAGTTCGCTAACCCGGCGTGTCATGCGATAAAAATCTTTCATCATACGTTCGACCGGCTCATTACCTTCGCCCTGATATTGCAAAAGTTGAGCAACACTCAGTTGGCGATCAAATAACAGGCGGTTGTCGTAGCGGTTCAGTACCAAATGTAAAGCAAAGCGGATGCGCCATAAAAAACTTTGGCTTTCAATCAGTTCGTTGCGCTCGGCTTTGGTGAGAAAACCAAAATCAACCATTTCACTTAAAGATGTTGCGCCAAAATGGCGGCGGGCAACCCACTGTAAGGTATGAATATCCCTTAAGCCGCCGGGGCTACTTTTGATATCTGGCTCGAGATTATAACTGGTGCCGTGATAGCGTTTATGCCGCTCTTGTTGCTCAACCTGCTTGGCATGGAAAAATTGGGGGGAGGGCCAGAAATTTTCGCTGAAAATATGTTTTTGCATCTGTAGGAACAGCGCGACATCGCCACAAATTAGACGCGATTCAATCATATTGGTGGCAACAGTGAGGTCGGCTAAACCTTCCAGCAAACACTCTTCCAGAGTGCGCACACTATGACCGACTTCCAGCTTCAAATCCCATAACAACGTAATTAATTGGCCGACTCGCGGAGCTTGTTCGTCGTTCAGGCGTTGTTTGGTCAGAATCAGGACATCGATATCAGATAGTGGGTGCAATTCACCACGACCATAACCGCCGACGGCAACCAGCGCGGTTTCTGGCACATCATCAAAGCCATAGAATGTCCACAGTCGCCGCAACAAGCGGTCGATGTAATCACTGCGCGCAGCAATTAATGTCTCTGCACTGATTCCGCCATTGAATGCATCAGCCAACCAAGACTGGAAAGTCTCTAGCCGTTGCTTGAGTATCGGGCAATTCAGCTCGCTATCAAGATAGGTGGTCGGTGATGCGGGTTGCTCAGGAATAACCGGTGTGGGGATCAGCGATAGAGTATGCTCGGAGTGATTGTCAGACATATATTCCCCGTTGATAAAAAGACGCAACCCATAAAAAAGCCGGCGGATGCCGGCTTGTCATATTACTCGTGCGTTATGATGTTGGGGATGGTGTCATCCTTGCGCAACGTCATTATTTCGCAGCCGTTATCAGTTACCACAATAGTATGCTCATACTGCGCCGACAAGCTGCGATCTTTAGTTTTTACTGTCCAACCGTCTTTCATGGTGCGGATGCGGTAATCACCCGCATTCACCATAGGTTCAATAGTGAAAGCCATACCCGCTTGCAGGACAACGCCACCGTCATCAGCGTCGTAGTGCAGAACTTGTGGCTCTTCATGGAAACCTTCACCAATGCCGTGGCCACAATATTCACGGACGACAGAGAAGTTTTCTGCTTCTACAAACTTCTGAATTTCTTTACCCAAGGTGCGCAGACGGATACCCGGTTTGACCATTTTGATAGCCAGATACAGGCTTTCTTGGGTCACTCGGCACAAACGCTCACCAAGGATGGTTGGTTTGCCGACAATAAACATTTTTGACGTGTCGCCATGGAAGCCGTCTTTAATCACGGTCACGTCGATGTTCACGATATCGCCATCTTTCAGGACTTTGTCGTCACTTGGAATGCCGTGGCAGATAACTTCATTGACCGAAATACACACTGACTTCGGAAAACCGTGATAACCAAGACAAGCTGAAATCGCTTGCTGGTTGTTGGTAATATGGTCGTGACAAATACGATCAAGCTCGCCGGTGGTGACGCCTGGTTTTACGTGAGGCTCAATGATTTCCAGCACTTCAGCAGCCAAGCGGCCAGCAACGCGCATTTTTTGAATATCTTCAGGTGTTTTGATTGAGATTGCCATGCAAAAGTGTCCGTAGGGGCTGTAAGTATCAACCAGCCGCCGTGATATGAATAAGCAGGTAAGTATCATATACCCTAAAAAAGCTGTTGCTAATGGTACCAGCCCTGTAATTTGCTGCCAAACTTTCCTTTGTAGTGACGGCATTAAATACAACAAAAGTTGGTGTGTTGTGGCTGTTTATGGTATAAAGCGCGCCGGCGAATCGTACTATTTTCTTTGTTAAGAAATTATTCTTGGGTCTCTCTAGGGAGCCTGTGCATGTTCTGATAAGAAAGTACTGTTTAGTCGAGCAATACCAATCGCACTCATATGTGTAAATAACACACACGTGTCGACACATACGCCGGGGTGCCCTAAAGTTTTTGATTATTATCAATTTCTTATGGGGTCGGCGTTATGGGACACGTGGAGGCATAACCCCAACTGATACTATAGAGGTTTTAATCATGGCAACTGTTTCCATGCGCGACATGCTCCAGGCCGGTGTTCACTTCGGTCACCAGACCCGTTACTGGAACCCGAAAATGAAGCCTTTCATCTTCGGCGCACGTAACAAAGTTCACATCATCAACCTGGAAAAGACCGTACCATTGTTCAATGAAGCTCTGGCTGAATTGAAAAAGATCTCTTCCCGTAAAGGTAAGATCTTGTTCGTTGGTACTAAACGCGCAGCAAGCGAAGCGGTAAAAGAAGCTGCCAACAACTGCGACCAGTTCTTCGTGAACCATCGCTGGTTGGGCGGGATGCTGACTAACTGGAAAACTGTTCGTCAGTCCATCAAACGTTTGAAAGATTTGGAAATCCAGTCTCAAGACGGCACCTTTGACAAGCTGACCAAAAAAGAAGCGCTGATGCGTACTCGTGAACTGAACAAGCTGGAAAACAGCCTGGGCGGTATCAAAGACATGGGCGGTTTACCAGACGCACTGTTCGTTGTTGATGCTGATCACGAACACATCGCTATCAAAGAAGCTAACAACCTGGGTATCCCGGTATTCTCTATCGTTGATACTAACTCCGATCCAGATGGCGTTGACTTCATCATCCCAGGTAACGATGACGCAATCCGTGCAGTTAAACTGTACCTGAGCGCTGTTGCTACTGCCGTCACTGAAGGTCGTTCTCAAGATCTGGCCGTTCAAGCGGAAGAAAGCTTCGTAGAAGCTGAATAATAAGTCAGGCTCGTCGTGAGCCCTTATTAACCAGGTATTGAAATATGTTGGTTAGGGGGCCTTTTATAGGCCCCCTTTGCGTATCTAATGTGAGATCTTGTTTTCACAAGAGAACCGAGGAAATTGAAATGGTTGCTATTACCGCTGCTTTGGTAAAAGAACTGCGTGAGCGTACTGCTGCAGGCATGATGGAATGTAAAAAGGCGTTGGTTGAAGCTAACGGCGACATCGAGCTTGCCATCGACAATATGCGTAAATCTGGTCAGGCTAAAGCTGCCAAGAAAGCAGGCCGTATCGCTGCTGAAGGTATTATCCTGGCTAAAATTTCAGCCGACGGCAAATTCGGTGTGATTCTGGAACTGAACTGCGAAACTGACTTCGTTGCTAAAGATGCTGGCTTCAAAGCATTCGGCGAAGAAGTTATCAACGCAGCTTTGGCTGACAAAATCGCTGATATCGACGTTCTGAAAGCTAAGTACGAAGAGCAACGCGCTAACCTAGTGGCTAAAATCGGTGAGAACATCAACATTCGTCGTGTTGCTGTTCTGGAAGGCGATGTTCTGGGTACTTATCTGCACGGTGCACGTATCGGTGTTCTGGTTGCGGCAACTGGCGCTGATGAAGAGCTGGTTAAGCACATTGCTATGCACATCGCTGCAAGCAAGCCTGAATACGTTAAGCCAGAAGATGTTCCTGCTGAAGTTGTTGCTCGCGAGCACCAAATCCAGTTGGACATCGCTATCGAATCCGGTAAACCGCGTGAAATTGCTGAGAAGATGGTTGAAGGCCGTATGCGTAAGTTCACCGGCGAAGTTTCTCTGACTGGTCAGAACTTCGTTATGGACCCAAGCAAAACTGTTGGCGATCTGTTGAAAGAGCACAAAGCTGACGTTGTAAACTTCATCCGCTTCGAAGTGGGCGAAGGCATTGAGAAAGTTGAGACTGACTTTGCTGCTGAAGTTGCAGCAATGAGCAAACAGTCTTAATGCTAAAAATGGGGCCGCCACCAGGCGGTTCCATTTTATCCACTCGATACCCGTCATACTTCAAGCTACAGGTGCGTTGACTGCTTTTGTTCACCTCAGTCACTGACTTATGTCGGCTCCTGAGGATTCACTCAGTTGTCGTCTTCCTGTCACTCGAATTATTGAGGGTATAAGCTTAGGCTAGTCAGTTTTCAACGCCCAATATTGCCTTGAAATCCTGACGGTCAAGTCCCCAATATTATTACTGCTGCTTAGGACAGAACACCATGGCAACCAATGCAAAACCCGTATATCAGCGTATCCTGCTTAAGCTTAGTGGCGAAGCCCTGCAAGGCGCAGAAGGTTTTGGTATCGACGCAAGCGTTTTGGATCGCATGGCTCAAGAAGTTAAAGAGCTGGTCGAATTGGGCATTCAAGTCGGTGTGGTGATTGGCGGCGGTAACTTGTTCCGCGGTGCCGGTTTGGCACAAGCTGGGATGAACCGCGTAGTGGGCGACCACATGGGAATGCTGGCTACCGTAATGAACGGCCTGGCAATGCGAGATGCACTGCACCGTGCCTATGTGAACGCCCGCCTGATGTCTGCTATTCCACTTAATGGTGTGTGTGATAATTACAGCTGGGCCGAAGCAATCAGCCTGCTGCGCCACAACCGCGTAGTCATTTTTGCTGCGGGTACCGGCAACCCATTTTTCACTACAGACTCCGCAGCTTGTCTGCGTGGCATCGAGATTGAAGCTGATGTTGTGTTAAAAGCAACAAAAGTCGATGGGGTGTACTCCGCAGATCCGGTGAAAAATCCTGATGCAACACTGTACGAACAGTTAACCTATCAGGACGTTTTAGAGCGAGAGCTGAAAGTTATGGATCTGGCGGCCTTCACTTTGGCCCGTGACCACAACCTGCCAATTCGTGTCTTCAACATGAATAAGCCTGGCGCTCTGCGCCGTGTGGTGATGGGTGAGAACGAAGGGACATTGATCACTAAAGAAGTGATACCGACAGTTAAATAAGCGACTGCCCGTGTTATCGAGGGGCTGCTCCTACGCCAGCAACTGTTGGTTTGTATATTCACTGGCTATACTCAAGGTATGGCCTGCCAAGTAACCAGTTTTCAAGGGTTCACAACGTGATTAACGAAATTAGAAAAGATACCGAAGTGCGTATGGAAAAATGCTTAGAAGCATTCCAGAATCACATCAGTAAGATCCGCACCGGCCGCGCTTCTCCAAGTATTCTTGATGGCATCCAGGTTGAGTATTATGGCACTGCAACGCCATTGCGCCAGTTGGCTAACATCGTCGTTGAAGACTCCCGGACTTTGGCTTTGACTGTTTTTGACCGCAGCCTCAGTGCCGCAGTTGAAAAAGCGATCATGACCTCTGATTTAGGCCTAAACCCTTCTTCTGCGGGCACCGTTATCCGTGTTCCACTGCCAGCATTGACAGAAGAACGCCGTAAAGACTTAATCAAAGTTGTTCGTGCAGAAGCCGAGCAGGGCCGCGTTTCTATTCGTAACGTGCGCCGTGATGCTAATGATAAAGTAAAAGCTTTGTTGAAAGATAAAGAGATCAGCGAAGATGAAGATCGCCGCTCTCAGGAAGACATTCAAAAACTGACCGATGCCTTTATCAAGAAAGTTGATGCTGCGTTGGCTGCTAAAGAAACCGAGTTGATGGATTTCTAATCCTCACTCGCAATGACAAAGCGCCGCTTAGTTGGCGCTTTGTTTTAGCGGGTTCAATATTTTGTTAGATTGATGCCGCGCCTATCATAATACCCTAAATAATTTGAGTTGCAGGAAGGCGGCTATTGAGCTAATCCCCAAGAACTTACACCGGTAAGTGGCTGGGGTGAACAAAGCAGCCAACGTACATACAGCTTGAAGTATGACGGGTATAAACACAGTTATTCAGAGCACTCTCATGAAGCAACTGACTATTCTTGGTTCTACAGGTTCCATCGGCAACAGCACTCTGGGTGTTGTGCGCGCTAATCCCGAATTATTCAAAATCACCGCATTGGTTGCTGGTCGCAATGTTGATCAGATGGCCCAACAATGTCTCGAATTCGCTCCCCGTTATGCCGCTATGTCCGATGAAACTTCGGCTAAAGCATTGCGCCGGTTGTTGGCAGAAAACGGTTCAAGAACAGAAGTTTACTCCGGCGAAAAAGCCGCGTGTGAGGTGGCGGCTATAGGCGATGTTGATCAGGTGATGGCGGCGATTGTCGGCGTCGCAGGTTTACCGTCAACACTGGCGGCTATCCGCGCAGGCAAACAAGTATTACTGGCCAACAAAGAGTCACTAATTACTTGTGGCAAGCTCTTTATGGATGAAGTGAAGCACAGTCGTGCACAACTGCTACCCATCGACAGCGAACATAATGCTATTTTTCAGAGTTTACCTGAAAAAATTCAGTCTCAATTAGGCTATTCTTCACTGAGTGAGAATGGTGTTTCCCGCATCATCTTAACGGGCTCTGGTGGCCCACTGCGTGAAACGCCATTAGCACAGTTTGCAGATGTCACCCCGGACCAAGCTTGTGCCCATCCAAACTGGTCTATGGGGCGCAAGATTTCGGTCGACTCAGCGACAATGATGAACAAAGGGCTGGAGTATATCGAAGCGCGGTGGTTATTTAATGCTAGCGCAGAACAGGTGGAAGTTATTTTACATCCTCAATCTGTCATTCATTCAATGGTGCGCTACCATGATGGTAGCGTATTGGCACAGATGGGGACGCCAGATATGCGAACACCGATTGCACATGCGATGGCTTATCCAATGCGGGTGAGTTCAGGTGTGGCACCACTGGATTTCTGCAAGATACGCGAGCTGACTTTTGCGGAGCCAGATTATCAGCGTTATCCGTGCTTGAAATTGGCTATCGATGCATCAAATACAGGGCAAGCCGCCACTACCGCCCTGAATGCAGCCAACGAAGTTTCTGTCATGGCGTTCTTGGATTCGCAAATTCGTTTCACTGATATTGCAGTGATTAATCGTACTGTTGTGGAGCAGTTATCATTACCAGAGCCAGCCAGTGTGGATGAGGTGTTGGTGATTGACCGTAAAGCCCGCGATATGGCTGTTCAAGTAATAGCGAAATTGAATAATTAAAAGCCTCCTTGGCTAATGTGGGAATTTGTTAGGATAAGGCTGAGATGATATAGTCTGCACCGTCAATGGGTAGATAGACTGTTGATTAATGGCCCAATAGGTATTTAAACCGTCTATTTTGGCTGTCACTGAAGAAGCCGTGACTTGGTACACGGCTTTTTTTGTGCGCTTGCTGCCTAATGTTCGGGATGAACAATTGATTTATTGAGGAAATGAGTTCGCATTATGTCGTCTGTAAATGAAGATAGGGCTAACTTGTCCCCCCTAACCCCTCGCCATGTTGCTATCATTATGGATGGCAATGGGCGTTGGGCAAAAAAACAGGGTAAATTAAGGGTTTTCGGTCACAAAGCGGGAGTGAAATCAGTTCGCAGAGCGGTCAGTTTTGCTGCTACTCATCAGTTGGATGCGCTCACGCTTTATGCTTTTAGCAGTGAAAACTGGAACCGCCCTGCTCAAGAAGTCACCGCATTAATGGAACTTTTTGTTCATGCGCTGGACAGCGAAGTAAAAAGTCTGCATAAACATAAGGTTCGGTTATCGGTCATTGGTGATATCAGTCGCTTTAGTGAACGTTTGCAGAAACGGATCCGTCGCTCAGAAGAGTTAACGGCAAATAATGACGGTCTGAGACTTAACATTGCTGCCAACTATGGTGGCCGTTGGGATATTATTCAGGGAGTGCGTCACTTAGCTGAGCAGGTACAGCGAGGGGAATTGCAACCCACAGATATTTGTGAAGAATCGCTAAATTCGCATATCTGCCTGCATGAGCAATCTGAGGTAGATTTAGTGATCAGAACCGGTGGTGAACATCGCATCAGTAATTTCTTGTTGTGGCAAATCGCCTATGCTGAACTTTACTTTACTGATGTACTCTGGCCTGATTTTGATGAACATGTCTTTGAAGGTGCGCTGAATGCATTTGCACAACGCGAGCGTCGCTTCGGGGGAACTACACCTATCGATGCAACTGCATCCTAGGGGGAACTTTTGCTGAAGTATCGTCTCATAACTGCTTTAATCTTGATTCCGGTTGTCATTAGTGCACTGTTCCTGCTTCCGCCGGTTGGTTTTGCTATTGTCACTCTTGTTGTCAGCATGCTTGCCGCTTGGGAATGGGGGCAATTAGCCGGGTTTGCCAGTCGTTCTCAGCGTATTTGGCTAGCCATACTGTGTGGTTTTTTACTGGTCTCAATGTTGCTTAGCCTCCCGGCCTACCAACATTCAGCTCATCTTCCACAAGTGAGCGTGCCTCTCTGGCTTTCTATGGGCTGGTGGATCGCTGCATTGCTGTTGGTGCTTACTTACCCACGCTCTGCGGTATTTTGGCGCGATTCACGTCTGTTGCGTATAGTTTTCGGCATCCTGACCATTGTCCCATTCTTCTGGGGAATGGTCGCACTACGCCAGTATGGCTACGAGCTGGACCATAATATTGGTGCTTGGTGGCTGCTTTATGTGATGCTGCTGGTGTGGGGAGCTGATTCTGGCGCCTACATGTTCGGTAAATTGTTCGGTAAACATAAATTAGCGCCTAAAGTCTCACCGGGTAAAACGTGGGAAGGATTAATTGGCGGTTTACTGACATCAGCTCTGATATCATGGTTGTTTGGTCGATATGCTCCATTGGATATCATCCCCGAAAAACTGTTAATCTGTTCCGTGGTCGCTGCATTGGCCTCGGTACTCGGCGATTTGACCGAAAGTATGTTTAAACGTGAAGCGGGAATCAAAGACAGTGGTCATTTGATTCCTGGTCATGGTGGGATACTGGATCGTATCGATAGCCTGACCGCAGCTGTGCCGGTATTTGCCTGCTTAATGCTGTTAGTGTTTTAATCCGTCACTGACGGGGAGTTTAGGGAATATGATGAGCATACTCTGGAGCCTGGCCGCGTTTATTATCGCACTGGGGATCTTAATTACAGTGCATGAGTTTGGCCACTTTTGGGTGGCACGGCGCTGTGGTGTCCGTGTCGAACGCTTTTCGATTGGTTTTGGTAAAGCGTTATGGCGTAGAACTGATCGTCAGGGAACCGAGTATGTTATCGCCCTCATCCCATTGGGTGGCTACGTTAAAATGTTGGATGAGCGCGTAGAGGCTGTTGCTCCGGAGCTCCGCCATCAATCTTTTAACAATAAAACCATTTTACAACGTGCGGCAATCGTCAGCGCGGGCCCTATTGCTAACTTCCTTTTTGCTATCATTGCTTACTGGCTGGTGTTTATCATTGGCGTGCCAAGTGTGCGTCCGGTTGTGGGTGATATTTCGCCACAATCCATTGCTGCGCAAGCCAATATTTCTCCAGGAATGGAACTTAAGTCTGTAGATGGCATCGAAACGCCTGATTGGGATTCTGTTCGTTTGGCTTTAATCAGTAAAATTGGCGATAAGCAAGCACAAGTCGGTGTTGCTCCATTTGGCTCTGCTAACGTGGTGCAAAAGACCTTGGATTTGCGTCAGTGGCAATTTGAGCCAGATAAACAAGATCCCGTGGTTGCGTTAGGCATTATTCCGCGTGGCCCGCAGATTGAATCCGTCTTGGCAGAAGTCCAACCAGGGTCAGCGGCACAAAAGGCGGGTTTACAAGCAGGGGATAGGATAGTTAAAGTTAACGGCCAGTTGCTGGATCGTTGGCAATCATTTGTTTTACAAGTTCGAGATAACCCCGGTAAAGCGCTGGTGTTAGATATTGAAAGGGGTGGTACCCCCTTGTCTTTAACCTTGATACCAGATACAAAATCGGTTGGAGAAAACCGCAGTGAAGGTTTTGCGGGTGTAGTGCCGAAAGTTATACCGCTTCCGGATGAATATAAAACGATTCGCCAATATGGCCCGTTCACCGCACTCTACCAAGCTGGGGATAAAACCTGGCAGTTGATGCATTTGACGGTAAGCATGTTGGGTAAACTGATTACTGGTGATGTTAAGCTGAATAACTTGAGTGGCCCGATATCTATTGCACAAGGTGCTGGGGTTTCAGCTGAGTACGGGTTGGTGTATTACCTGATGTTTTTGGCACTTATCAGTGTCAACTTGGGCATTATCAATTTGTTCCCGTTACCGGTGTTAGATGGTGGACATCTGCTCTTCCTGGCGATAGAAAAGCTGAAGGGTGGGCCGGTTTCTGAGCGAGTACAGGACTTCAGTTATCGCATCGGCTCGATTTTGCTGGTGTTATTAATGGGGCTTGCACTTTTCAATGATTTCTCCCGTCTTTAACGGCAGGGGATAGGTTAGGAAGAACGCATAACAACGATGGCGATGAAAAAGTTGCTCATAGCGTCGCTGCTGTTTGGCAGCGCCACCGTATACGGTGCAGACGGGTTCGTAGTGAAAGATATTCATTTCGAAGGCCTGCAACGGGTCGCCGTCGGTGCGGCGTTACTTAATATGCCGGTTCGCGTAGGCGATACCGTCAGTGATGATGACATCGGTCAAACTATCCGTGCGTTGTTTGCTACAGGCAACTTCGAGGACGTTCGCGTCCTGCGCGATGGTGATACGCTGATTGTTCAAGTCAAAGAACGCCCAACGATTGCCAGCATCACTTTCTCCGGTAATAAAGCGGTGAAAGATGACATGCTTAAGCAGAATCTGGAGGCCTCTGGCGTCCGGGTTGGCGAAGCCCTGGACCGTACCACTATATCCAACATTGAAAAAGGACTCGAAGACTTCTACTACAGTGTGGGTAAATACAGTGCTTCAGTGAAGGCTGTTGTTACTCCATTGCCGCGTAATCGTGTTGATCTAAAATTGGTCTTTACCGAGGGTGTATCTGCAAAAATTCAGCAGATCAACATCGTAGGTAACCACAGTTTCACAACTGATGAACTTATCTCGCGCTTCCAATTGCGCGATGAAGTGCCATGGTGGAACGTGGTCGGTGATCGTAAATATCAGAAGCAGAAACTGGCTGGTGACCTTGAAATCTTACGCAGTTTCTATCTGGATCGTGGTTATGCCCGGTTTAACATTGATTCAACCCAAGTGAGTTTGACGCCAGATAAAAAAGGCATCTATATCACAATCAATATTACTGAAGGCGACCAATACAAGCTTAACAGCGTGGTGGTGAGCGGTAATCTTGCGGGCCATCAATCTGAAGCGGATAAGCTGACCAAGATTGAACCGGGTGAACTGTTTAACGGCAGTAAAGTGACGCGCATGGAAGAAGACATCAAGAAGATGTTGGGCCGCTATGGCTATGCTTATCCGCGTGTCGTGTCTCAGCCTGAAATTAACGATGCTGATAAAACAGTTAAATTGCATATCAATGTTGATGCGGGTAACCGTTTCTATGTCCGTAATGTCCGTTTCGAAGGCAATGACACCAGTAAAGACTCAGTGTTGCGCCGTGAAATGCGTCAAATGGAAGGTGCATGGCTGGGTAATGATCAGGTCGAAGCCGGTAAAGAACGTCTGAACCGTTTAGGCTATTTCGAGACTGTTGATGTTGAAACTCAACGCGTCCCAGGAACGGCTGATCAGGTCGATGTGACTTACAAAGTTAAGGAACGAAACACGGGCAGCCTGAACTTTGGTATCGGGTACGGTACTGAAAGTGGTGTGAGCTTCCAGGTTGGCGTGCAGCAAGATAACTGGTTGGGTACGGGTAACACTGTCGGTATTAACGGCACGAAAAACGACTACCAGACCTATGCTGAGTTTACCTTAACTGACCCATACTTCACCGTTGATGGTGTCAGTCTGGGTGGGCGTATCTTCTATAATGACTTTAAAGCAGATAACGCAGACCTGTCCGGTTATACCAACAGCAGTTACGGTGTTGACGGTACTTTAGGCTTCCCAATTAATGAGAATAACTCATTGCGTGTTGGCTTAGGTTACGTCCACAACGACCTGTCTGATATGGAACCGCAAGTTGCGATGTGGCGTTATCTAGAGTCAGTAGGCCAACGTCCTGACTATACTGGTCGTGCGGGCTTTACTACTGATGACTTTACGCTGAATCTGGGTTGGACATACAACAATCTTGACCGTGGCTTCTTCCCAACTTCGGGTGTGAAATCCTCGGTGAATACGAAAGTGACTGTACCTGGCTCAGATAATGAGTTCTACAAAGTGACTTTCGATACATCAGCATACCAGCCATTAGATGACGATCGCTCATGGGTGCTGTTGGGCCGTGGTCGCTTGGGTTACGGTGGCGGCATCGGTTCGAAAGAAATGCCATTCTACGAGAACTTCTATGCCGGTGGTGCCAGCTCTGTTCGTGGTTTCCGCTCTAATAACATTGGTCCAAAAGCGGCGTATTATGCCAATAATGGAACTACAGTTAATAACTCTACCGATGCGGTAGGGGGGAACGCCATGGCGGTGGCCAGTTTAGAACTGATTACACCGACACCGTTCATTAGTGAGAAATACTCGAACTCTGTACGCACTTCAGTCTTCATTGACTCAGGTACCGTATGGGATACCAATTGGGAAAATACCGCTCAAACACGAGCAGCAGGTATTCCTGATTACAGTAAAGCCAGTAATATTCGTGTCTCGGCCGGTGTGGCACTACAATGGATGTCACCATTGGGGCCTTTAGTGTTCTCATATGCTAAACCAGTTAAAGATTACGAAGGCGATAAGTCAGAGCAATTCCAGTTTAACATCGGTAAAACTTGGTAATTGCTTGGCGAAGTAATTGATTAGCTAAGTAGCACTGAATTTTAAAGACAGCACTGGTAGTTGAAATAACCTAAAGTAGCGTTGGCTCAGGTTGGCGCTATCTTAGGTATTATTCAGTATTAAGTGCACTTCAAGGTGTCTCTGACACAAACGGGTAATGGTAAGGAGTTTATAGTGAAAAAGTGGTTGTGTGCCGCAGGTCTTGGTTTAGCATTGGCAGCTTCTGCCAGCGTTCAAGCCGCAGACAAGATTGCTATTGTTAACGTTTCCAGCATTTTCCAACAATTACCTGCGCGTGAAACCGTAGCTAAACAGCTGGAGAATGAATTCAAAGGCCGTGCAACCGAACTGCAAGGAATGGAGCGCGATCTGCAGACTAAAATGCAGAAACTGCAGCGCGACGGTTCTACCATGAAAGCTAGTGATCGTACTAAGCTGGAAAACGACGTAATGAAACAGCGTGAAACTTTCTCTACTAAAGCCCAGGCTTTTGAGCAAGATAATCGCCGTCGTCAGATGGAAGAGCGTAACAAAATTCTGAGCCGTATTCAGGATGCTGTTAAATCTGTTGCTAGCAAAGGCGGTTATGACGTAGTGATTGATGCAAATGCTGTTGCATATGCAGATCCTTCTAAAGATATCACTGCTGACGTGCTGAAACAGGTTAAATAAAACATGCCTTCAATTCGACTGGCTGATTTAGCCCAGCAGTTGGATGCACAGGTGCACGGTGATGGCTCTCTGGTCATCACCGGCATCGCTTCTATGCATTCTGCCGAGCCTTCGCAAATCACATTCTTGTCAAACAGCCGTTATCAAGAACAACTCGCAACTTGCAATGCAGGTGCGGTGGTGTTGACTGAGGCTGACTTACCTTTCTGTAAATCTGCTGCCCTGGTGGTTAAAAATCCATATTTAACCTATGCACGCATGGCACAGATAATGGATACCACACCTCAACCTGCGCAAGATATTGCCCCAAGTGCGGTGATTTCTCCGCAGGCAACGTTGGGCGAGAACTTATCTATCGGTGCAAATGCAGTGATAGAGTCTGGTGTTGTGCTGGGCGATAACGTAGTTATCGGTGCTGGCTGTTTTATTGGTAAGAATACTCACATTGGTGCAGGTAGCCGTTTGTGGGCCAATGTCTCCGTTTATCATGAAGTTGTAATTGGGCAAAACTGTCTGATTCAATCCGGTACGGTCATTGGTGCAGATGGTTTTGGCTATGCAAATGATCGTGGCAACTGGATAAAAATACCGCAGCTTGGTTCTGTACATATTGGCGACCGTGTTGAGATTGGCGCTTGTACAACAATTGACCGTGGTGCGCTGGATAATACGATTATTGGTAATGGCGTCATCATTGATAACCAATGTCAGATTGCACATAACGTTGTGATTGGCGACAATACTGCGGTTGCGGGTGGTGTTATCATGGCAGGTAGTCTGAAAGTTGGACGCTATTGTATGATAGGCGGCGCAAGTGTGATCAATGGTCATATGGAGATTTGTGACAAAGTCACAATCACCGGAATGGGAATGGTGATGCGTCCAATCACTGAACCTGGGTTATACTCCTCCGGTATTCCGCTACAACCCAATAAAGTGTGGCGCAAAACAGCTGCTTTAGTGATGAATATTGATGGAATTAATAAACGCTTAAAAGCGATTGAGCGCAAAATCGATAAAGAATAATCACTTAAGCCCGAAACTCTGAGCAAATAATCAAACTTATTGGCAATTGATGCCAAAAGTAAGTGTAAAGAGTTCCTAATTTGCGGCCTGCCTAATGCCTCCCTTTTGGGGCAGTGCAGGCCGTGTTGTTGATAGCATCAGTTTTTAGACAGGAAGAGTATTTTGACTACTGACACTCATACTCTGCACATTGAAGAGATTCTGGATCTACTCCCGCACCGTTTTCCGTTTTTGCTGGTAGATCGCGTCCTTGATTTTGAGGAAGGGAAATTTCTGCGTGCAGTGAAGAACGTCTCTTTCAACGAGCCATTTTTCCAAGGCCATTTCCCAGGTAAGCCCATCTTCCCTGGTGTGCTGATATTAGAAGCTATGGCTCAGGCTACCGGGATTTTGGCGTTTAAGAGCCGCGGTAAACTTGAACCAGGTGAGCTTTATTATTTTGCTGGTATTGATGATGCTCGCTTTAAACGTCCAGTAGTGCCTGGCGATCAAATGATCATGGAAGTTGAGTTTGTTAAAGAGCGCCGTGGTCTGACTCGTTTTACTGGTGTTGCGAAAGTTGATGGTGAAATCGTTTGTACGGCAACAATGATGTGTGCTCGCAGCAAACCAGCAACAGCTGTAGTTGCAAAGTCTGAAGTTGCAAAGTCTGACGTTAAGGAGTCCTGATACGTGATTGACAAAACCGCCGTTATCCATCCAAGTTCTATCGTCGAAGAAGGTGCAGTTATTGGCGCCGGCGTTCGTATTGGCCCTTTTTGCTTTGTCGGATCCCAGGTGGAAATCGGCGCTGGCACGGAACTGAAATCCCATGTCGTCGTTAATGGAATAACAAAAATCGGCAGTGATAATCAGATTTATCAGTTTGCTTCGATTGGTGAAGCAAATCAGGATCTGAAATATGCTGGCGAGCCTACTCGCGTAGAAATCGGTGACCGTAATCGTATCCGTGAAAGTGTTTCTATCCACCGAGGCACCGTGCAAGGTGGTGGATTAACGAAAGTAGGCAGCGATAATTTACTGATGATTAATGCCCATATTGCCCATGACTGTATCATTGGCAATCGTTGTATTCTTGCGAATAATGCAACATTGGGTGGTCATGTAGAAATCGACGATTTTGCCATTATTGGCGGAATGACTGCCATTCATCAATTCTGCGTGATTGGTGCGCATGTGATGGTGGGCGGTTGTTCTGGTGTAGCTCAGGATGTGCCTCCTTTTGTCATTGCTCAAGGTAACCATGCGACACCATTCGGTATCAATATCGAAGGGTTAAAACGCCGTGGTTTCGACAAAGAATCACTCCATGCTATCCGCAATGCATACAAATTATTGTATCGCAGTGGCCGGACATTGGATGAAGTGAAACCTGAAATTGCTGAATTGGCGGAACAACATCCATCAGTTCAAGCATTCATTGATTTCTTTGCGCGTTCGACTCGCGGCATTATTCGCTGACTTATGCAAAATAGCCCATTATCTGTTGATCGACCGTCAAGTGGCGGGCGTCCTTTAACTATAGGTTTAGTCGCCGGTGAAACCTCCGGCGACATCTTAGGTGCAGGATTGATTCGTGCACTGAAAGCTCAGGTTCCTGATGCCCGCTTTGTTGGTGTGGCTGGGCCTCTGATGCAAGCTGAAGGATGCGAAGCCTGGTTTGAGATGGAAGAATTGGCAGTGATGGGCGTTGTTGAAGTGTTAGAGCGCCTGCCACGTCTACTGAAAATCCGAAAGGAGCTGACTCAACGCTTTAGCGAGCTATCGCCGGATGTTTTTGTCGGTATCGATGCTCCTGATTTCAATATTACCCTCGAGGGGCGCTTGAAGCAGCGTGGCATACGAACCGTTCATTATGTCAGCCCATCGGTGTGGGCCTGGCGGCAAAAACGTGTTTTCAAAATTGGCAAAGCGACCGATATGGTGCTCGCCTTCCTTCCTTTTGAAAAAGCGTTTTACGATCGTTTTAATGTTCCCTGCCGTTTTATCGGCCATACCATGGCGGACACTATGCCATTGGCTCCCGATAAACACGCGGCAAAAGCTGAGCTTGGCATTGCACCCAATACACCTTGTCTGGCTTTATTGCCGGGTAGTCGCCATTCTGAAGTAGAAATGCTCAGTGGTGATTTTCTGCGCACAGCAGCTATTCTGAAGCAACAATTGCCCAATCTGGAAGTGCTGGTTCCGCTGGTAAATAGCAAACGTCGTGAGCAATTCGAGCGAATTAAGGCCGAAGTTACACCGGATTTGTCAGTACATTTACTTGATGGCAATGCCCGTCTGGCGATGATTGCTGCTGATGCGACGTTATTGGCTTCCGGGACTGCTGCATTAGAATGCATGTTGGCCAAGTGCCCAATGGTCGTTGGTTATCGTATGAAACCTTTCACATTCTGGTTAGCCGAGCGGTTGGTTAAAACTCCTTATGTCTCATTGCCCAATTTGTTGGCTGGTGAAGAGCTAGTGACAGAGTTGCTGCAACAAGAGTGTCAACCGCAGAAACTAGCTGATGCGCTGCTGCCTTTATTGCAAGGTGGAGAGGCGGTTGAGGCCTTAAAAGAACGCTTCCTGATCTTACATCAGAGCATCCGCTGTGGTGCGGATGAGCAGGCGGCACAGGCTGTATTGGAGTTAGCAGGACGATGACTGATATCTTTATTTATCCACAAGCAAACCTGATTGCGGGTGTGGATGAAGTGGGCCGTGGCCCGTTAGTGGGTGCCGTTGTTACTGCTGCAGTTATTCTCGATCCGAAACGGCCCATTGTGGGTTTAGCCGACTCGAAAAAACTGAGTGAAAAGCGCCGTTTATCACTTTATGACGAAATTACAGACAAGGCCTTATCATGGAGCCTTGGTCGTGCTGAGCCAGAAGAAATTGATCATCTCAATATATTGCACGCGACTATGCTGGCAATGCAAAGGGCGGTAGCAGGGCTGCACATAGCCCCCGATTATGTCTTGATTGACGGTAATCGGTGTCCGAAGCTGGCTATGCCGTCATTGGCTGTAGTGAAAGGTGACAGTCGGGTCGCTGAGATAAGCGCCGCTTCAATTCTGGCCAAAGTAACCCGTGATCGCGAAATGACTGAGCTGGACCTTCAATTTCCCGGATATGGTTTCGCGCAACATAAAGGTTATCCAACCGCTGTCCATTTGGAAAAATTGGCAGCTTTGGGTGCAACTGAACATCATCGGCGCAGTTTTGGCCCGGTTAAGCGTGTGCTGGGTTTAGTGTAAACCGCGACTTGCATCTATAAAATAAAGCAACATCCATAATGTATGGGTATGATTCCTTGGCAATGAATTGCTTGGGATATGATTCAATCCACTAATTTCTGGTATCTGGATATGGCCGAACCTCGTTTTGTCCACCTGCGTGTTCACAGCGATTACTCCATGATCGATGGATTAGCCAAGATTGGACCCTTGGTGAAGAGAGCTGCTGCCCTAGGCATGCCCGCTCTGGCCATTACCGACTTTACCAACCTATGTGGCTTGGTAAAATTCTACGGTAGCGCTCATGGTGCTGGGGTTAAACCCATCATCGGCGCAGACTTCTACGTGCAAAGTGAAATTCTAGGTGATGAATTAGCTCACCTCACTGTTCTGGCACGTAATAATGAAGGTTATCAAAACCTTACCTTGCTTATCTCTGAAGCTTATCAACGCGGATATGGTGCCGCTGGCCCTATCATTGACCGTGATTGGCTGATTAAGCACAAAGAAGGCCTGATTCTGCTGTCTGGTGGCCGGATGGGGGATGTTGGCAAGTTCATTCTGCGGGGTAATCAGGCTCAGGTTGATTTGTGCCTTGAATTTTATCAAGAGCATTTCCCTGACAGCTACTATCTGGAGTTAATTCGGACTGGCCGCCCGGATGAAGAAAACTATCTGCATGCCGCTGTAGCATTAGCAACCGAGCGTGGCTTGCCGGTAGTCGCGACTAATGATGTGCGTTTTATCAATGAATCTGACTTTGACGCCCATGAGATCCGCGTGGCTATCCATGACGGCTTTACATTGGTTGACCCTAAGCGGCCTAAGAATTATAGCCCTCAGCAATTTATGCGCGATGAAGAGCAAATGTGTGAGCTTTTCGCGGATATTCCTGAGGCGCTGATTAACAGTGTTGAAATAGCCAAACGTTGTAATGTGACTATCCGGCTTGGTGAGTATTTCCTACCGCAATTCCCCACCGGCGATATGAGCACAGAAGACTTTCTGGTTGAAAAGTCTAAACAGGGTTTAGAGGAGCGGCTGGAATTCCTATTCCCAGATCCTGAAGTTAGGGTACAAAAACGCCCTGAATATGATGAACGTCTGGAAATTGAACTAAAAGTCATTAACCAGATGGGTTTTCCTGGTTACTTCTTGATTGTAATGGAGTTTATCCAGTGGTCAAAAGATAACGGCGTGCCGGTAGGGCCGGGGCGTGGTTCTGGTGCGGGTTCTTTGGTGGCTTATGCGCTGAAGATTACTGACCTTGATCCGCTGGAATTTGACCTGCTGTTCGAACGTTTTCTAAACCCCGAACGTGTATCAATGCCCGACTTCGACGTTGACTTCTGCATGGAAAAACGCGATCTGGTCATTGAGCATGTGGCTGAAATGTATGGCCGTGATGCTGTTTCTCAGATAATTACCTTTGGTACCATGGCAGCCAAAGCGGTCATTCGCGATGTGGGCCGAGTCTTGGGCCATCCTTATGGCTTCGTTGACCGAATCTCAAAGTTAGTCCCGCCTGATCCGGGCATGACGCTAGAGAAAGCATTCGCTGCGGAACCGCAACTGCCTGAAATCTATGAGGCAGATGAAGAGGTTAGAGCGCTAATTGATATGGCGCGCAAGTTGGAAGGGGTAACGCGTAACGCCGGTAAACATGCCGGTGGGGTAGTTATTGCACCAACAAAAATTACCGATTTTGCCCCGCTATACTGCGATGCAGAAGGCAATAACCCGGTTACGCAATTCGATAAGAATGATGTGGAATATGCCGGGTTGGTAAAGTTCGACTTCCTAGGTTTGCGAACACTTACTATCATTAACTGGGCATTGGAGATGATCAATGCCCGGCGTGCGAAAACCGGGTTAGAGCCGATTGATATTGCCTCTATTCCACTGGATGATAAAAAAAGCTTCGATATGCTGCAACGTTCTGAAACGACGGCGGTATTCCAGCTTGAATCCAGAGGCATGAAAGATCTTATCAAGCGCCTAAAACCTGACTGCTTCGAAGATATGATCGCGTTGGTGGCATTATTCCGCCCCGGCCCATTGCAATCAGGGATGGTTGATAACTTCATTGACCGTAAACACGGCCGTGAAGCAATATCCTATCCTGATATTGAATGGCAGCATGAATCACTAAAACCAGTTCTTGAGCCAACCTATGGCATCATTTTATATCAAGAACAGGTTATGCAGATTGCTCAGGTTCTGTCTGGTTATTCACTCGGCGGCGCGGATATGTTGCGGCGTGCGATGGGTAAGAAGAACCCAGAGGAGATGGCGAAACAGCGCTCTATATTTGAAGATGGTGCGAAAAGCCAGGGGGTCGAGGGTGAACTGGCGATTAAGATTTTTGACCTGGTAGAGAAATTTGCTGGTTACGGTTTTAACAAGTCACACTCCGCCGCCTATGCTTTGGTTTCTTACCAAACTTTGTGGTTGAAAGCCCATTATCCTGCGGAGTTTATGGCGGCGGTAATGACCGCCGATATGGACAACACCGATAAGGTGGTGGGCCTGGTCGATGAGTGCTGGCGCATGGGGCTGAAAATTCTGCCACCTGATATCAATAGCGGCCTGTATCATTTCCATGTCAATGATGAAAATGAAATTGTTTATGGTATCGGCGCAATTAAAGGTGTCGGCGAGGGGCCGATTGAGGCGATGCTGGAGGCCCGCAAAGAAGGCGGCTACTTCAAAGAGCTGTTTGATTTATGTGCCAGAGTTGATACTAAAAAACTTAATCGCCGGATTTTAGAAAAACTTATTATGTCCGGTGCCTTTGACCGTTTGGGGCCGCACCGCGCTGCATTAATGAGTTCGCTGGGTGAAGCATTAAAAGCCGCAGACCAACATGCTAAGGCAGAAGCCATTGGTCAGGTTGATATGTTTGGTGTATTAGCAGATGCTCCTGAGCAGGTTGAGCAATCTTATGCTAATGTGCCGCCGTGGCAGGAACAGATTGTTTTAGACGGTGAGCGGGAAACGTTGGGGCTGTACCTGACCGGCCACCCAATCACCCAATATCTTAAGGAAATAGAGCGTTATGCCGGCGGGCTGCGTTTGAAAGATATGCACCCGACGGATCGGGGCAAAATGACTATGGCTGCGGGGTTGGTTATCGCTTCTAGGGTTATGGTGACAAAACGCGGAAATCGTATTGGCATTTGTACATTGGACGACCGTTCTGGGCGTCTTGAAGTCATGCTATTCACCGATGCGTTGGAAAAATATCAGCATTTGTTGGAAAAAGACCGTATCCTGATAGCCACCGGACAGGTCAGCTTTGATGACTTTAGTGGTGGACTTAAAATGACCGCCCGTGAGTTAATGGACATCAGTGAAGCTCGTGAAAAATATGCCCGTGGGCTTGCTATATCGCTGACCGACAGGCAAATTGATGACCAGCTTTTGAACCGTCTCCGTCAGTCGTTGGAACCCCATCGAGCGGGGACGATCCCAGTGCATCTTTATTACCAACGGGAAGATGCTCGCGCCCGGCTGCGGTTTGGAGCCACATGGCGCGTGACGCCCACCGATCGCTTATTGATAGATTTGCGAACGTTGGTAGGTAATGAGCAGGTGGAACTGGAATTTGACTAAAATAGGAATGCTATGAGTCTGAATTTTCTTGATTTTGAACAGCCGATTGCAGAGCTGGAAGCGAAAATTGACTCGCTGACCGCAGTCAGCCGTCAAGACGAAAAATTAGATATTAATCTGGACGAAGAGGTTCAGCGTCTACGTGAGAAAAGTGTCGAGCTGACGCGGAAGATATTCTCGGATCTCGGTGCATGGCAAATTGCCCAATTGGCACGCCATCCTCGTCGTCCTTATACCCTGGATTATATCGCTAATATCTTTACCGATTTCGAAGAGCTGGCCGGTGATCGCGCCTATGCTGACGATAAAGCTATCGTTGGTGGGATTGCACGTCTGGACGGTCGCCCGGTGATGATCATTGGTCACCAAAAAGGCCGTGAAACCAAAGAGAAGATTCGTCGTAACTTTGGGATGCCAGCACCAGAAGGTTATCGTAAAGCATTGCGTCTGATGGAAATGGCTGAGCGTTTTAAACTGCCAATCATTACTTTCATTGATACACCAGGGGCATACCCTGGTGTCGGCGCAGAAGAACGCGGTCAATCTGAAGCCATTGCACGTAATTTACGCGAAATGTCACGCCTGAATGTGCCTATCGTTTGTACTGTCATTGGCGAAGGTGGTTCTGGCGGTGCGCTGGCAATCGGTGTGGGTGATAAAGTGAATATGCTGCAATACAGCACTTATTCTGTTATCTCCCCAGAAGGCTGTGCGTCTATTTTGTGGAAAAGTGCTGATAAAGCACCATTAGCCGCAGAAGCCATGGGCATTACCGCTCACCGTTTGAAAGAACTGAAGATGATCGACTCCGTCATTCCTGAGCCTTTAGGAGGAGCGCATCGTGATTACCTGGCGATTGCCGCTTCACTGAAAGCACAGCTTCTGGCTGATCTTAGTGATCTGGATGTTCTGAATGACGAAGAGTTATTAAATCGTCGTTATCAACGTCTGATGAATTACGGTTATTGCTGAGTCAATGGCATAAAAATGATATTTGAAAATCCGGTGCTGAGTTAGCGCCGGATTTTTTATATTTAATTATGATTAGATTTATTATAGGGCGGCCATTGAATGGTTGTATCAGTCACCGCTATATCAACTATTGTACTGGCATAGTCTGGGTTAGAGTTTTCCTGAGCATTAATAGTGATATTTTTCCCTAACACATAAGCTAACTGTGCTAATTTACAGATTTTCTCTTTCTCTATGTAGTGCCAAATATTACTGTAGCCAGATATAGTGTTGGTTTTAATTGAAATGTGACAGTTATCATTCTGAATGACGAAGGCCATTAACTTTCCCCGATAATATATATTCTGAAAAAGCAGGGTGGCATAATAATATCATTACGGTGGCGGCGATTAATTTAATCATAAAGTATCTTTATCAGTTTAAGTGACGAAATGGTTATTATTTTCAAATCATTAATTTAAGGTTAGTAATAGTAATATAGAAGCCAGTGCTTTCTTATTGTAAAAATATTTAATAGTGGGAAATTTTTCATTAAGACATGTTCTTTTAGCAAAACTTTCTCTTTTCATTATTAAGTGATTTATATTTTGGCTATCATTACATGCAGTTCCTGTCACCACTGGCAGTGGTAATTGTTGCCCGGCCTCATTCTGGGCCATAATAATGAACCCATTCGGCGTACCAACGGTTGGGTAAGGTATGGAGGAACTCTGATCATGATCAAATTGAGGCGAGTATGATGGGTTAGAATGCCAACGTGTAGCCCAAAAAACGTCTGAATTCATAGCGCCAGATTGGTAATACTGATTCAGTAAAGCAGCATTAATGGGGGCATACGCTATAATCCGGGTGTGAGCAAAACCACCATATGCCACCCATTCTTCCATGCCACCCCACTCTTCCAGAGCATCACGCAACATCGTGTACTGATAGGCGTTTTGAGGTGAGGCATCTCTGGCATGGCTAATGGACTCGTCGACATTATAGAAGTTATCAGCCGGGCGAATAGCATATAGATAAGTCTCAAAATTATCTATATATAAACCTTCATCGTCAATATCGAATTCAAAAATAGAATGATCGATTGCGTGCTCTAATAAAGAGGTGGTTGAAACAAATCCACTGGTATAACCCATAGGTGCCTCTCCTGTGAAATGCTCTAATAAATCATTGCTATGAAGTAAATGAAAATAGGGGATCATTCCCCCCGCCAAGGTGATTTCTTCTGGGGGCGGCTATCTACTCGATAAACAATATTCACTGGATTACTAGCAGAGGCCGATAAACTGGTGAAAACAAGGGTAATTAAAGATAGTTTTCTGATGAAATCTATACTCATTCTATTTGTATTTAACATGTTAACCTCGGTTTTTTATTTTTTAGTTTCATTTTAATTATATTGTTTTCAAAGTTAGAAAGTAGCACGTGTTACTGATATGGGGTTTATATAAAAACAATTATTCACATGTCATCAAATGTGTTTTTATGTCGAGTTGTATTTTTTTATATTTTAGTGAATGAATAATTATGAATATTTTGTTTTTAGTATTATTCTTGTACAAGAATAAAATGGACTAACCGATGGCACCAATGGGATAATATAGGAGATATATGTTAGCAATACGTCAGGTTCACCATATTGCAATCATTGGATCAGATTATCAGGCAAGCAAAAAATTCTACTGTGAAATACTGGGTTTTAGCCTCCTGAGTGAAGTTTATCGTGAAGCGCGGGACTCGTGGAAAGCTGATCTGGCGCTAAACGGCCAGTATACGATTGAGCTATTCTCTTTCCCCTCTCCGGCACCACGGCCTAGCCGCCCGGAAGCATGCGGTTTACGGCATTTGGCTTTTCAGGTCGATGATATTGAACTGGCGATGCAGGAACTTGACGCTGCTGGTGTGATTTGCGAAGCAGTTCGCATTGATCCCTATACACAATCACGTTTTACTTTCTTTAATGACCCAGATGGTTTACCTCTGGAGCTCTATGAATTGATAGCGGAATAAGATGAACGCCACTCCTGCGACACCCAATGTTTTACTCAACCCACTGTTCGCTCAATTGGGTGAACAACGCCATGTTCTGGTTGGGTTTAGTGGTGGCTTGGATTCTAGCGTGCTGCTGCATCTATTGGTTTGCCTGCGCGATCAGCTTATTCCTGATTTGATCATTCGCGCTATTCATATTCATCATGGTTTAAACCCACGGGCAGATAGTTGGGTAACGCATTGCCAACAACAGTGTCGGCAATGGAAAATTCCACTGAAAGTGGTGCGCGTTAATATTGATACGCGTCATGCGGGTATTGAGGCGGCGGCGCGAACCGCTCGTTATGAGGCTTTTACCTCACATTTAGCCGCCAATGAAGTACTGCTTACCGCCCAGCATTTAGATGACCAGTGTGAAACCTTCTTACTGGCACTCAAACGCGGCAGTGGCCCGGCGGGTTTATCTGCCATGGCGGCTAAAATGCCTTTTGCTCACAGCCAACTATGGCGGCCATTATTGGCATTTTCTCGTGAAATGTTAGAAAACTATGCTCGAACACAGCACTTACAATGGATTGAAGATGACAGTAATCAGGACGATCGTTTTGATCGCAATTTCCTGCGATTAAGAATCTTACCTTTGTTGACTCAGCGCTGGCCACATTTTGCTCAAGCGACGGCGCGCAGTGCCAGTTTATGTGCTGAACAAGAGCAACTATTGGATGAGTTGCTGGCTGATAATCTGCAACAACTGCAAAATGAAGAGGGAGCGCTGTCTGTCGAGGGGTTATTACTTGCCTCCGAGGCTAAACGCGCCGCGATATTGCGCCGTTGGTTGGCTGGACGTGGTGCTTCAATGCCATCACAAAGCCAACTGCAACGTTTGTGGTTGGAAGTGGCGATGGCCAGACAGGATGCCGAGCCTCAATTGACTCTTGGCATATATCAGGTTCGCCGTTTTAGGCAATATTTGTACCTGCTATCACCACTGGCAGAGATACGAACACCGCATCTGTCTTGGGCTAAGGTTCAGGTCGCACCTGACGAGGCGGTGGCTGTACCCGCGCCTTTGATTTTGCCCGCCAATCTTGGGGTGCTGAGTTTTACGCGCGAGGGCGGGCAAGCTATTAAGCCTCCCGCTCTTGGCGAAGAAATAAGCATTCGCTTTGGTTTACAAGGGGATATAAAAATTGTCGGGCGGCACCACTCTCGTCAAGGCAAGAAAATATGGCAGGAGTTAGGTATCCCGCCGTGGCAACGGGAACGTATTCCTCTGCTGTATTTTGGCGAACAATTAATTGCCGCTGCCGGTGTATTTGTCACTCAAGCGGGGCAAGTTAATGAAGGCGACCCGTGCTGGCATCTACATTGGGCCAAACCGGCATTAAATAATAAGAAGAAATAATATTGTTGATTCTTGAGGAGCAATGATGAAATTAGTCGTTAGTATAGTGGCACTTAGTTTATGTAGTTTTTCGGCATTGGCAAAAAATGATATAGAAGCCGGTCGTGTGAAGTCAGCCAGCTGTGTGGCCTGCCATGGTGCACAGGGCAAAGTTTCAGTGCCTATGTATCCTAATCTTGCAGGGCAAAATGCTATGTATTTAGAACAATCACTGGCAGCTTATAAGAAAGGGACGCGTACCGGTGGACAGGCGGAAGTGATGCGCGCCTATGTTGTTAATTTGTCTGATGAGGATTTTTCAGATTTGGCGGCTTATTATGCGAGTTTGAAACCTTAATTAGCCTGTCCTGAATGCAAAACGGGCCACTTTTCAGTGGCCCGTCGTTAAAGGTGCAGAATTATGATGCACTTACTACTACAGTCCCTATCTCGGGGTGACTGAAGCTGGCTATGTGGTCAAGACGTAACTCACGCATTGTCCCCTCTTGCTCGACAATCAGGTATTCGACCTTTTTTCTCAGCAGCAGGTCACTAGCTTTACCTTCTACAAGCTCACCGCCTCTCAACTTCAACGTCAGTATCAGGTGATGTTGGCAGGCGAGTTCCAGATTATCGTAGTCATCACAATTGATGGGTTGATACTCTTCACTCATCGACATAATCGCTCACCAATAAGTTAGCGGCGGCATAGGCCGCCTGTTCCCTAACGGAGGACGGGAGTGCGTCGTTAGCCGCAACTTCGTCCAATGCTTTCAATACACAGCGCAGGGCGTCTGGCACGTAGCCAAGGTCACCACTTCCAATTTCGGCATAAAAACGGCGTACTAATTCACAGTATTGCTGCACAGTAATCCTCCCGGAAAAGTTTAACCCGGTAGATTCTCAGCACAAATACCACGCTGTTAACCTACGAAGATAAACTCTGAACTTATAAGGACTATAGCACAGGAGTGTTGGAGATATCAGCGCCAGAACAAAGCTTTCTTTTTAGTATTGATACAATTAATAACTCACTTTATACCGGGCTGGCTGCTAGCAGACTTAATCAAGTACACTATAAGCCAGATAATTAAGAGGTCACCCATGGCACTAAAAGCAACCATCCATAAAGCTGCCGTTAACATCGCTGATATGGACCGTAATTTTTTTCAGGATATTAACCTGACCATCGCGCAACACCCATCTGAAACTGACCAGCGCATGATGTTGCGTTTATTGGCATGGATTTGTCATGCTGATGAGCGTTTGTTGTTTACCAAAGGCTTGAGTGCTGATGACGAACCTGAAATTTGGCGTCACAATGATCACAATGGCATTGAACTATGGGTTGAATTGGGGCTGCCAGAGGAAAAGCGGTTGCGTAAAGCTTGTAACCAGTCACAGCAAGTTGTGCTCTATGCTTACAGCGAAAGGGCCGCTAAAGTGTGGTGGCCACAGGTGCAGGAAAAGTTATCGGGGCATCGTAATCTTCGGGTGCGTTTCCTGGATGATGAAAAAATGGCAAAGTTGGCCGCGCTGTCTCAGCGCAATATGTCATTGCAAGCCACGCTGCAAGAGGGAACTATTTGGTTATCAGATGATAAGAATAATCTGGAAATTAGTTTTGATGAATGGCAAGGCGATGGGCAATAAGCGTGTTGATTATATCCAATAATGTCAGCTTACCCGACAGCGAGATTGAACTGACGGCTATTCGGGCCCAAGGTGCGGGTGGGCAGCATGTGAATAAAACCTCAACAGCCATCCATTTGCGCTTTGACATTAAGGCCTCAAGCCTGCCAGAGTATTATAAAGAAAGGCTATTATTGCTCAATAGCCATTTGATGACCGCTGAGGGGGTCATCATTATTAAAGCGCAAGAATACCGTAGCCAGGATATGAATCGCGAGGCTGCATTAGCGCGGTTGGTAGCATTAATCCGTCAGGCGATGGTGGTAGAAAAAACTCGCAGGGCGACGAAACCGACCAAAGGTTCAAAAATCAGGCGAGTTGAAAGTAAAGTCCGCAAAGGAGCGACAAAAGCGCTGCGCGGTAAAATACATCAGGATTGATGCTGATATCAGCCCCAATAGTGACTGATGCGGCTTCATCCTTTTATATCGGACACAGTATGGGAGAATGACTGTGAGTAAATTAACAATAACGCTATTTTTGGCAGTAGGTGCACTGTCATTATTAGGTTGTAATAATCGGCATCAGCCGGTTGAGCAGGTTTTACAACCCATGCAGCAAAGTTATCAGGGTGTTTTACCTTGTGCAGATTGCAGCGGCCTGGATACTTCTTTGTTCCTCGATAGTGATGGAACTTTTATTTTGAAAGAAGTTTATCTTGGTAGCAAAGATGGTGACCAAGCATTTGCAGAATATGGTCACTGGGCGCGTACGGCGGATAAATTAGTGTTAACCACCGGGCAGGGGGAAAAACGTTATTTCCGACCTGTTGGTAAAAACCTTGTAATGCTTGATCAACAAGGCCTGCCGATTGAATCTAAATTGAATTATCAGTTAGTACCCAGCGCTCAGCCTTTACCTAAAACGCCGATGCCGCTTAGCGGCATGTATAAATACTTTGCTGATGCGGCAGTATTTACCGATTGCGCAACGGGCAAAACTTTCCCAGTGGAAAATAATATCGCCTTGGAAAAGGGATATTTAAAAGCGCGTAAAAATGTGGGGGAACCAGTATTCCTGACCCTTAATGGCCATTTTGATATTCGGCCGTCAATGGAGGAAGGGCAATCAGATAAAACACTGATCCCGGCAGGCGATATTCAGTTCAATGCCAATAAGAGCTGCGACAGTCAGTAGAATCTGACTTTTGCTGCAATAAAAAAACCGCCAGCTGTTATTCACATTCTGGCGGCTTTCTATTTAGAGCTAATTAGCGTTTGATTTGGCTCAGCAAGAAATCAATGATTTCACTGGTTTTAATCATTTGCTTTTCACCAGCACGGCGATTTTTATATTCCACTTCTTCGCTGTCGAGATTGCGGTCACCAATAACGATATTGTGTGGCACGCCAATTAATTCCATATCAGCAAACATCACGCCAGGGCGCTCTTTACGATCGTCGAGAATAACGTCAATGCCATGAGAGCGCAGGGTCGTATATAACTCTTCTGCCAGTTCTTTGACGCGGAAAGATTTATGCATATTCATTGGCAAAATAGCCACCTGGAATGGTGCAATAGCATCCGGCCAAATAATACCGCGGTCATCATGATTCTGTTCAATGGCAGCAGCAACCACACGGGAAACCCCAATACCGTAACAGCCCATGGTCATCACTTGGTTGCGGCCATCTTCACCTTGAACTGTGGCTTTCATGGCTTCTGAGTATTTCGTCCCTAACTGGAAGATATGACCCACTTCAATGCCGCGTTTGATAAGCAAAGTGCCTTGACCATCTGGGCTAATATCGCCTTCAACCACATTGCGCAAGTCTGCAATGTGTGGCAGCGGCAAATCACGCTCCCAGTTAATGCCAAAGTAATGTTTGCCATCGATATTCGCGCCTGCGCCAAAATCACTCATCACAGCGACACTGCGATCAGCGACAACAGGCAATGGCAGATTGACCGGGCCTAATGAACCTGGGCCAGCACCAATAGCGGCGCGAATTTCTTCTTCTGTCGCGAAAGTCAGTGGCTTGGCAACTTGTGGCAATTTTTCAGCTTTAACCTCGTTCAGCTCGTGATCACCACGAACCAGCAGGGCAACCAGCTTATGGCCACTCTCTTCATGAGCATGAACTATTAAGGTTTTCACGGTTTTTTCAATCGGCAGTGTGAACTGCTCGACTAATTCAGCGATGGTTTTTGCATTCGGAGTATCAATGATACGCAGTTCTTCTGCCGCAGCTGCTCGTGGTTGAGCCGGTGCCAGCGCTTCAGCGAATTCAATGTTAGCAGCATAATCAGAACCGGTTGAGAACACGATATCGTCTTCACCACTGTCTGCCAGCACTTGGAACTCGTGGGATGCACTGCCACCGATGGAGCCAGTATCTGCCAGTACCGCACGGAAATTCAGATCCATACGGCTGAAAATTTTACTGTATGCGGCATACATTGCGTCATAAGTTTCCTGCAATGATTCCTGAGTGGTATGGAAAGAGTAAGCGTCTTTCATCAGGAACTCACGGGCGCGCATCACGCCAAAACGTGGGCGAACTTCATCACGGAACTTGGTTTGAATTTGGAAGAAATTCAGTGGCAACTGCTTGTAAGAGTTGATCTCGCCACGAATCAAGTCAGTAATGACTTCTTCATGAGTTGGGCCGAGTACAAAAGGGCGCTCGCCGCGGTCAACAAAACGTAACAGTTCAGGGCCATATTGTTCCCAACGACCACTCTCTTGCCATAAATCAGCCGGTTGCACGACAGGCATTGAAACTTCGATTGCACCGGCGTTATTCATTTCTTCACGCACGATGTTTTCGACTTTCTTCAACACCCGGACTCCGGTCGGCAACCAGGTATAAAGACCTGAGGCCAGTTTACGGATCATCCCGGCGCGGAGCATCAACTGGTGGCTGATCACTTCAGCATCAGCAGGTGTCTCCTTCAGAGTGGAGAGCAAATATTGGCTAGTACGCATGATGTTTTGGTTCCATTGGCACTGCAACAAATAGAGGCAGCCAAAAAAGTAAAAAGTAATTTAGTTTACCAGCGAGTGCGGGTTGTCAAAAGAGAGCTGGGTGAAATTTAGTATGGGTCGAGTGATAACACTTCCGTTTGGCCGGCAATAACCCGCCAGCGCACGTTAAATTCTAGTAGTAGAACCGCATATTCTCGGCTTTCATTATCACTTTTTCGGTAGGCTGGGCGCGGGTCTTGCGCTAAAACCTGAGTGATAAAACGCCGCAAATGTGGATAACGTTGTTGTTGCTGTATTAACTGTTGTTCGGCGGTAGGAGAAAAACTCACCGGCATGTCTGCATCGGGTGCTGTTTGAGCAAAACCCGCGCGCGCGTGGGGTTGGCTCTCCGCAAAAGGCAAATAAGGTTTGATATCAATCACTGGCGTGCCATCAACGAGATCCAGACTGCCTAGCGTCAAAATGACTTGTCCTCCTTGGCAATGCACCCCTTTCAACTCTATGAGGGACATGCCAATCGGGTTAGGCCGAAAGGTGGAGCGGGTGGCAAATACCCCCATTCGAGTATTACCACCTAGGCGCGGAGGGCGAACCGTAGGCCGCCAACCACCATCCATGGTTTGATGGAAAACGAACATCACCCATAAATGGCTAAAATCAGCCAAACCTCGCACAGCTTCCGCTTGGTTATAGGGAGCTAATAGGTGCAATTCGCCACCACCATCTTCAATCAGACCCGGTTGGCGCGGCACGGCAAACTTTTCTTTATAGGGTGAGCGGATGACGCCAATCTGATTAAAGGAGAAAACACTCATTTTGATGAAACATTCAGTGCAGAGCCTTGACACACGGCTTGTTGATAACAGCCGGGGACACCACTTTGTATTTCACATTGATGCAGTAAGACTGCATTGGCTTTCATATAGGATGCTCGAGTCTGCATTCTCTTACGAGCGGTTGCAATACTCGGTGGGGAGTCCTGAACGGTGGATTGGCAAGATTCACCGGACACTTCGCCTAAATCGCGAAAAGGCTTACCAACAAGCTCTTCTGCACTTTTATACAGTTTTACCGGAGCCGGACGAGGGGCAACGGTAGGGCTGGATTTGATAACCGGAGACGGTTGCTTAACCGGATTTTCTGTGGTGGATGGCTTTGATTGAAGCACGGAACACCCAGTTAGCGAGAGAGCTAACAGACACAGAGGTAACGCACGCATAGAAATTCCTCAGCCTTTTTATTTAAGAGGCGCTATTGAAGCAATCTATTATGCAAATAACAAGACGGGCTATAGCCCGTCTTGCAATATATTTAGCAAACAGTGAATTTAGGAAACCTATATTCAGCAAATTCAGTATTCAGCAAAATAGCTAACTGACTATTACCAGCCTTTAACTGCACCACCATTGAATGCTTTGTTTGCTGCGTCGTAAACTTCGTCAGATTGATAAGCTTGAACGAATTTCTTCACGTTTTCCGCATCTTTGTTGTCTTCACGGGCCACGATCAGGTTAACGTAAGGTGAGTCTTTATCTTCGACAAACAGGCCATCTTTAGCCGGTGTCAGGCCAATTTGGCTAGCATAAGTGGTGTTGATGATTGCCAATGCGATCTGTTGGTCATCCAAAGAACGTGGCAACTGAGGCGCTTCCAGTTCAATCAATTTCAGGTTTTTAGGGTTCTCAACCACATCCAGCACTGTTGGCAGCAGACCAACGCCGTCTTTCAGTTTAATCAGACCGACTTTTTGCAGCAGCAACAGTGAGCGGCCCAGGTTAGTCGGGTCATTTGGCAATGCTACCTGAGAGCCAGGTTGTAGTTCTTCCAATGATTTGATTTTTTTAGAGTAACCAGCAATCGGGTAAACGAATGAGTTACCAACAGAAACCAGTTTGTAGCCACGATCTTTGATTTGCTGATCCAGATAAGGTTTATGCTGGAAAGCATTCAGGTCAATATCGCCTTTGCTCAGTGCTTCATTCGGTAATACATAATCATTGAAGGTGACCAATTCAACATCCAGGCCATATTTTTCTTTTGCTACTTTTTGTGCAACTTCAGCAACTTGCTGTTCAGCACCCACAATTACACCGACTTTAATATGGTTTGGATCTTTTTCCGCTGGGCCGCAACCCACCAGTGCCAGAGTACCGATTAATGCACTAACTGCCGCAATAGATTTGAATTTTAAAGACATATCCTTTCCTCTATAAACACTTGTTAAGATGCGCCGCTGTGTGAGGCCGTCGCTATACCCTTCGTACTTTGGGCTACAGGGTTGTTCGCTACGTTCACTCACCTGAATCACTTACTTGAGTAAGCTCATCAGGATTCATTCGCTTGCTGCCTACCTGTAGATCCAAGTCCTTTGGGTAATATATGTATCAATAACTACTTGTGGGTAACGGCTTTTACGATCCGATCGCCACTTAACTGAATCAGATAAACCAAAATAACTAATAGCACCAACACTGTATTCATTACCGTGGCATTATAACCAATGTAACCATACTGATAGCCGATTTGACCTAAACCACCGGCACCGACTGCGCCCCCCATAGCGGAATAACCCACTAAGGTAATTAAAGTAATTGTGGCTGCATTTACCAAACCTGGTAGCGCTTCGGGTAACAACACTTTTTTGATGATTTGCATGGGTGTAGCACCCATAGCACGGGCTGCTTCAACCAATCCTGATGGAATTTCCAAAAGAGCATTTTCCACCATGCGAGCAATAAACGGAGCGGCACCTACCGTTAACGGGACTATTGCCGCCTGTAAACCAATAGAGGTGCCGACGATCATCCGAGTGAATGGAATCATCCATACCAATAAGATAATAAAAGGTATGGAGCGGAAGATATTCACTACCCCAGACAAGGTGCGATAAATCTTATTGTTCGCAATAATTTGCCCTGGGCGAGTGACATACAATAGAACCCCGACAGGCAGCCCCAACACAAAACCAAAGAAGCCAGAGACAAACGTCATCATTAGAGTTTCCCAGACGCCTCGGCCCATTAACCACATCATTGCCTCAGACATAACCCAGAACCTCTACTTTTACATGATGATCTTGCAAGAATTTGATAGCTGCGAGGCCATCATGATTGTCGCCATGCAGCTCAGCCAGCATGACACCAAATTTAACACCGCCGGCATAGTCCATTTGCGAGCTAAGGATACCAATATCAATATTAAAGCGACGAACAGCCTGTGAAATCAACGGCGCATCAACAGACTTACCGGTGAACTCCAGTTTAAGCAGCGGGACTCGGTCTGTGGTTGGCTCTTGGGTCATACGCAGTGCGTAATCTTCTGGAATATCCAAATGTAGGGTTGATTGAATAAATTGTTGCGCCAGTGGTGTTTTTGGATGAGAAAACACTTCACTGACACTGTCTTTCTCAATCAATTTGCCATCACTGATAACCGCAACTTGATCACAAATGCGTTTCACCACATCCATTTCATGGGTAATAAGCAAGATGGTCAGACCCAAACGGCGATTAATATCTTTTAGCAATTCCAGAATTGAACGGGTGGTTGCAGGATCCAGCGCACTGGTGGCTTCGTCACACAGCAGAACCTTAGGATTACTGGCCAAAGCGCGGGCGATAGCAACGCGTTGTTTTTGCCCACCGGACAGATTTGCAGGGTAAGCATCTTGTTTATCGGCAAGCCCGACTAAATCCAGCAGCTCAGTGACTCTCTTCTTTATATCTGCACGTGATGTGTTGTCCAGTTCAAGTGGCAACGCGATATTGCCATACACTGTGCGCGAGGAGAGCAAATTGAAATGCTGGAAAATCATGCCAATCTGACGACGAGCGCGAGTCAGTTGGCCTTCAGATAAAGTTGTCAGATCTTGCCCATCAACCAGTACTTGTCCGCTGGTGGGGCGTTCTAACATATTGGCGCATCGGATCAAGGTACTTTTACCGGCACCTGAGGCACCAATAACGCCATAAATTTGCCCAGCTGGGACGTGCAAACTCACGTCTGAAAGCGCGGTAATGGTGCGCGAACCCTGCTGGAATACTTTGCTGATATGAGAAAGTTTAATCATATTATTCTTATTTTATCGTCATTTCCGTGGCTAGATAAAAAGTAAACTTTGGCAGAACCCAAAGTATAGATTGGATGTTAAGGCGTCTAGACGGCTAAGTCAACTGGCAACACTGATTCTCTGCCATTCTCAATCGGTAAGAAAACATGCGATACTAACCAAGTTTACAGCCCTCAGGAGCAGATAAGTGACTCAGCCCGTCCCCGCAATATTTTTAGATCGTGATGGAACAATTAATGTTGATCATGGTTATGTCCACGAAATTGATAATTTTCAGTTTATCGATGGTGTTATTGATGCTTGCCGTGAATTGAAAGAAATGGGTTTTGCTCTGGTTTTGGTTACCAACCAATCAGGGATTGCGCGCGGTATTTTTACCGAAGAGCAATTTTTGAGCCTCACCGAGTGGATGGATTGGTCTCTTGCTGATCGTGGTGTTGATTTAGATGGTATCTATTTCTGCCCACATCATCCCGATGGCAGTGTAGCGGAGTTTCGCGAAACATGTGAATGCCGTAAGCCATTGCCAGGCATGTTACTGCAAGCACAAAGTGAATTGAACATCGATATGGCTTCTTCTTATATGGTTGGCGACAAAATTGAAGATATGCAGGCAGCACTAGCGGCAAATATCGGTACTAAAGTGTTAGTCCGCACCGGTAAGCCTGTGACTGCAGAAGGTGAAGCAGCGGCAGATTGGGTGCTAAATAGCCTGGCTGACCTGCCAAAAGCGATAAAAATGCGTCACAAATAGTCGTTTCGTTTAAATAGTCAGCAAACGGAAAAAACTTTAATATAAACCCTTGCCATTCTGAAGCAGCTCCCTATAATGCGCATCCATCGACACGGCGCTGTGAGCAACTTCACAGAGTGGCTGGGGAGAACAGAGGAAATTAACTGATTAAGTGGTTGACTCTGTAGCGGGAAAGCGTATTATCTGCCTCCCGCGTTACCGTAAGATTCGCCGAAAGGCAAACGGGTAACGAACGCTCTTTAACAATTTATCAGACAATCTGTGTGGGCACTCGCAAGACGATATCGAAGCCTGTTTCGGCAGGCAGAAGAAATATCAAAGTCTTGAAGAGTGACCAAAGCAGTACACATTTGAACTTCGGTTCGAATGCATATTTGCAGAAAGTAATCTTTGAGCATCGCTATGTTAACTCATAGCAAATCAAACA